>NZ_QTLZ01000008.1:88758-205397 GCF_003635425.1 Parabacteroides sp. AF27-14
CGTTTACGCTCGTTGGCTTTTATAGCCAGAGAGCCGTGTCGTGAAAAAGAAGGCATTTCAATCAAAAAGATACCATTCATCGCGTTAAGCTGACATCCGCGATTCTTGTTTTATCCCTTTGAATTAACTCTGTTCCCAATAAATATCGGGTGAGCCAAGTAATCGCATCCAGACATTGCATCTCTATGTAAATTCGCAAGCGAAACTCTTGCATAATCAAAAAAAATCAATACCTTTGCACCCGGTTTCAACAAGACCTTGGAGAGATGCTCGAGTGGTTGAAGAGGCACGCCTGGAAAGCGTGTAAACCCCTAAAGGGTTTCGCGGGTTCGAATCCCGCTCTCTCCGCAGAACTAACCAGACAATGAACAGTTAAGTCCCACAAATCCAACGATTTGTGGGACTTTTTAGATTTTTTGTTACCTACACTAAATCTTCTTGTTTGATCGAATAACACTTAGTGTTTGTAAGATGACAGACAATATTATTACCCCTAGCCCTATATAAAAAGCGGCGTTCAACTCTTTAGCCTCACTAAAAAGAAGCATAGCCAAGATAATGCTATAAATAGGTTCCAGATTATAACTCAAGTTTACCGTGAACGCAGAGATCTTTTTCAGGACTTGTATCTGAAGTAAATACAAACCAATCGTACAAACAGAAGCTAAAAGCAATAAATAAGTAAAATCTAATAGCCCGGGAACAATCGTCGATACAGGAAAATATCGCAAATAGAACGGTAAAATACAGGAAAGCCCGATAAAGCCACCTACCATTTCATACAAGAGCATGGTACTTGTTGAATAATTATTTCCGATCTTCTTATTCGTGATCGTGAACAAAGCCGCTAAAGCGGATGATATAATACCCAAACCTATTCCTAAACGATAGCGAGTATCAAAATGGAAAATCAGCACCACCCCGAATAAAGTCAACAAACTAAAAACAACCTCCTTGAAAGACACTCTATGACAATTAATCAATGGTTCTAGAAAAGCCGTAAAGAAACCTACCAGAGAAAAACAAACCACTCCAATAGACACATTCGAAGCCTTTATACTTCCATAAAAGAAAACCCAATGCAATCCCAGCAATAACCCTAATCCCCCTATTCTCAAGGCATCCCCGAAAGAAATTCGATTCAATCTTTTGCCGACGGATAAAACGAGTAAAAACAACAAAGACGCAAGCATCATACGATACCAGACCAATAGGGCTTCATTCAAGCTAATCAATTTTCCAAATATGCCCGTCGCACCTGCCAAAATAATAGATATATGCAGTTTTATAAATGCGTCTTTCATTATGTCACTATAATATTTAATTATGGACAAATGTACAAAGGAAATATAAGCTATCGAATTCAAACTTGATAAATACTCCGTTTTTTACCCTAATGGTAACTTTTTTCTAAATGGAGAAGCCTACTTTTGTGCCGCAAAAATAAAAAGAAAAGAAACTGATGATGCAAGACAGTATTGATTTTGGAACAATGAACATTCCGAAGTTGTTCCGTATGATGTTTATCCCTACCTTATTAGGTATGGTCCTTTCCGCCACTATAAATATCGCCGATGGAATATTCGTAGGAAGAGGCGTAGGAAGTGACGCCTTGGCTGCGGTAAATATCGTGGCTCCTTTTTTCATGTTAGCAACCGGAATCGGGCTTATGTTCGGAGTAGGCGCATCTATCGTCGCCTCGATCCACCTTTCACACCAGAAAGTCAAGGTAGCGAATATTAATATCACGCAAGCACTTTCGGTCTCATTATGTATTATGTTATCGCTTTCCTTGTTAGTGATGACATTCCGTACTGAGGTCGCTCTTTTATTGGGTAGTTCCGAACAATTATTGCCCTCCGTATTGGAATATATGAACTGGATCGTCCCGTTCCTTGCCTTTTACATGTTATTGAATATCGGGTTATTCATTATCCGGTTAGACGGATCACCTACATACGCCATGTTATGCAGCGCTATCCCGGCCCTGATAAACCTAACATTAGACTATATTTTCGTTTTCCCATTGCATTGGGGATTAATGGGAGCCGCTTTAGCTTCCGCTATTTCCGTAATCGTAGGAAGTATTATGATCGTGGTTTATATCGTAGGTTTTTCTAAAGTATTACATCTTTACCGCCCTAAATTCTCGCTTAAAAGTATCTTATTGACAATCCGCAATATCGGATACATGGTAAAGCTTGGTTCTTCCGCGTTCTTAACTGAGGCAGCTATCGCTTGTATGATGCTGGTGGGTAATTATATATTCATGAGATACCTTGGGGAAGACGGGGTTGCCGCCTACAGTGTAGCCTGTTATTGCTTTCCTATCGTATTCATGGTGAACAATGCGATCGCCCAGTCTACCCAGCCGATCATAAGCTACAACTATGGCATACAGCAGTGGAAAAGAGTACGGCAGGCGTTTAAGTTAGCCCTACTATGCGCTGTCGTGTGCGGAGGACTCGCCTGCGTGGGTACTATTTTATTCTGCCCGGAAGTCTCCTCCTTATTTCTCGGTAATCATGGCAACGCTTACGAGATAGCGGTCTCCGGCATTCCCTATTTTTCTTTGGGATATGTCTTTTTCGCTCTCAATATCGTTTGTATCGGGTACTACCAGAGCATAGAACGTTTCAAACCCGCTACGCTATTCACTATTCTACGAGGAATCGTGATTATCACCCTAAGTTTCATGTACCTACCTGTTGTCTGCGGAATTAAAGGTATTTGGCTGGCCATACCTTTGTCGGAATTAATTACTTTTGTAATCATAGTGGTATACTATCTATTGAAACGTAGAAGAGCATGAAAGAGGAAGTTCGCCAGAAAGTGATGGAACGGTTTTCAATCTCTGAGCAGGCCATGCAGTTATTGCTGGAAAGCGCAGAGATGATGTCGTTTGTCCCCAAAGATATAATCGTACATGAAGGTGAGATAAACACGAATATGTATATCTTATCCAAGGGAATCTGGCGGGCTTATACATTTAAAGATGGGACGGAAGATACCTTTTGGTTCGCCGTGGAGAGCGAGATCGCACTCCCGGTATGGGGATATACTTCCGGCTCTCCTTCTCTTTATACCATAGAAGCCGTTACGGAAAGCGAGGCGTATTGCCTATCCAAACAGAAACTAGAAATCCTATTTCAATCCTCCGTGCAATTAGCAAATATCGGAAGAAGGATTCTAGAGAATTTTATGCTTGAGATCGAGACTTCATGGTTAAGTTCTTACAAACGAACCGCCATTGAACGTTACGCCATTCTATTGGACAAGCAGCCCGAAATCATCCAATCCGTCCCCCTAAAATATATAGCTTCTTATCTAGGTGTCACGGCTCAATCCTTAAGTAGAATCCGGGCGAAGTTAGCTAGTTCCTTAACCTTTATCGTGTAAAGCCCCTTCATATCCCCTCGGACTGGAGATACCATGTCCAGCCATTTATATTTACCTGTACGGCATTCCATGTATTATCAGCAAAGAAAAAGATAATCTTATATCTATCTTGGCGATCCAGATATTCTTGTACATCCATATTATTTCCCTCCATACTAGTCAAGGCTAAAAAATCTGTCAAATTAATATTGAATACCTTTTTGCCGGTAGACTTCTCCGTTACGACAAAACGTGTCGGCCGATCTTCCATCAACCGCATCGTGTTCAACTCGACAGCTGCCGCCGATGATGACTTTTGTTCCATATAATAAGGTCGGAAACTTAACACATCATCCTCCAATAACGAGTTGTCATAGGCCAGATGGCCATTCGACTCGATGATCTCATATTCATAATCATTCATGTTCACATTCCAATTATCTCCGGAGGTAGCCCGGATATAACTATCGGAATAACCTTGAAAAACAAACCGTATCTTATTCGTATCTTTTATCAGATCAATCGTCTCAGTCTGATGGCTGGTCCCTGTAAAATCAACGTCACTGATATAACCATACCAAAGAGGCTCCAGTTCTTTACTGATGATAAGAGACTCCTCACGTTTCAGCCTTAACCTCATATCAGTAATCGTATTCTCTCCCCTAGGCGTATAAATATCGTAGGAGTCACGTGCGCCGGCCCAAGCCAGAAATTGGTATTCTCCTATCGGAAGCTTTACCTCCATTTGGTAATTGCCAGTCGCCAACGCTTCACCTTCCTCTACTTGACTGAACAGAAACTTTCCGTCTTTGTCAAATACATAAAGCTCCACTTTATCCACCTGCGTATGGAACGCATCCGTGAAAAGCATATTATAGTCGTACTTAAACTTGACAAATAAACGACATTCGGGAAGATCCTCATGAAACATATCGCAAGAGGTCAATATCCACGGACAGATAATAAGGATTCCCCAAATTGTATAACGTATAAGACGGTTCTGTTTCATATTTTTCTATTTTTCTAATTAATCCTTACTCTAATTAAAGGGAGTTCCCAGAAGGAAAAAACACTGTTTGGAAACTCCCCTTTTCTAACCTGCGATACCTAACTAATAACCTAAAATCATAAGATCTCCTCTTGGCTATACCAAGTCCACGGGTTCACGTTAATCTGGATAGACAACCATGTCTCATCATTCTCATCTGGCGTATCTGGGTCCGGATCCGGAATAGTAGGATAACCCGGATTATTAAATCCCTTGATATTAATATCATAAACGGAATTACGCACAACCCCAAACTCTCCAAACTCATTCATCGCCTTATCCGAGTCATCATGTTTAATCATGATCTTGTAATAACTTACACCACCATCATAATAAAAGACCGTACCATAACTACCCGCCCCTTTATTCTCTACGGCAAGCCTTGCGTCTACAAATTTCTGTTTAAGTGCCGCAGCCTGCGTTTCTGCGCTTCGACCGGATTGCTTAAATTCATCTCCGGTTGGAATAGTAACCTCCTTGGAGGAATCCACGTATTTTACATACCGGTTGAAGGCTGTTGATATAGAGGTTGGATAACCGTCAGGGTTCCCATCCTTATATTTCTTTGTCAACTCATTTTCTATCCAGTCCATCAAGGTATCATATGTATAGCTTACGCCATTTACGATCATCCAAGACTCACCCTCTCCCACATCAACCGTACCGCCATCTAATTTTTTCAGTTTCTTCGGCGCGAAGTTCGCTTGTAAAAGGACTTGGGTCGTATAAGCATGGTTGTTATACTCTTTTTCTTGTGTATTCTCCAGACAATATTCAGTAACGGGATTAGATGCTGAACTTATCTCATTCCAAGATATGGCAGATGCGTTCGTCGAAGCAGACACAAAATTGTAATTATTCGTATACGCCATTTGATTCGCCTCGTTCCACTCACCGATATTCGTATTGTTGTAATTCGGGTCTACCCGGTATGAACCGATCTCATACCTATCGAATGGAGTGACACAAGTACCGCGAGCATCCGGAGTATTGGCAGGATCTTCATTCCAAGTCTTAATCCTCCTCGATACAGGATAATACCATTTATTAGTAACGTTCAGAATCCATTTCGGGCTATAGATCGATGCCGTGCTATTATCCATAGCGCCATCGCTGGTATATACACGTACTTTAGCGACAACACGATCTATATAAATCGCTAGCGGATTCTTTACCGCGACATCTTGGCTCTTATAAAGAGTTAAGTTTATCGTATTTCCCGAGTTATCCGAAGGTTCCAGATGACCTTTTGAGTTTGCCATCAAAAATGTTCCTGTTTTCGCGACACTCGTTGTTATCGACTCATCCTTCACCGCCTTGTTCACATCCACGAAACTAGAGCCTTCCCCGACGCTGGAGAAACCGGCACCCGGATTCGCGATAATCAGTATTGTCTTAGAAGTAGCCGGAATCTGAAAAGCCTTACTGCTACTGCTTGCGCCGGAAGATGTCAAATCACCGGAACCGGTACTTAGGTCTATCACTTTTGTAACTAGACTCGCATCTTGATCGCCATCGAAGAAAATCGCTTTAACATCCTCAATCTCATATTCGCCTGTTATCGCATTCTCTTGATTAGGGATATTCAATCCACGGGTAACGGCGGCGGGAGTCTTAATATTCAAAGCCACCCACGCATCGCCCGAAGGATCGGTTACTACATCGCTATTCCCATCCGAAATAGCATGGTCATCACTACACGCAGCAAACACTAGCGTCGCAAGCGCAAACATAAAAAGTCTTTTCTTTTTCATTTTACAACAATTAAACTGTTTCTAACTAAACACTTATCACTTTTTATCTCTTAGTCATCTTTTAATCCGTCACGACCGTTTGGGATAATTGACTAATATTTAACTTTATACGTTGTACAGAATTAGTATTCGAGGATACACCGGGATCTTTTATAGTAGTCAGGTATATAATGCCACTTCTCTGTTTGGACATTGTATTCCCCAAGACTTCAATATAAATTGTCCCATCATCAACCGTGATCTTATCCGTGTCCTCCCGTACAGCGCCGGCGGAAGGACGCAGCTTTATCCAGCTCTTAGGATCATCCGCCCCATCTTCCACATATGCGGAAAGACAATAGTAGTTCATATCGAAACTATCGCTGCTATCCGCAGCCGGCATATATTTAATTGTCACTCCAGCCGCCGGTATAGCATATCTTTGCCTAATACGCACCGTCTTTTCGAGAGTCCCCAATTTCAGCGTGATATACGCATGATCTAACAAGCCATTCGATATTTGAGCTTCCACAGCCGTGATATTCGGATCTGATGTCGTATCATCCACGATCGGTATTCTCGCTCCATTAGATGGGTTTACCAGCAAGGGTACCCCAATGCCGACCTCGTTTCCATTATCACTAATCCGGCAGGCATTCGGAAAACGAGTCCGGCAATCCGTAATCAATTTAAAAACCTCAAAATTGGCACCCTCACTCGTATAGGCGATAAATACCGAATTACTGACTCCCAGAAAGAAATCGTTGTTCGCTACAACTTCGTATGAGTCTCTATTATCAACTGAGATCTCATAATCCAGAGCTGTGTTGGAAGGTTTAGAGGCTTTTGCATCTTCTACCGTATCATAGCCGGGACCTTTTGCCGTAACAATAGTGAATTGATAAGAATGATTACGTTGTAAATCCATTAACTGGACATCCTTATTGACGATCGCCATTTTATAGAAATAATCCCGTCCCCCATACGCACCTTGAATAATCAAGTGTGTATTATTCCGCATATCAGACTCATATAAATAGACTGGATCATTCTCAGTACTCTCCCCCCCATCTATGAAATCTGCCTGAACCAATAAGGATGAATAAGCAGCATCATTCCTGTATTCAGTCAAATTAGAGGTATTATCCCTAATGAGACCATCCAGCGTATGAAACGGTCCTTGCCTAGGTACATTCATAACCGCCACAACTCCCTTTAGCTCAAAGTTCGTCGCCTTATTGACAATTACCATTTTAGCGATCGCCCGGGTAAGCATCAAGGGCGTTCCGTCCGTATTCTCGATCTTTGTTGTATGATCTATCTTATCTACTTCCAGTAAATAACTCATCGGGATCACTTGCCCGTTACCACTATAAGGAATGACAGAAACCGAAGGTACCGCCAATGGAGCCGTCAGCATATTCGTACAGAAATCAGCCAATGTCGTCAAACCTTGCATCAATTGGGCAGAAAATCCAGTTTCATCGAATCCATATTCCGTAACCGCATCCCCATAATAAAATCTATCGGGTGAATTAGCCAATATCAATAACTGATATTCACTATCATTCGATTGTTTAGTCAATATCACATATCTTTTTCCCGCTAATTCAAAGGCTTGCACGGCTTCCACAAAAGTAGCGTTAGGCCCTTCCCCTTTGAAAACAAACATCCATGGGTTCTTACCCACCGTACCCTCATCCATAAGTCCTTTTGTTGACGGGAGATGGTACGAATTAGCACGGGCGAAAATCTCCAGCTGTACTTTTTCAGAAAAGACTTCTTCCTTTCCTACCTGTTCAGATAAAGCAAATTCATGCTCACAGCCAGATAGCATTAATAGGGATAACAGAGCCCAAAAACCGATCATATGCATACTAATTATTCTCATTCTTTCACGCAACGAATTGTAAAACCAAATTGATGACTCGAAGACTTGGGAGTTGTCGCTAAATAATTATACTCTATCCCCCAAATATTACCGTGAGCAGAACCTTTCTCTTCTCCACTTGACGTATCAGTCCACCCCGGAGCCGCCGAAGAAGACCAATAATACCCTGTCTCACTCGCATATTCCAAACTACCATCCGTATGCCATCTTCGGCCTGCGGCCGGAAAGAAAATAGAGGCGTTATTGTCCGGATTAAATATCAAGACACCCCCATAAGCCGCTTCCGTCGTATCTAAAGACACTCCTTTATACTTACTGACCTTCCCCGAACCTCTTTCTATGCCATCGATCATATCTCTTTCCACGATAGGACGCCTGTCGAAAAAACCATCCGCATAGAATCCGTACTTGATCTCTTCCAGAATCTTAGGGATATATTTCTCCGGTTTATTCTGTGGATCAATCGGTTTTTCAGCCGTCACCCAATTTCCATCCCCTTTCATTGGATTACGGAATAACGACATTCTTATCTCGGATTTATATACATCATTATAGGTATAACTATTCAACACAATCCTATCCAAGGGACCGTCGCTTGGACGATGATAACCCGGGGGACAGATCTCGTAATAATCTTTCAGTTTATCCCCGCTCGTAGCATCCCAAAAAGTGGGAGTCTCAATACGTCTTATCGGCCATTCCGATAACTCCCACGTAGCACTCTTATTATTCACGTTGGTAGGGTGATACGCACGAAGTGCTAAAGAAGCATATGCTACCGGTAATCCCCATTGAAAATGAGCGCCGGCTTGAGTCGGATACTTAACAAAATCAACTTGATCAGTGCTTTTATCTATCTGCCTCCATTCATCCTTTGTATCAACATCATTTAAGAATGACCGAGCTGTCAAATTGTACGCACTAAATTTTACACCTAAATCCGGCCCCTCGTTTGTACCCCTCCGCATTATATAATCAGGCGCCTCTCCTTGGCGGACATATAAATCAGTTTCGTAAGTCGTCCCATTTTCCGTATAAGAAAGCTTTACGACACCATATCTAGGCACTCCTTTTCTAGGATTCTTGCTCTTCAATCCTATCCGGAAGTAAACACGTCCTCTTCCTTGTACAAAACTGCCTGTCTCACCTTTCTGTGAATTAGGAATAACCGGATAGTCTTCCGGATCTCCCGGAGAACCTGTTCCAACGTTAGGATCAAAGCTAGGTGTCGAGCTTATCACTATAAAATCCTGATATTCGGTTGGAACTTCCACACGCCACTGATACCAATAACTCCACTTGTTCCCACTAATTATCCTTTCTCCACTTTCATCATCCTTATAGAAAGCCCCTACATAAGGGTTAGACCATAGATGATTCGTTGAATTAATATCAAACGGATAACGATTTCCATATTGACTGACCTTTACGGTTATCGTTCTCCGAATAGCGTTCTTCCCCGAGAAGTCTTCCGCAGCCATCAATGTAATCTCATAGGTTTCCTTACCTATAATATAGTTTGGCAAATCAAGTAAGATATCCATATAGCCCGCTCCAGTACTCGGATCATACGAAATCCTCTCATCAGCGTTCGGCTGCCACTCTTGACTCGACAAAGCGTTAAACACCTCATTCGTTTTCTTATAAGTGTTTGTACTTAGCACTTTTACTTTATCAAAAATCCTCACAACCGGCATATTGGACGAGAAAGAGATTCGTGCCCCGTTAAAATCGGTAATATCGACCTCCGTATGTGACACATTTAGCACTCTATTACCAGATATATTCCAATCATTTGCTATTGAATCCCAATCCGATGCCTGTATATTCATCTCCAAGGGTTGTTTAATGATCCCGGTAAGATCTAGCTTCGTATTTTTAGGTAAGTTATAATCAACCGGCTCTGAGTTTATTTTCAACTCACAGGAGGGATTATAGCTATCCTCCATATCTACCGTAAAAACCACCGCATTTGCCGGATCGTTCTTTCTCTCCAACTCATTAGAGGGCAAAATAATACGAGTGATCTTCCGAGCCCAATTCATTCCGGGAATATTTGGAGTAACAGAGGAGAAATAATCACCATCTTCTCTCAATGTAAAATTACGTGTTACATTCCTCTCAATAGTAGAGCCACTATATTGAGCGGTCAATGGGATCAAATTAGGGATACCACTAAATATAACTCCATTAAAAATATCATCGAGATTATCTGCTGCCTCCAAAACAACATCTACTCGAACTCCCAGACGATTAAGGGCCAGTTGTAATAAAGAAACCGTTGTCCCATCACTCAATTTAGCCCCTTTACCTTTTGGTAAAACCTCTACGTTATTTATTTCCTGCATCATTGGGATCGATTTCTCCGAAGAAAAAGAGCTTGCGGGATAAGCGATAAGATTCAAATCATCATAACGTGAAAGAGTGTTCAGTTTATTGGCTATAACGTTATCCGTCGGTTCATTCGCCAAAAATACGAAATCATAATTCCCAGCTACGATTGGATGCCGGATGATATTTTCTATCCATTGATTCTTACTATAGTGAATATTAGATATGCATGCTCCCGTTGTCTTATTGAAAGCCAAAACACGAAGCGTATTCACGTCGTAGTCCTCTTCGCTACCCGAATGAGTCCTATTTTGAGAATCTATATTCCTAATAGAAATATAGGCTCCTTCCACATTACCGCTAATCATTGTCTCATCCGTACATGAGAAAAGGATTATCAATAACAAGACTGCCACGAAACCTTTATATATTTTACACTCTTCCACTATCATAAAAATTGCTCTAATGTTATAATGCAAATATCACGATATAAAAAGTCACAATAAACTAAATATGCACCCAATAATGACAATATGAATCACAGTTTACATCTAATTATGCAATTATTTTTCAGGCCGTTACAGTTTCCAGAAAAACAAGATCAAAAGGCTCTATTTTTCTATTATACGCAAGACTCTTATCAAACAGTTCCGATTATCGAAACAAATCACATTAATAAGAATCCACGAAAAAGCCCTTAAACGAAAGATCGCTTAAAGGCTCAATAAACATCCCTTATAATATTCATTTATGTAGAAATTAGGTCCGTTATATTTCGTCTTATCTATAATTATAATATATCAATAACCGATCTCTGTCTTTTTATAAAATCGATACGTTGTGCCTCTCCACTTTCGGATATTAGGATAGAATGGCGTTTCAATGCCTGAATCCAATCTCGTTGCATTTTACAAATCTGCGGACTTTGGGAGTCCATAGAATTGATTGAATAAACTCGTAGCATACTAATTTGGAAATCCAGCTTCTCTATATAAGTATAGGTTGCCTCAAAATCAATGCTTGATAAGTAGAAAAACACCTTATGGCCCTCACTGAACTCTCCTGTGATAGATAAAGCCTCCATATGAGTAAGTAATTGATAAAGTTCCTCTTTCAAGCACAGAACATCCTCTTTCGATATCAAATTCAGGCAAGCAAAGTATTGGACCTCTTTCACGAAAGAAACAAAAATATTCATATCCCAGATAAAACTGGTTTTCGGACAATTCTTTACGCTATAACTTAATTTTTTATGTACATTTATAATTCGTTCTTCCACCACCATCCCATATAGAGAATTTGGAGTCTTTATCTGTCCATGATGATATAACCAGCGGCAAAGACGGAACTTAGACAGATATTCAAAAGAGGAATAAAGCGTAAAAGGCAAAACATTCGATGCCGTACAAACCTCCGTACTCTTATCTCCTTTCACATAGTCAAATATCCGTAAGTAACGATCAATAATCTCATAATAACTTTCTATCGCATTGGCAGACCGGAGCAAGTTCATATCGAAAGTCACTCTATTATGCAAGTGATTTCCTATGATCTGATCTATGGAGATCCCCAACTTATAGGAAATTTGCGCAACCTCATCAATCGTAAAAGCGACCTCTCCCCGAAGCCTGCGGTACACCGCCTCTCTCCCGATACATAAAGTATCCGTCAAGAAATTAGCAAGATTTTGTCCGGGAGGAAGCCTATCTTTCATTGCGGTTATCAATTCATTTACAATACTATCTTTCATTGCCTTATACCTTATTTCCAACTATTAATATTCCTTGATACATTTGGCAAATGTAAAACATGTAAACGATAGTTTTGTACGATAAAGCAAGCCTATGAGAATTGTTCCTTTTCTAATTAAAGCAAACACAGACAGAAAAAGATAGAAAACGAAATTAAACTAAAAAAGCACCTATAAATTTCGAATCGCGCAATCGGAAGATCTAGGTTGTTTCATTTATCGAAACAGGTTCAAACCCTAAAGCGTATTTATAATCTCCCTTTGTCTATTGAAAAACTGGATACGTTGCATCTCTCCACTCTCGGAGATCATGGTAGAGAACTTTTTTAAAGATTGAATCCAGTCTTTCAAGCTATTAAACATCTCAGAATCCTGTGTCGTAATAGAATTTATCGAGTAAACCCGTATCATACTTAACTGCAAAGAACTTGTTTCCAGATAACTATACGTAGCCTCAAAGTTAATATGCGATACATAAATTCGTACACTATTGCCAGCCTCGGTCTTTCCTCTCATGGCAAGTTCTTCCAATTCATCCACCAACACTAATAACTCCTCTTTGATACGTTGTATATCCTCACAGGAAATAAGATGGATATCGGAGAAATATTTAATGTCATTGACCAAATGATGGAAGATCATATTATCCCAAATATAATCCGTAGAATGGATATACTGTGTCAACGATACAAATTCTCTTTGGGTATCAACCAGTTTTTCCGGTATCTTCAGATTCTCAAAATGATTGCATTGGATATGCTTATTCTGATACATGCACTTAAATAAACGAAACTTTGACAAAAGGTCATGCTTCAAATAAAGGGTCTGAGGAATAGTATTGGAAGAGGTACCCAAAGCCGTAGTAGGATCATCCTGAAAGGCCCTAAAGATCTTCACATATCTAGACAAGATCGTAAAATAAGCATTAAAAGGATCATCGTGATCTACCACATTCAAGTCGAACACGGCATTGGCACTAAAACTAACCCCTACTATTTTATCCAATGACACACCCAATTTCCTTGAGATAAGAGCTGCCTCTTCCAAGGTGAAAGGAACCTCGCCACGTAAGCGCCTATAAATGGCTTCTCTGCCAATATAAAGGGTATCCATCAACAGATTCGCCAAATTTGTCTTAGGGGGAAGTTTTTCTTTTAAAGCTTCAATCAAGCCTGTATTTAATTCATTTATCATCATAACCATGTCGAATGAAAAATCATCTACTCTAGTAACATATATAGAGAGGAAGTTGTTTCGAGAACAAGTACATTCGTAGATGGATTTTCAAAGCACGTAGCTTTTCAGCTTATTCATATCAACTATTTTCCCTTCCCGGGAAATAGCCCCTTCCTCTATCATTTCCGAGAAACTACGGGCCAATGAAGGACGGGCCACTCCAAAATATTCCGAAAGCTCTGTTTGATTACGATCCTGCTTATAATGATCTCCTTGAATACGTTTAAGTATATAGTAAGCCAGTTTACCTTTAATGGTCTTAATCGATAATAATTGAAGACGTTCAGAAAGAAATTGTGTCCGATTGGCGTTAAAAGCCATATAGCTTTGAAGAAAATGCTCGTTTGTCGCCAGCAAACGCATCACCGCATTCTTAGGTATTAAAATGATCTCGCATTCCTCCAAGGCGATAACATCTACCGGGAAGCGATTATTTTCCGCAAACAAAAATGCGGAGGCCAAAGGAGTAGGCGCCGATAAAGTCTCCACTTCCAAAATTGTCCCGCTTTCGGTGATCATCTCAGTCTTTACCCGTCCTTTACTCAATAGATAAAGCGAAGATAAGGCATCTCCCTGACGAGCTACCCAGTCACCTTTCTCAAACGACCTTGTCGAATAATCCAACGAACTGAAAAGAGCGGTTTGCTCTTCCTCAGACAATTTTCCGCAAATAGGACACAAACTCAGATTCATAAAACTTCCTTTTGCGGATAAAGATAAAGAAAATAATCAAAGAGTGTAACAACTGTTACAGGTTAAACGATCTTCTATCCCCTACATTCGCGATAAACTTATAAAATAAAAGCTATGTTCTGTTATCAATGTCAAGAAACCGCCCAAGGAAAGGGCTGTATATTAAAAGGTGTATGTGGTAAGACCGCCGAAGTGGCCGGATTACAAGATTTACTGATGTACTTAATGAAGGGAATCTCCAAACTAACAACGACTTTACGCAAGCGAGGCGTGGAATCAGCCACGGCCAATAAGTTCATCGTCGACGGACTTTTCATGACCATCACAAACGCCAATTTCGATTCATCCAGATTCGTCTCAAAGATCAAAGAAGCCTATCAGCTACGGGAGAACCTTCTCGACGAGCTACATCGACAGGGAATCCATCCATCCTTAACCTGCGATTGTCTGACTTGGAAATCGGACAAAGTAGAGGAAATGGAGGTCAAATCGAAAGAAGTAGGTATTCTCGCCACAGAAAACAAGGATATCCGCTCTCTACGAGAATTACTCACTTATGGGATAAAAGGTATGGCTGCCTACGTGGAACACGCTTACAATCTAGGCTTCGAGGATACCAGCCTCTATGCCTTTATCCAAGACGCCTTGGTCGCAACGACTCAATCGGACCTGACCGTCGCCGATTTAACCCGATGGGTACTCACCTGCGGCGAATACGGAGTAAAAGCCATGGCCTTATTAGATAAAGCGAATACTTCCACCTATGGCAACCCGGAAATTACGAGAGTGAATATCGGCGTAGGAAAGAACCCGGGTATACTTATCAGTGGGCACGACTTGAGAGACATTCAAGACTTGCTGGAACAAACCGAAGGTACAGGCATAGATGTCTATACACATAGCGAGATGCTTCCTGCACATTATTACCCGGCTTTCAAGAAGTATAAGCATTTTGTAGGAAACTACGGTAGCGCCTGGTGGAAACAAACATCTGATTTCGAGACATTCAACGGAGTTATCCTGTTTACGACCAACTGCCTTGTCCCTCCCCGTTCTTCCGCCACTTATGCCGATCGGGTCTATACGACCGGCTCTACCGGGTTCGAAGGATTCCCACATATCGCCGATCGTAAGCCCGGAGGCTCTAAGGATTTCTCTGCGTTAATCGAACACGCAAAGAAATGCGCCCCTCCAACGGAAATCGAACATGGGGAAATCATCGGTGGATTCGCTCATGAGCAGGTATTCCAATTAGCCGACAAGGTTATCGATGCCGTAAAATCAGGAGCGATACGTAAATTCTTTGTCATGGCAGGTTGCGACGGAAGAATGAAGAGCCGTAGCTACTATACCGAATTCGCCGAGAAATTACCGAAAGATACCGTCATATTAACCGCCGGTTGTGCCAAATATCGTTACAACAAACTGCCTTTGGGGGAGATCAGAGGTATTCCACGGGTATTAGATGCCGGACAATGTAATGACAGTTACTCATTGGTGATGATCGCCCTCAAGTTAAAAGAGATCTTCGGGCTGGATGATGTCAATGAATTACCTATCGCATACAATATCGCATGGTACGAGCAAAAAGCGGTAATCGTATTACTCGCCCTACTCTACCTAGGCGTAAAAAACATTCACTTAGGACCGACATTGCCAGCGTTCTTGTCGCCGAATGTAGCCAAAGTATTGGTCGATAATTTCGGGATCGCCGGAATAGGTAGCGTGGACGAAGACATGGAACTATTTCTAGGAAAGTAAAATAAACCTTTCCCGATCCGCTCTTGTTTTCCTATCACATTTTAATCGATTCAAGATGAATAAGGAACAACAAAAAAGAGTAGCCGCCATTCATGACCTATCGGGATTTGGCAAATGTTCATTGACAGTTGCCCTCCCGATCCTCTCGGCGGCAGGAATAGAGACAAGCGCCTTACCTACGGCCATACTTTCTACACACACAGGAGGTATTCTCGGCTATACTTATAGAGACTTGACGGAAGATATGCGTCCGTTCATGAAGCATTGGAAAGAATTGGATATCCGTTTCGACGCCGTCTACAGCGGCTTTCTTGGATCTTTCGAGCAATTAGATATCGTAAAAGAGTTCTTCTCCCTTTTCAAGCGGGAAGATAACCTGATTCTAGTCGATCCTGTCATGGGCGATAACGGAGAACTATACAAGATATTCACCCCTAAATTCGCCAAAGGAATAAGATCCCTTTGTGAAAAAGCGGACATTATCGTACCGAACCTGACGGAGGCCGCATTATTGTTGGGCGAACCCTACCAAGCAGGTCCCTATACCAAAGCTTATATCGATGGTATTTTACATAAACTAAGTCAGCTAGGCCCTAAGCAAGTTGTCTTGACCGGTGTCTATTTCGACGAGAAAGAACTGGGAGCCGCCACTTTCGATATGGAACGAAATGCGACAGAGTATGTTTTAACAGAGAAAATACCTGGTTATTATCATGGTACGGGAGATGTTTTCGCAAGCGCTTTACTATCCGGTTTGTTAAATAATTTCAACTTGGAGAGATCTGCGGAAATAGCCGTTCGCTTTACGACAGAAAGTATTCTTCGAACATTCAAGGCGCAAACGGATTATCGCTTTGGCGTGAACTTCGAACAATCCATTCCGGATTTACTAAAAGAACTGAAACTGATATAAATGAGAGCCTTTTTTTTCTCATATTTGCAAATAAAAGGAATATAATAGTATGGCTAAATTAAGAATAGCGTTTTCTGGTATCGGTGCGGTGGGTGGTTATTACGGAGGTATGGTCGCCGCCCGCTATCAAGGAACAATAAAAGCAGATATCTTTTTTATCGCCCGTGGAGAAAATCTAAAGGCTATCCGTGAAAACGGTTTACAAATGCAACTAGGCATCCGGACAATCCATACGGCTCCGGCACTAGCCACCGATAATCCCGCCGAGATAGGGCCGGTAGACTACCTTTTCTGTTGTACAAAAAGTTACGATCTAGAAGAAAACATCCAGCAGCTAAAGCCTGTTATCGGACCTGAGACCGTTATCATCCCCTTGCTAAACGGATTGGATATCGAAGAACGAATCCATAATATACTACCCGAACAAGAGGTCTGGAAAGGATGTGTTTACATCGGTTCCCGCTTGACAGAGCCCGGTGTTGTCGAGAAATTCTCCTTGAAAGAACGTATTTTCTTCGGCAACAAAGATGCAAACAAAGATAAGCAAACCGAGTTGCTTAAATTACTTATGTATGCCCGGTTAAACGCTTTTAATCCAGCGGATATAGACCTACGCATTTGGAAGAAATTCTTCATGATTTCTACGGCGGCTACGGCTACGAGTTTCTTCAACCAGCCCATTGATGAAGTACTAGCCCAACATATCGACCTGTTCATCGCTTTGGGTACGGAATTAAAAAGCGTAGCGGAGGCTATGGGAGTCCGTTTACCCGATGACATCGTCTATACTTCCATCGAGACGCAAAAGATGATGCCGACCGGCTCCACGACTTCCATGCATAGTGATTTTCTCGCCGGGAAAAAAACAGAGTTGGAAACATTGACAGGATATGTAATTCGTCAAGCGGAGAAGCTCGGCGTTGATGTCCCTACTTATCGATTTATGTATAACGGATTGTCTTTTTATCCCTATCCGAAGAAAACAGAAATATCATAATTATGCAAGATATAATAAACGGGCGTTGTGGTTGGTGCGGAACTGACGAGTTGTATATGAGATACCATGATCAAGAGTGGGGAAAGTTGGTGACTGACGATAAAACACTGTTCGAGTTTCTTGTGCTGGAAAGTTCTCAAGCCGGGTTAAGTTGGATAACTATCCTTAGGAAGCGTGAGGGATATCGCAAGGCATTTTGTGATTTTGATATCGAAAGAGTGGCGCAAATGACCGATGAAGATGTTGAACGGTTGATGCAGTTTGAGGGAATTGTGAAAAACCGTCAGAAAATTAAATCGACAATCACAAACGCAAGGCAGTTTCTCTCCATACAGAAAGAGTTCGGTAGCTTTTATAATTACACTCTATCATTCTTTCCTAACCAAAAACCGATTATCAACACCTTTCAGTCATTGAGTGAGATTCCGGTATCATCTCCCGAATCCGAAGCCATGAGCAAGGATATGAAGAAACGAGGATTCAAATTCTTCGGAGCCACAATTTGTTACGCCCACCTACAGGCTTCGGGATTTATCAACGATCATCTGGTGGACTGCGTTTGCCGAAAAAGATAATAAAAAAGGCGGAAACAGCATGTTCCCGCCTTCATTATTATTTTAGTGAGTGATCTTATTGACCGATATAAGTCTCCATGAACTTAGCGCCCGGAGCCGGAGAGATGGTTATTACCTCCGTATCCGCAGGGATCAAGACAGTTTGACCTTGGTGAACAAAGATCTCGTTTCCTTTATTATCACGGATGGAAGCCTTGCCTGCCATGCAGATGTAAACCACGAAAGAATCCAGATCCGAGAAATTACGAACCATAATCGTATCCAGATCCAAAAGATTCGTGGTGAAATATTTGCAATCCGCCAACTCTACCGTGGCATTCGTATGACCTTTGTAGTGAGTACGGTAATCCGGATACAACGTATAATCGATAGCGTCTTTCGCCAATTCCGTATGCAGCTCACGGCCATTACCGTTCACATCTTTACGGTTGTAATCGTAAATACGATACGTGATATTACTGGTCTGCTGGATCTCGGCGATAAAACAACCCGCTCCGATCGCATGCACACGTCCCGCCGGCAAGAAAAATACATCACCTTCATTTACGTCGTAACGTTGAAGCACATCCATGATCGTATTGTTCTCCACCCGTTTCACGTATTCCTCTGCGTCGATTTGCTCAGAGAAACCGGAATACAAGCCAGCGCCTTTCTCTGCCTTGATCACATACCACATCTCCGTCTTACCGAAAGAGTTGTGGCGCTTTTTCGCCAGCTCATCGTCCGGGTGAACTTGAATAGATAAATTATCACGGGCATCGATAAACTTGATTAGCAACGGGAAAGTCGTCCCGAATCTCTCCATCACCTTCTCTCCCAGCAATTCCTTGCCATAAGAGCGGATCAACTCATCCAAAGACTTACCTTCCAACTCGCCATTATCGACGATTGAATAATTTCCCTCAACATGAGAAAGCTCCCAGCTCTCGCCTACACCATTCTCAACCGGAGTAATACCCTTAAACGGGCAGATATCTGAACCGCCCCAAATCACCTTCTTGAGGATCGGCTTAAATGTAAATGGATATAACATAACGTGTTTTGTGTATAGAGTTTTACTTTTTGACCTTCACTTTCCTTAATACGACGGCGCTACGTGCCGGGATATAAAGTTTCAGCCATTCTTTCTTTTCTTTCTTATATAACGGATCAAATTGCGTGAAATGCCTTATGGTATCATCAGCCAAGCCAAACCCCCCGAAACGGATAGCGTCGGTGTTCAATACGACCTCATATTCTCCCTTCGGAACCAAGAAACCGTAATCCGTGAACGATTTCGTCGGGCTAAAGTTGAACACAAAAACCAAGTCTTTACGCATATAAGCCAATATCTGATCGCCATCATTATCCCAAACCTTCTGGATAGGGGTATCTTGGAAATTCTTCACATCCCCGATCAATTCCAACATCTCACGGTCGAAATCGCCCAAGAAATGGTACTTCAAATCCAAGTTGTCCACCAAATCCCATTGGCGGCGAGCGTATTTATAAGACCATCCATTGCCCTCCCTCGGGAAGTCGATCCATTCCGGATGCCCGAACTCATTTCCCATAAAGTTCAGATAACCGCCATTAATAGTAGAAGCCGTAACCAAACGGATCATCTTATGCAAGGCGATACCTCTATCTACCATGAAATTATGGTCATCTTTTTGCATATGCCAATACATATCGGCGTCGATCAAGCGGAAGATGATCGTCTTATCACCCACCAAGGCTTGATCGTGGCTCTCGGCATAACTGATCGTCTTCTCATCGGCACGACGGTTCGTCGTCTCCCACCAGATCGAAGACGGATGCCAATCCTCATCTTTCTTTTCCTTGATCGTCTTGATCCAATAGTCCGGGATGTTCATAGCCATGCGATAATCAAAGCCATAACCACCATCCTCTATCTTAGCCGCCAAACCCGGCATGCCACTCACCTCCTCGGCGATCGTTATAGCGCCCGGATTCACCTCATGGATCAATTTATTGGCCAAGGTTAGATAAGCGATAGCGTCGCCATCTTGGTGGCCATTAAAATAATCGCCGTAATTACAGAAAGCCTCGCCCAAGCCATGGCTGTAGTAAAGCATGGAGGTCACGCCGTCGAAACGGAAACCATCGAACTTATACTCCTCCAGCCAGAACTTACAATTCGACAATAAGAAATGAAGCACCTCGTTCTTTCCATAATTGAAGCACAGGGAATCCCATGCCGGATGCTCACGGCGTTCGCCACTCAGGAAATATTGGTCATACGAACCGTCAAAGCGGCCTAATCCCTCCACCTCGTTCTTTACGGCGTGGCTATGTACGATGTCCATGATCACGGCGAGACCCATCCCGTGCGCCTCATCGATCAGTTGTTTCAACTCGTCCGGCGTACCGAAACGGGAAGAGGCGGCGAAGAAGCTACTTACGTGATAGCCGAACGATCCATAATAAGGATGTTCTTGTATAGCCATGATCTGAATGGCGTTATAACCATCCTTCGCTACACGAGGCAATATATTTTGACGGAATTCATTATACGTCCCCACCTTCTCCTCGTTGGTGCTCATACCGATATGGCACTCGTAGATCAAAAGGGGAGACTTCTTAGGTTTGAATCGTTTATTCTTGAATTTATAAGGTTTCTCCGGGTTCCATACTTGAGCGCTGAATATCTTAGATTGCTCATCTTGCACCACCCGGCGAGTCCATGCGGGAATACGTTCTCCGCTACCGCCGTCCCACTCGACCAGCAACTTAAACAAGTCCTCATGATACATCTGCGCATCGGTCAAAGCGATCTCCCATACGCCATTCGCCTTACGTTTAAGCTTGTATTTATTATCTTTCTGCCATCCGTTGAATGTTCCAATCAAATAAATAGCGGTAGCATTCGGCGCCCATTCACGGAACACCCAGCCTTTCGTGGTTTTGTGTAACCCAAAATAAAGATATCCGGAAGCCATCTCGGATAAGGTTAGTTTACCATTATTCGTCAGGCTCTTTTCTTTATCAATCACGTATTGATACCGGCCTTCTATAGCCGCCTCATAAGGGGCCAGCCACGGGTCATTTTTTATCAGATTTAGAGACTCCATGATTTATTATAATTTGGTTCTCGGCAAAGATAAAAGAAAAAAACATACCCATTGATAATATTAGGATATTTCTTATATTCGCGGTAAACCGTACAAAGATGAGCAAAGGAACAAAAAGTATAGCCTTTTACCTAATGATGATCCTCATTTTCGGTTCGCTGATGTACTTTATCGCCAAAGAAGGGGAAAGTCAGCAACTGGAAAATTCGATTGCGTCCATCCAAAACGCACCTAGTAATTTAGAAGAGGGATTTACCATATTTACTCAATTATTAGTACATAATATCGAGTCTTCCATAGGAATTCTGCTTTTACAAATCATCACGATATTGCTTACGTGCCGTTTGTTCGGTTGGTTATTCCAGAAGATCGGGCAACCCACCGTCATCGGCGAGATCGTTGCCGGAATCGTGCTAGGGCCGTCCGTATTAGGCAATTTATTCCCGGAGGCTTCCGCCTTCCTTTTCCCTGTGGAATCGTTGGTGAATATAAATATGCTGAGTCAATTCGGACTTATACTCTTTATGTTCGCTATCGGGATGGAACTTAATATCTCCGAGGTAAGGAAAAAGCTGAAAGAGACGATCTTAATCAGTCATACCAGTACGATCGTCCCCTTCTTTTTCGGTATGCTGACCGCCTATTTCGTGTACGACAAATATGCGGATAAGAGTACGCCTTTCCTCTCTTTCGCCTTGTTTATAGGTATCGCCATGAGTATTACCGCCTTTCCCGTATTGGCACGTATTATCCAAGAGAAAGGACTTACCAAGACACATTTGGGTACCATCTCGTTGGCAAGCGCAGCGAATGGGGATATCACCGCATGGTGCTTGCTAGCGGTTGTCATAGCGATCGCACAAGCGGGTTCGATGCTAAGTGCCGTTTACAACATTTTATTCTCAGTCCTTTACATAGTGTTTATGTTTTTGGCGGTGCGGCCATTCCTGCGGATGATCGGACATATTTACCACAACAAGGAGGTAATCGACAAGGGGCTGGTCGCTTTCATCTTCTTGCTATTGATCACCTCGGCTTATCTGACTGAGATATTGGGATTGCATGCCTTGTTCGGCGCTTTTATCGCAGGGGTGGTGATGCCGGGAAATGTCAAATTCCGCAAGATCATGACCGAGAAAGTAGAGGATGTATCCCTTGCGCTATTTCTTCCCTTATTCTTCGTATCCACCGGATTACGTACGGAAATAGGTCTTCTAAACAAGCCTGAGTTATGGTGGCTATGCCTTATCTTCATAGTCGTGGCCATCGCGGGAAAGTTTGGGGGAGCGATGTTCTCCGCCCGATTCGTGGGTGAGAGCTGGAAGGATAGCCTATACATAGGGGCGCTCATGAATACCCGCGGGTTGATGGAGCTGGTCGTATTGACGATCGGGTACGAGATGGGGATATTGACGCCTTCCGTATTCGTGATCTTAGTGCTAATGACGCTGGTCACCACCTTTATGACAACACCGTTGGTCTCATTCATCAAATTCTGTTACCGAGCGCATGACAAGCTGATGGAGCAAAAAGAGAGAATGCCATTGGAGGGGATATTCAAGGTACTGTTGTCCTTCGGACGAGCCGGAAATGGACAGATCATGCTGGACGTAGCCTACCAGATGTTCGCCCAAGGCAAAAACAAACTGGAGCTGACGGCACTGCATTTGACGGTTGGCTCGGATGTAAACCCGCTACACACGGATAATTTCGAGGAAGTCAGCTTCGGCCCGATCCTTTACGGGGCCAAGAAGCTGGGCATTCAGATACAGACCCGCTACGAGGTATCGAACAACGCCGGAGTGGATATTTGTAGCATCGTAAACAATGAGGGGTACGATTTCCTTCTGGTCGGTTCCGGGATATCGATGAGCAACACACCGGACGATATAGCGGCAAGCCATTATCGGGCCTCGTTCTACAACCGTTATTTCAAACGCTTCAAGGCTCCGGAATCCTGGTTTTATCCGGGTGCCTTATTGAAAGACAAGACGAAGATGTTTATCGAGCAAAGCAATTGCCCGGTAGGTGTATTCGTGAACCGGAATTTCGTCAAGGCATCGAACGTAATCGTGGTCATCGACTCCGAGGAGGATTTATTCCTGTTGGGATACGCCCAGACCTTATTGAAGTCTACACACGGCTCGGCCAGCGTACTTGATAAATCCAGCAGCACGACCCCGGGGAACGAGGTGATCAAGGAAGGAATCCTGCGATTCACGGAAGACGTGAAGCAGACCACGCTTCTACGAGGGAAAGACCTTACGCCCCAGTCTTTCAACGGCTTCAACTTCATGCTGATCAGTTATAAGACATGGAACGATGTCTCCGAGCACCGGAAAGAAGCCTTGCAGAAGATGCCTTCTACGTTGATATTAAGCAAATAATCCGTTATAAATCCATATAAACCCGTCTTTATGAGAATCTGTCTTTTCTTCTTGATCACCGTTTTCCTCATGGGCTGCTCCTCTACGGAAAGCCAGCGGCAGGAACCGGAAAACCAGACCTTGGAAACGATACTCAATCGCAAAAGCGTACGTAAGTACAAAGATCGCCCGGTAGAAAAGGAAAAGATAGACAAACTGATACGAGCCGGAATGGCCGCCCCTTCCTCCCGTGACAGGCGACCCTGGGAATTCATTATCGTAACCGACCGGAAAGCCTTGGATACGATGGCCGAAGGCCTTCCCTTCGCCCGGATGCTGAAAGAGACAAGGCAAGCGATCGTCGTTTGCGGCGATACGATCAAATCCTCCAACGCTTGGTTTCTGGATTGTTCCGCCGCCTCGCAAAACCTGTTACTTGCCGCCGAATCCATGGGATTGGGAGCCGTATGGACGGCTGTTTACCCCTATCCGGACCGGATCGAGATCGTCCGGAAAGAGCTTCGGCTACCGGATCATATCATGCCGTTGAACGTCATACCTGTTGGATACCCCATGCAGAAAGAGACTCCCAAAAACAAATACAACGTCCAACAGATCCATCACAATGGCTGGTAAAGCTATATGACTTCCAGATAACTCCGTCCGTTTCCCGCCCGGTTCACCCGAATCTGCACGGGAATACGTTCCGTCATTTCCTGTACGTGCGAGATAACGCCGATCTTGCGCCCTTGCGTACGCAGGCTCTCCAAGGCATCCATAGCGACCCGCAACGTCTCCGCATCCAAAGAGCCGAAGCCCTCATCGATAAACAGGCTCTCTACCTTCATCCGGTTCGAGGAGAGAGAGGACAAGCCTAGCGCCAAGGCCAGCGAGACCAAGAAAGATTCCCCTCCGGAAAGGCTATGCACGGTACGGATCTCGTCGCACATATCTTGGTCGATCACCTGCAAAGCCAAGGTATCCGGCACACGCTCCAACCGGTAACGCTGGGATAGTTGCCGCAATTGCACATTCGCATAACTCAACAAGACATCCAAGGTGTAGCCTTGGGCGATCCTACGGAACTTGGCGCCATCCGCCGAGCCTGCCAATTCATTCAGCTTCGCCCAACGCTCGCTCATCGCCCTCCGCTCCGAGAGCTCTTGCTGGAAGCCGGCTATCTTCCGCTTATTCTCCTCGTGCGTACGCAGACGGAAACTACATTCAGACTTTTGGGCCGTCATTTCCGACAGAGATTCCTCCAGCGTCTTCCCCTCGGAGTTCTCTTGATAGGCGACCATCCAGTTATCCAGCTCCTGCCGGCGTGCGGAAAGGAGACCGGAAGTCTCCGCCAGATCCTTCTTGATCTGTTCCGTAATCCCCCGGTATTGCTCCACCTCGCCGGCGTGCTTCGTCGTACTCTCTTGCAGCTGCTTCAAATGGCTCTTCAAGGCTTCCACCCGTTCGTGGAAGGTACGTTCCACCTGGTCGGCGGGCTGGCCTCCCAGCAGGAGATTCCGCTCCGAACGCAAGCGGGTATAGGATTGATTCTTCTCGTCGTAGGCTTTCGCGGCGTCCTCGTACTGCTTGCGCAAGGGAGGGAGGAAAGCCTCGTACGACTCCCGTTCCGCTTGATAGGCGCTCCGCTCCCGTTCCAATTCCCGCAAGCGTTCCCCGTTGGCTTGCCACTGCCGGGCGAAATCCGTCAAGGTCTCCCGGAAGCTTTCCGGGTCCTTGTTCCAGCCCGTCTGCCATGCGTCGTTCCCGAACAGGGCGTTGGCGGCGGATAGGGATTGGGACAGCTTCTCCTGCTGCTCCCGCTTATCCAGTTCTTCCCGGTCGATTTGCTCGGACAGGGATTGTAGCTGGTTCCTTAATTCCGTCCGTGCGTTCTCGTCCGCGGCGAGTTGTTTATGCAGCTCCAGTTCTTTCTGTTGCAGGGCGGCGAGTTGTTTCCCGCAGGCCTCCTGCCGTTCTTTCCGGTCGAGAAGCCGCTTGAGGCGCAGGGTAGCTTCCGAGATGCGATCCGCCAAGGCCAACAGACGCTCATGCGCCTCGTGAGAGGCGAAAGGATGCTCAAGGCTTCCGCAGACCGGGCAAGGCGTTCCGGCGGTCAGCTTGTCCCGCAGGCTTTTGATATCGCCAGTCGTCACGAACTGGGCTTGCTCCAACAATAAACGTTCCCGTTCCGTACGGCAGGTCTCGATCGATCGATCCAAAGCCTCCGGTTCCAATTCCTTGAGGGCTAGCGCTACGGACTTCCGCTCTTCCTCGATCTTTACCTGTTCCTTGGCGTGTGCCTCCGTTTCCCGCCGCAAGGATTGCCTCCGAACCTCCAACCGCTGAATTTTCTGTCGGATAGCTAGCAAGGCCTTGTCCGACCGCTCGACTGCCCGGCGAGCCGTAAGGCAGGTATCCAGATGAATCAACAAGGCCGACAGTTGCTCGGCGATCCCCTCCTTGCTCCGGTAACGTTCACGCCACGACGTCAGCTTGTCCCATTCCTCCGAGGCTTTCTTCTGCCGCTCCTCCACCTTCCGGAGTTTCTCTTCCGCCTCCTGCTTCCGCCGGGAGAAATCTTTCATCCGTTCATCGGCCTCGGAGCGGGCTTTCAAGGCCGATTCCAGTTGCACGTCCAGTTTCCGGGCCTGTTGCAATTCCAGTCGCAGACGCTTAGATTCCTCATCCGTCCTCGCCAATCGCACCTCTCCTTGCTCATACTCCTTCCTCGCGGTTTCCAGCGATGCCAACGCCCGTTCCAAGAAGCGGGCGTTCTCCTCCCGCTGTTTTTCCTTCGAGGCGATCTGGACCTCGGCCGCTTTCACGGCCTCCCGTAAGCTTTGCCGCTCGACCCTCGCCTTCTCCAGACGGGCCAGCTCCCCCTCCAAGACCGAAAGGCGGGTTTGGGAGGCTTCCACCTCCTCCTCCGATAGAAGCTCTATGCCTTGTACGCGGGCGTATAGCTGCTCGTAGGCCTCCTTCGCCTCAGCGTTCTTGGCGAAGATCCGGCGGGAGATCTCCGAGTATTGCTCCGTACCCGTCAGTTTCTCCAGCAAGGAGGCCTTCTCGCCCTGCTCCGCTTTCAGGAAGGTAGAGAAATCGTTCTGAGCCAAGAGCACCGAGCGGGTGAACTGATCGAAAGTCAGGCCGATCAGCTCGATGATACGGGCTTGCAGGTCCTTGTTGGTTCCCGGCTCCTCTTTCCCGGCATCTATATTATATAATGTAAGGCGGGCGGCCTGCAAACGTCCGCTCTCCTTCTCCCGGGCCCGGGATACGGACCAGCGGGCGCGATACCGACACCCGTTCAGCGCCACGAAATCCACCTCGGCGTAGCCCGAGGCCGTCCCGCGGCGCAAGAGGAAGCGGGGGTCGCTTTGCGGCAACACCTCCTCTTGCACGTCCCTCAGCCGCACGTTATTCTCCCTCGCCAGCTCCGTTCGCGGCGTACGGGAGAAAAGGGCGAGGCACATGGCATCCAGCAACGTGGATTTTCCCGCCCCCGTAGGCCCGGATATAGCGAAGATACCCGCCGAAGCCAAAGGCTCTTCCGTAAAATCAATGGAAAACTCTCCTTCCAGCGACGCCAGATTGCGTCCTCTGATCGCCTGCACTCTCATAAAGCAACCTCCCTCATCACCTCATTAAACAATGTCTCTATCTCCTCGGGCAACTCGCCTCCGTATCTCGCGGCAAACGTATGCCTCAGCATATCCAGCGGGGCTATCTTTTGCAAATCGTTATACGATAAGGCCCTCTCCTCCGCCTCCCCTTCCCGCCGGGGATACGAAGGAACGATGGAGGTGAGGCGGACCGCCTTCCCGACCAACGCCTCCTCTACCCTATGGCGGAACGTAGGGTCCGGCTCCGTCAGCAGGACCCGTATCTCCAAATAAGGCCAGCGGCTCTCGTCCTCCCTGCCCTCCTCCGGCTCCGGAAGCCCGGCGAGGCATCGCAAGACCTCCTCCGGAGGTAACGGGCTGTCCGGTATACGCATCAAGTCCGCAACTCTTGGGATCTCGATCGCCTCGATACCAGCGACCTTCCCCTCCTCGACCGCTACGGCTATCACTTGATGCCGGTAATTCTTCTCCGAGAACGACATGGGAAGCGGGCTTCCGGCGTAACGTACCGCCTCGCGCCCGCCGATCCGTTGCGCTTTATGGATATGCCCCAGCGCCGTATAAGCGATCCCGGCGTCGAAGGTATCCGCGGATACGGACTCCAGACCTCCCATGATGGCGCGCTCGCTCCGGTCGTCGTCCGACAACTCGGCTCCGGTAGCGTGGAGGTGTCCCAAGGCTACGATCGCCTCGCCGGGATTCCTCTGGGCATCGGCATAGGCGTAGAGCCGCCGGTACATCCGGCCGATACCCGCCACATACGAATCAAGCTCTCCCTCGGGCGCCGCCGGGTAATCTCCTTGGCGGAGGAAAGGCACCGCCAGGCAAAGCGCCTCCCGTTCTCCCGCCCGGTTCCTTAAAGGGACGACGAGCGAGGCGAGGTCGATCTCCCCGGAATCCGTTCTCCCCACGATACCTACGATCGAGGTATTCAATTCCTCCAGCAAGGGATTCGGGGCTTCCAGACGGATCGCGGAGTCATGATTGCCGGCGATGATCACGATCTGCAAGCCCGGGTTCAGGCGATTCGCCTCCCGCAGGAAACGATAGAAACGGCGTTGCGCCCCCGCGGAAGGGTTCGTCACGTCGAACACGTCGCCGGCGATCAACAGGACATCCGTCTGCCGCTCCACCAAAAGATTTGTCAGAAAACCGAGGAAAGCCTCGTGCTCCGCCTCCCGGTCGTAGCCGAAAAAGGTCTGGCCCAGATGCCAGTCGGCGGTATGGATAAGTTTCAATGCCATATATTGTCATATTTATAAAAGCAAAGGTACAATTTTTTTCCAGGTTCTTTCTTTTGCCGTCAACATTGCCAAAGAGACATATCCGCGTCAAGGGAATAAGTTGTCGTTTCTTCTTTTTCAGGTCTATTTCAGCAATATACATCATAATATATGTATTTTAGTCCTAAGTTTATAAATTCTTTTGTTACATTTAGAGCGAAGAATGATCATCAACCGTTTTTCCCATAGCAACGGATATCATAGATTTCCTAAAGGCAATGACATAGTTTACAATAAAAAAACTAAATAAAAATCATGTACCATCTGATATTAAACGTTCTAGTTTTCTTTCTCCCATTGCTTCACGGGGATAAATCGACCGCATCAAATCCGGATATCAAGGAGGGAAATGAGGCTTACACAGTCTCATTCTATCCGGAAGGGGGCCGATTGATATTAAATACTGCCTGCGTAGTCGCATTCAAGGCAGAAAGCAGAGATGGTAAAACATTAGAAATCTCAGGAGAGATCGTGGATGACAGAGGTAATATTGTACAAAACGTAAAATCCTTATATAACGGATTAGGATATTTCAATATTTACCCAAATGAAGGAAGGACCTATTATCTGAACTGTAAAAGCACAGAAGGTATAGAAAAAAGCTTTATATTACCTGCCGCAACCCTGTCAATAGGGATAAAAGTACATTTCAAGGAAGACCAAATATTAGTCTCCGCCTTAAAACCAGAGCATTTGCAATTTAAAGACACTTTATATATACTGTTACAATCCGAAGACTCCATCGTTTATAAAGACATTTGGGATTTCTCAAGGAGATGGATCGTATTCGAGAAAAAAAACATCAAGACCGGACTGTCTAGTTTTCTTTTAGTAGATAGTAATGGCGATCTACTTTCCGGGCGACCGTTTTTCAAGCTAGAAAATATCTCATCACTCCAATCTTTGTCTCCGGACTTCAAGATAAGGCTACTTCCTATCATGAACGATCCGGGAACCGACTCCATACGGAAGAATCTCGTATTGGATACTTTGGCCAAGACTTTAACAATCGACCAGGAACAATCGGAACCTGATAAAAGGCCAGATGATGATATATGGAAGACCATCGAGTTGGAGAATGTAGAAATCAAGGCATTCAAGAAAGAAAAACAGAATCAAGGACTCTATTCGTCTGTCCAAGCTTCCAGCCGTATTTATAGCTCCCAAGATATAGAACGGTGGCATATAAATGAGATGAAATCGTTATTATCTCGCTTTAGCGGGGTTAAATTTATCTTCGATGACGTTAAGCAAAAATATTATCCGGTACTCCGTGACGCGATAACTTCCTTTAGATCAAAAAATGAAGGGAAACCCCTAGTCGTGATTGATGACACGCCTTTTATCGATTTCGACATCCTAGATTACCCTGTTAACGACATAGAAGAAATATTTTTACTAAAAGGATCAGACGCTGCCATATGGGGGCCTAAAGCTAGCAATGGAATTATCGTCATTATAACCCAAAGAGGTAAATCCACAAAAATCGAGCAAAAAGAGGAATAAAATGAGAATCCCGTCTAGGGTCGGCAAGACATCCGCTTCCCGCTCCACTATCCCCCCTTATATACCGGCAGCACGACCGAGAAGCGGCTTCCTTCTCCCTGCTTAGAACTCAGCGCTATCCGTCCCCCCAAGTTTTGTACGATTCCTTGGCAGATAGACAACCCCAGACCGGCCCCTTGGCTGAATTCATCTTGCTTGAAAAAACGGCTGAATACCTTCTCTTGTTCCTCCTCCGATAGACCGATCCCGGAATCCTCGACAAAAATCGCCGCCTCATCCGTCCCCCTCAGATGCTTAAATCCCAATTTTATATATCCGCTATTCGTGAATTTACAAGCGTTTGTCAAGAAATTGGTTATAACTTGCGAAAGTCTCTTTTTATCCGTATAGATAAACAAATCCCCCTCCGCCTCTTTCGAGAATCGTAGGTGGGTGGGGACCAATAACTGATGGGCGAGGTAAAGGTCGTCTACCAACTCCTTGACGGAGCAGCTCTCTTTCTCGAATTTCATTTGTCCCGATTGAAGTCTCGAAACCTCCAGAATATCATTGATGAGCACCAACAACAGATCGCAGCTCTGATTGATCGTCTTGGCAAACAGCTGCTTGTCGGCCTCGTCTAAGTCCTTCTCCGAGGCCAGCAGGTTCGAGAAGCCTACGATAGAGTTCAGCGGCGTACGTATCTCATGGCTCATGTTCGCCAAGAACTTTTGCTCATATCCCCTCATGAGGATAAGCTCTTTTTCCCGTTTCTTCATGTCATCGATATTGATAAGTATACCGCTCACGTCTTTGCCTCCCTCCGCATTATCTACCGCAGGCATGGCGCTAAAGCGGAATTCCCACCATTCATAATCAGATCCGGCGAAGCGGGCACGGCATTGGAATACCTCCTTGTCCGCTTTCCATAAGGATTGCCTCTGCAGCTTGAAAGCGATGAGATCATCGGGATGTATCAATTTCCACATCTCCTCCAACTCGATTCGCGACGGCTGGTCACCGACAGGATACTTGAAAAAGAACTCCTCATCCTTGAATTCCCAGATGTATATGCCTCCACACTGTATGGCCAAATCCAAGAAGAAATTCTTTTGAGACAAACGGGAGAAGATCATCTTGACTTGCCTCTTCTCCCGCCGGTACAGGTATAAGACAACGATTAGCAGCAGGATAGAGGAGATCTCAAAAATAGGCCTCAGCCTGTAATACTCAAATAAGGGGGAGCGCTCGGGCAGTAAATAGATCGCTGCGAACAAAGCCGCCAAAACCAAGAATATGTAAAGTAGGTGCTTCATTATTCTTCAAATTTATAAGTCCTCGCGGGACTACGGTTAATTATGAGACCAAAGGTATGAATATTTATTAAACAGTCAATGAAAATCAACGATAGTCTTAATAATAAATAATAATGTTAACACGGGAGGAAGAAATAAAGCCGTCTATCACCGTAGTCCCGCGAGAACAGCGCCTACCTCTCCCGCAATCATCCATCCATCCCGGCTTATATCTCGTCCGGAGATTCCCGGTCGGAGCCGAAAAAGGCCCGGCCCGGATGCCAGTCGGCCGTATGGATAAGTTTCAATGCCATGATGGTAATCTTGTTTTATGGAGGCCAAAGGTAGGGAAAAATCTCAGGAAAGACCTTTAGAAAGGAGGAGAGGATGCGGGAAGGAAGCAAGTTGTCATTTCCGGGTGCCGGAAACGGACGTTTCCACGTATCGGAAACGAGAACTTCCACGTATCGGAAACGAGAGCTTCCGGGTGTCGGAAACGAGAACTTCCGACACCCGGAATAAAAGTTAAACCTCATCGGGGCTTTCGCTATCTCCATCACCTCCGCCCACGGTTAATGGATAAGGGAAGCGATTCCGGCGTACTTCCTTCAAAAAGACTTTACTGTTGCCACTCGAGCGAGTAGCCACCTCCAAGTAATACGTGCCATCCTCCAAGGCGGGGATGATAAGCGAGAAGGCCGACGGATCGTTGCGCAACACGGAGGTCATCGGCACGGCTACCGACGTTTGGGAGCCGTCCTTCACGAAGAAGAAGCCCACGGCATCTCCCGTCTCGCCGGCGATCTTGATACGTTGCCCGCTGCCGGTCAATCCTCCGCCCGGGGTCAGTTTCGTATTCACGGCACCGGACGCTACGTCCGTCACGCTGATGATCGTAGGCAGCCCCTCCTCCACGTGGCTGACGATCACGCTGATGTCCGTCAGCTTCGAACGAATCTCCGCCGTGGGCGTGGAACGGAGCACGACCTTGTTGCGCGCCGGGTCGAACTGCGCCTTCGGGCCGATGAACGAGCCCTCCACGCCCAAGCTGTTCGTCGTGAAACCGAACTCCACGGTACTGCCCGAGTACAGCTCCTCCTCGGCCACACCCTTGATCTCACTGTAAATACCTTCAATCTCCGAGGCCGAATATTTCGTACCGAGCCGAGCGGCGGCCAGCTTGCATAAGTCGCCGATCGAACGACTTTGTACGTAAGTGACGTTGAACGTGAAATCGTCCGTGCGCGCCGTCAACTTGTTCTCCACCAGCTTACCGGTGATACTTCTTTTCTTAGGTTCTGCCATACTATCATTCAGATTATGGGCCTCTCTTGGATAGAGACCCTAGTTATTAAACACCCAAATGTAACAATAAACTTTCACTCCGACAAGCGGGAATCGGATTACTATTCACGCTTTCCCAAAAACTATTTGTAAGCAAAACCTAGCCAACTCATAATAATTTGTTACTTTTGCGGTGGTTTTAAATAGGAACAACATAATTAATAAACATACCTATGGCAAAGATTACAAAAGAGGAGGCCCTTCGGTACCATGCCGAGGGCAAACCGGGTAAGATCGAGGTTATCCCGACAAAGCCTCATAGCACGCAAACGGATTTATCCCTGGCTTATTCGCCGGGCGTAGCCGAGCCGTGTCTGGAAATCGAGAAGAATCCGCTGGACGCGTACGAATATACGGCGAAAGGTAATTTGGTAGCCGTAATCTCCAACGGTACCGCCGTACTCGGGCTGGGCGATATAGGCCCCTTGGCCGGTAAGCCGGTGATGGAAGGCAAGGGATTGCTATTCAAGATATTCGCAGGCATCGACGTATTCGATATCGAAGTGAACGAGAAAGATCCGGAGAAGTTTATCCAGACCGTGAAGGCGATCTCGCCCACGTTCGGAGGAATCAACTTGGAGGATATCAAGGCACCGGAGTGTTTCGAGATCGAGACTCGCTTGAAGAACGAGCTGGATATCCCCGTCATGCACGACGACCAGCATGGTACGGCAATCATCTCCGGCGCCGGGCTGATCAACGCCTTGGAGATCGCCGGCAAGAAGATCGAGGACGTGAAGATCGTGGTGAACGGCGCCGGAGCCGCCTCTATCTCATGTACGAAACTGTACGTGATGCTGGGAGCGCGCAAGGAGAATATCGTCATGTGCGACAGCAAGGGCGTCATCTCTACCAGCCGCCCGGACTTGAACGCCGCCAAGCGGGAGTTCGCTACCGACCGTCCGATCAAGACCTTGCAGGAGGCCGTGGTGGGAGCCGACGTATTCTTGGGCCTCTCCGTGGCGAACGTATTGACCAAGGAGATGGTACGTAGCATGAACGCCGACCCGATCGTATTCGCCTTGGCGAACCCGAACCCGGAGATCTCCTACGCCGACGCGATGGACTCGCGGGATGATATCATCTTCGCTACCGGACGTTCCGACTATCCGAACCAGATCAACAACGTGCTGGGATTCCCTTATATCTTCCGCGGCGCCTTGGATACGCACGCCAAGGCGATCAACGAGGAGATGAAGCGGGCCGCCGTCTACGCCATCGCCGACCTTGCCAAGGAGCCTGTCCCCGACGTGGTGAACGCCGCCTATAAGCTGAAACGAACCACTTTCGGACGCGACTATATCCTTCCGAAAGCGCTCGATCCCCGCTTGCTGACCCGTGTATCTTGCGCCGTGGCGAAAGCCGCTATCGACTCGGGCGTGTCTCGCAAGACGATCACCGACTGGGAGGGCTACGCCAACCATTTGCGTGAGATGATGGGGTACGATAATAAACTCTTGCGCTCGTTCACCGATATGGCGAAAGCGAACCCGAAACGGGTGGTATTCGCGGAGGCGAACCACGTGAATATGCTGAAAGCCGCCGCCGAGGCGAAAGCGGAAGGTATCTGTTTCCCGATCTTGCTGGGTAACGAGGAGCGTCTGGCCAAGATCGCCGCCGAGGAGAATATCAGTCTGGACGGTATCGAGATCGTCAACCTCCGCCACGACCGTGAGACGGAACGCCGCCACCGCTACGCCCGTATCCTTACCGACAAGAAGGCGCGCGAGGGCGTGACCTACTCGGAGGCTTGCGAGAAAATGGTAGACCGTAACGCCTTTGGTATGATGATGGTGGCTACCGGCGACGCCGACGCTTTCGTGACGGGTGTATACAGCCGCTACTCGGAGGTTACCAAGATGGCGGAGCAGATCATCGGTATCCGTCCGAGCTACAAGCATTTCGGCGCCTTGAACATCCTGACGTGCAAGAAGGGTACGTTCTTTATGGCCGATACGTTGATCAACCGTCATCCGTCGGCCGAGGTATTGATCGATATCGCCCGCCTGACGCACGACGCCGTGAAGTTCTTCGCTCACGAGCCGGTGATGGCGATGTTGTCTTACTCGAACTTCGGTTCCGACAAGCAGGGCAGTCCGCTGAAAGTACACGAGGCGATCGACTTCTTGCATAAGACATACCCAGACATGGTGGTAGACGGAGAGATGCAAGTAAACTTCGCCCTCGACAAGAAGCTGCGCGACGATATGTACCCGTTCAACAAGCTGAAAGGACAAGACGTGAATACCTTGATCTTCCCGAACCTAAGCTCCGCCAACAGCGCATATAAGCTATTGGATACGCTGGGTATCACCGAGACGATCGGCCCGATCCAGATGGGATTGAACAAACCGATCCACTTCACCGACGTAGAAAGCTCTACCCGTGATATCGTGAACCTGACTACCGTAGCTGTCGTAGACGCTATCGTTCAGGAGCAGATCGAGAAAGAAAATAGATAAGTTTTGACGCAGATGACACGGATAACACGGATAAGAATAAAATAAATCCGTGTCATCTGCGTCATCTGCGTCTAAAAGATAGACCACCAAGAGTTTTGACACAGGGTCATGTCAATTTAGATAGCTTTCGATATTCGCTATTACCTTTTGCGACAATCGCTCCATACATTGCTCCGAGTGGCCGGAGACTTTCGGGGTATATATGACATTATCGAATTGCGTCAAGGTATCCGCGTAGTTCCCGATACCCACCTCATCGCATAAGAAGAAATTCCGCTTATGGGCGCTAAGCCAACGTTGTAAATCCGGGACACGGAAAGTAGGCCCTACCGACGTATTGATCAATATCTTCAGATTACCGAACAAACGAAACTCACCCGCCCCCAGAAGAATCGTATTACGAGGTAAGCAAGTACATAAAATATCCACCTCCGGCAGCAACTCCCGCAAAGGCAGGTAAGCGATACCGGCGGCCTCGGCATCCGGCTTACGGGTACGGCTGAAATAATAAACCTCAGCCCCCAAGAAACGAAGAGCGTCAGCGATCATTCTCCCGGTGCGACCCAATCCCACGATGCCTACTTTTTGCCCGCCCAGCTCATACGCCTTATGTTTCCACTGTTTCCCGCCAAAACCATGCAACAAACGGACCAGCTCGCTAATGACATACTCCACGACTCCCTCATCGCCATAGTCGCGGATGCCCAAGACCGTTATCCCCCGCTCACGTGCGGCGGCGATATCCACATTCGCACTAGACTCGCTATAGAGGGTACAGCACATCCCGATGTATTTGATATTCGGGCAAGCCTCGATCACGTTCCTCCGGATCTGTGTATTATAAGAGACGAGCACACAATCTGCGTCCCCGATCCGGTTCACGGTCTCCTCATCCGTTTCCGGAATGCCGGTATAAAAAACAACCTCTTTTCCAAGCTCCTTCAAACGTTCCACTCCCCATGTATTCAACCCGGTAGAATCTACCACTACTATTTTCTCAAACATATCTCACATTATTAATTACCATCTTCAATTAATTATCCCTCTCACAAAGCTATAAATAAAATAGCCGCAAAGGGTAACCTTCAGCACGACACTCAATAAAAAACCCGCGAACGCCCCAAAACCAGCCTTCAACGCATCCCCAGACGCCTTGCCTCCCAAAAGTTCCCCCACGAAAGCCCCCACGAAAGGACCCAGCAAGATCCCCCAAGGCGGAAACACGAATATGCCGGCCACGGTTCCCACGGCACATCCCCAATTTCCCCACTTGGACCCTCCGCTATACTTAGTCCCCAGCATGGGCGTAACATAGTCCATCGCCTGTGCCAACACGACCAGCAATCCCCACACGACCAACTCCGTAACCGTGAATTCCGCATAGCCTGTAAAATGCAGCAGCCACAAAGCCAAATACGCCACCGGCGGCCCCGGCAAGACCGGCAAAAAACACCCCGCCAATCCCACCAACAAACAGATAACGCCTAGTATAACCAATAAGATATCCATACATTTCAGTTTTTAGGATATATAAATAGACAAAGATACAAACATTTCCCACCCTTAACTGTTTTGCTAAAAGCTAAATCTAAACATATATATTTATGCACAAACATTTACGCCTGACATGTTATGCTTTGTTGTGCTTGCTGGTACCGATCGGGGTAATGGCGCAGACAGAGCATACGTATTTAGACCGTGCCCTACCCGGGTCATGGTCTGAGGAAGGGAGTGATTTCCAGCAGACACTTCCCGTAGAAGATAATTGGTGGAGAAATTTTAAGGACCCGTTGCTGGACTCGCTGATAGAAGTAGCCGTGAAACAAAACTATTCCGTGCGAATGGCGATGGACAGGATCGCCATGGCGAAAGCCAACCTGCGGTCGGCACAAGGAAGCTACTCGCCCACCCTAGGGCTTTCCGCCGGATGGACACGGCAACAAAGTAGCGGCAATATCAATCAGGTACCCAAGGCGATCACCCAATATTCCAGCGCAACCGTAGATATGAACTGGGAGGTGGACGTATTCGGGAGTATCCGGAACCGGGTGAAAGCGGAGAAAGAGAATTTCGCCGCCTCGAAAGAGGAATACAACGCCGCCATGGTCTCCCTTTGCGCTCAAGTAGCCTCCTCCTACATCAATATGAGGGAACTGCAACAAGAGGTAAAGGTAGCGCAACAGAACTGCCGCTCCCAACAGACGGTCGTACAGATCACCCAGAAACGGTATGAGACCGGGCTAGTCTCTAAACTGGACGTAGCGCAGGCGCAATCCGTATACTACAGCACGAAAGCCTCCCTACCGATGCTGGAGGCCGGTATCATCCAATACGCGAACTCCTTGGCGATCTTGCTAGGCCTGTACCCTTCCGATCTACAAAAGATCATGGAGACAGACGCTTCCTTGCCGGAATATATCGAGCCGGTCGGTGTAGGGCTACCGGCAAACCTGTTGCTACGCCGTCCGGATGTACGTGCGGCAGAACGGCAGGTCAATGCGCTTGCCGCCTCGCTCGGGGCCTCTAAGTCCGATTGGTGGCCGAAAGTATTCGTGAAAGGCTCGGTCGGTTTCGCCTCCCACGACTTCGACAAGCTGGCGAATCATAATAGCTTGACCTATGAGATCGCCCCTACCCTTACGTGGAACTTCTTCCAAGGCACCCAGAAGATACAGGCTACCCGGTTGGCGAAAGCCCAGTTGGACGAGTCGATCCGGCAATTCAACCAGACCGTGCTTACCTCCGTACAGGAAGTGGATAACGCCATGAGCTCGTACAAGAACTCGATCAAGCAGATCGTAGCCCTCCGGGAAGTGGTAAACCAAGGAAAACAGACCTTGGATCTTTCCCTAGACCTCTATAAGCAGGGCCTTACGCCTTTCCAAAACGTACTGGACGCGCAACGCTCCCTCCTCACCTACCAGAACCAATTGACACAGGCTCAAGGTAGCTCCCTACTGAACTTGATACAGCTTTATCAGTCATTGGGCGGAGGATGGAATCCTATGTAGGCCGTTCGATCCGATCGAACAAAAGCCCACTCAAACAATTAATATAAATAATCATTAAAGACAAAAGATATGAAGACATTTGTTTACATAGGGATTATCGGAGCCTCCGCCTTATTACTGGCGTCTTGCAAGGGGAAAAGCAAGCCGATGGAAACGCCCGTGCCCTCCATAAGCGTATCCACGCCGATCGTGAGGGACATTACCTTGACGAAAGAATACCCCGGATACCTTAGTTCACAACTGAAAGTAGACTTGGTAGCCCGTGTCAACGGATACTTGCGTACCTCTTACCTCAAGGCCGGAAGCCGGGTGAAGAAGGGCGATCTTATCTTCGTGATCGAACCGGACACCTATCAAGATAACGTCACCCAAGCCGAGGCTTCCGTAAAGACCTCCAAAGCCCAGCTGGAATATGCACGCAGCAACTACGAGCGTATGAAGGAGGCGGCTAAGAGCGGCGCCGTAAGCCAGATACAAGTGATCCAAGCGGAGGCTACCGTATCGGAGTCTGAGGCTGCCGTGAAGAACGCCGAGGCGGAATTGAATACCGCACGGACCAACTTGAGCTATTGCTATATCCGTGCGCCTTTCGACGGTGCGGTTACCCGGGCCAGCTACGATATAGGTAATTACATCAACGGAGCCGTCCAGCCGGTTACCTTGGCCACCTTATACAAGGACGACTTGATGTTCGCCAATTTCAATATCGAGGATAACCAGTTCATGAAGATGATGCTGGAAGCCGCCCGCAACGATAGCACCGTGAAACTTCCGACCGAGATCCTCGTCAGCATAGGCAAGGATGGCGGCAATGCGTATACGGGCCGGCTGGATTATCTATCCCCCAATATCGACCTATCGACCGGTACCCTGAACGTACGTGCCAATCTGGATAACCCGAAGCATGTATTGAAGAGTGGCTTATACGTCACTATCACCCTGCCGTATGCCGAGCAGCCGGATGCGGTCTTGGTTCGCGACGCCTCGATCGGTACCGACCAATTAGGGAAGTACCTTTATATCGTGAACGACTCCAATGTCGTACGATACCGTCCTATCGAAGTGGGGCAACTGGTAGACGATACGCTTCGCCAAGTGACCGCCGGTATCGGCCCCAAAGATCCCTATGTCACTTCTGCCCTGCTTAAGGTACGGGATGGCATGACTATCAAACCTATAAAATAAGCAAGCTATGGTAAAGTTCTTTATTAACAGACCGATATTCGCCACGGTACTTGCTCTGATCATCGTCGTAGCGGGTTTGGTCACCCTCAATATATTACCGATCGCCCAGTATCCGGAGATCACGCCGCCTACCGTACAGGTATCCGCCGTTTATCCCGGGGCGGACGCACAGACCGTAGCGCAGACCGTAGGTTTACCGATCGAGCAACAGGTAAACGGCGTGGACGGTATGCTTTACATGAGTTCAAACTCCTCCAGTTCGGGGGCTTACTCCCTAACGATCACCTTCGCCGTGGGAACGGATATCGACATGGCGACCGTCATGGTGCAAAACCGGGTGAGTATCGCCCAGAGCAGCTTGCCGGAACCCGTGATCGTACAAGGTATCACCACCCGCAAGCAATCCTCCAATATTGTGATGATGCTTACCCTAAGTTCCAAGGATTCCATTTACGACGGGTTGTATTTAAGTAATTACGCCACCTTAAATATGATAGACCAGCTAACCCGCCTGCCGGGTGTAGGCTCGGTACAGGTAATGGGAGCCGGAAACTATAGCATGCGTATCTGGCTAGACCCGGAGGCGATGCGTATCCGTAACTTGACGCCGGACATGGTCTATCAAGCCATATCCACGCAAAACGCCCAAGTATCCGCCGGTTACGTAGGCCAACCGATTCTACGGGCGGATAACCCCTATCAATATACCTTGACCGTGAAAGGACGGTTGACGACACCGGATGAGTTCGGCAATATTGTCCTTAAGACCGGGCAAGGTGGCAAGATCCTGCGATTGAAGGATATCGCCCGCATAGAGTTGGGCAGCTCCTCTTACAACGTGGTCTCTAAATTAAGCGGACAGCCGACTGCTGCGATAGCGATCTACCAGTTGCCGGGCTCCAACTCCTTGGATGTATCGAAGGTGGTAAAGGCCAAGATGAAAGAATTAGGCAGTTCCTTACCCGAAGGCGTGGAATACAAAGTGACCTTGGATACGACAGAGGTGATCGACGCCTCCATCCATGAGGTGCTTATCACATTCTTGGAGACAACCTTGCTGGTGGTCTTGGTCATCTTCTTATTCTTACAGAATTTCCGGGCGGTAGTCATCCCGTTCATTACGATTCCGGTCTCATTGATCGGTACGCTGGCGGTCATGGCGGCTTTAGGCTTCTCCATTAATACGTTGACCTTATTCGGCTTGATTCTGGCGATAGCGGTGGTGGTAGACGACGCCATCGTGGTGGTAGAGAACTCCACCCGGCTCCTCGATACCGGGAAATATACGGCCCATGAGGCGGTATCGAAGGCCATGGATGAGATCGTAGGGCCTATCGTGGGCGTGGTATTGGTATTATTGGCGGTATTTATCCCGACAACGTTTATCAGCGGTATCTCCGGGCAGCTCTATAAGCAATTCGCCTTGACAATCGCCGCCGCTACCGTATTAAGCGGATTTAACTCGCTTACGCTTACGCCCTCGCTTTGCGCCCTTTTCTTGGAGAAGAATACGGAAGAACCGAAATTCTTCCTCTTCAAAGGATTCAATAAGGTATACGGAAAGACTCAGAAGATGTACGACTCGATCGTGGAGCGGATGCTGAAACGACCGGGAGCGGCGATGATCGTTTACGGTATCATCACGGCGGTAGCGGTTATCTTGTTTATGCGTTGGCCGACAACCTTTATACCCGAAGAGGATGACGGCTATTTCCTAATCGTATCCCAATTACCCCCGGCGGCGAGCTTGAACCGGACGGAGGCGGTCACCAAGCAGATCGACGAGATCCTAAAGACATACCCCGAGGTGAAATCATTCATCAGCGTTAGCGGATTCTCCGTGATGGGTGGAGGGGAGCAATCCAATACGGCCACCTTCTTCGTGATCCTAAAGAACTGGAACGAACGTAAAGGTAAGGAGCATACGGCAGAGGCCGTGACCAACCGTTTCAACCGGGAGGCATCGGCTATCCAAGAAGCGCAGGTATTCGGTATGGTACCGCCCGCTATCCCGGGGTTGGGCGCTTCGGGCGGCTTGCAACTGCAATTGGAGGATCGTAAGAACCTAGGTCCGACGGAGATGCAGCATGCCGTGGAGACATTGCTGGCCAGCTACCGCTCGAAACCGCAATTGCTGAACCTTTCTTGTATGTATCAGGCCAATACCCCGCAGTATCTACTGAAGATAGACCGGGATAAGGTGCAGATGCTCGGTCTTCAGTTGAATCAAGTATTCTCCACGCTCAGCTATTATATGGGAGCGGCGTACGTGAACGATTTCGTGGAGTTCGGACGTATTTACCAAGTTAAGATCGAGGCGAACGGAGAGGCGCAGAAAGTGATCGATGATGTACTCCGTTTGAGTCTGGCGAATAGTAAGGGGGAGATGGTACCCTTCTCCTCTTTTATCGAATTAGACGAACAATTGGGATTAGACCAGATCAACCTATATAATATGTATTCATCAGCGGCTATTACTTGTATCGCCAACCCGAAATATAGTTCCGGAGAAGCGATCCTAGCGATGGAGGAGCTGATACAGGAGCAATTAGGTGATAATTTTGGATATGAATGGACCTCGGTCGCTTATCAAGAGACGAAAGCAGGATCTACGACGGTGATTATTTTCGCCATGGCGTTGCTAGTCGCTTTCTTGGTTCTCTCGGCTCAATATGAGAGCTGGACAAGTCCGTTGGCGGCTATCATGGGTTTGCCGATCGCCTTGTTGGGAGCTATTATCGGCTGCTGGGTGATGGGGGTTCCGGTAAGCGTATATACCCAGATCGGTATTATCTTATTGATCGCCTTGTCCGCCAAGAATGGTATCTTGATCGTAGAGTTCGCCCGGGATTTCCGAAAGGAAGGTAATCCGATACGGGATTCCGCCTTGGAAGCCGGACACGTTCGTTTACGTCCGATCCTGATGACCTCGTTCGCCTTTGTATTGGGTGTCATGCCTTTGCTTTTCGCTACCGGAGCGGGAGCGGCCAGCCGTATATCCTTAGGTGCGGCGGTAGTATTCGGTATGGCTATCAATACGATATTCGCCACGATGTTCATCCCTAACTTCTATGAACTGATGCAGACCATCCAAGAGAAATGGCTGGATAAAGGAAAGAAGACGGATGATACGCCTAAACAATAGAAAGTTTCCAATCCTCTAATGAGGCAAAAAGAGAATAACCATGGCTAAACCCATGGTTATTCTTTTTTACTCCCTTCGGATACATTATTATATATTCTATGATTGGAATTAGGCGATTCCCAACAACTCTACCTCAAATATTAATGTGGAGAAAGCAGGGATCAGACCCGAGGCACGATTACCATAACCAAAATTGTAAGGGATATAGATTATCCATCTATCCCCTACCCGCATTTCTTGAAGAGCCAATTGCCAGCCTTCAATCACTTGGTTCAAGCGAAAGGCTTCCGGGCAACCCCGTTTCCATGAGTTATCAAATTCCCTTCCGTTAATCAACGTTCCTTTATAATGTACGGAAACGACGCTTTCCCGATTAGGAGAGACTTTGCCTGTACCCGCTTGTATTACCTTATATAATATACCACACGGTAATGTCCGGATTCCCTCTTCCGAAGCGATCTCGTCCAAATACAATAGATTCTTCTCTTTGTACTCCTCTTTTCTACTCATATATATTACATTATCTTACATTTAGCTCCGCAAATGTAGCAAATAGAAATAGAAACGCAATGGCATGGTAACACAATAGACATGCCAAACGTTCAAATACTATCATTATATGAATCTGATTCCCGCTTTTTTTATCATAGATCAAGAAAACATAGGAATCCGCAAAAAACATGCTATAAAACATACCACGTATGGAATAACGCCGTATATTTGTGTCGTAAAACATAATTGTAAAGCAAATATGGTAAAGAGATTGTTTAAACGTTACATCGATTTGCTAGGGTTTCAACCTTGGACAATTTGGGTTTACCGCATGTGGTAAACCTCACGATGAAAAAGAGGAAGGTTTAGGTTAAGGTTATCAGAAGTCCGGGATTAGGTTAGTAATAGGTTAAAAGGTTAAAGGTTTAGGTTTTCAATTCATTCGTTACTCGGACTTCAAAAGTTATGTGAGATTTAGAACGTGTCGAAAGGCACAGATTTATTAATTAAAAAGAAAATGAGCTATGAAAAGTTTTATTAGACATTTTTTGGATAGCTGCTTGAGATCACTCGCTGCTATCGGTCAGTCGGAGTTAACAAAATGGGGTTACAATAAATAAGTAACACCCCATTTTACCGGGAAGGTGAACATTTGATTTTTTCAAACCATACCGCGGTTGCTTGGCATCTTGCCAGACAACCGCTTTTTTGTATCCATACCTTTTAAACAAGGTATCTTAGTTTCATTGAGAAAGTATCCTAAGTTCATTGGCGAAGTATCTTAGGTGTATGGGGCGATGAAACTAAGATACTTTTATAACTCATGCGCCTATCCCCACTGAGTTTCTACTACCCGTCTATATATTTATAGATATTAACTATTTGACAACTGTCTAACAACATCTTATTTTTGTCAAGAAGTTAAAAACAATTGTTGTTTCTAAACAGTTTTATTTAAAGATTACTTTATCTAAAATTCTTTATTGCGACATAAAAACTAAAGTTATGGAAGACAAAAAACTAACTGCCGCCAACGGACGCCCTGTTGCGGACAATCAGAACGTACAAACAGTGGGGCCACGTGGCCCGATGGTATTACAAGACCCTTGGTTCATTGAGAAGCTAGCGCACTTCGACCGTGAAGTGATCCCAGAAAGACGCATGCACGCCAAAGGTTCCGGCGCATTCGGTACCTTTACCGTTACACATGATATCACAAAGTATACGAAAGCGGCTATTTTCAGCGAGGTAGGCAAGAAAACTGACTGCTTTGTCCGTTTCTCCACCGTAGCCGGAGAGCGTGGAGCAGCCGACGCAGAGCGTGATATCCGTGGATTCGCCATGAAATTCTACACAGAGGAGGGTAACTGGGACTTAGTGGGTAACAACACCCCGGTATTTTTCTTGCGTGATCCCCTAAAATTCCCTGACTTGAATCATGCGATCAAACGTGACCCGAAAACGAATCTACGAAGCGAGGATAACAACTGGGATTTCTGGACTTTGCTTCCCGAGGCCCTGCATCAAGTAACGATTACGATGAGTTCTCGCGGCATTCCTTACTCTTATCGACATATGCATGGTTTCGGTAGCCATACGTACAGTTTTATCAACGATAAGAACGAACGTATCTGGGTGAAGTTCCATCTCAGAACCCTGCAAGGTATCAAGAACTTGAGTGACGAGGAAGCGGCTGCGATCATCGCCAAGGATCGTGAATCCCATCAGCGTGATTTGTTCGAGAGTATCGAGCGTGGGGACTTCCTGAAATGGAAATTCCAGATCCAATTGATGACTGAGGAGCAGGCCGAGACCTATCCGATCAACCCGTTCGACCTCACGAAAGTATGGCCGCATAAGGACTTCCCGTTAATGGATGTCGGTATTCTCGAGTTGAACCGTAATCCGGAGAATTATTTCCAAGACGTGGAGCAAGCCGCATTCAACCCGATGAATACTGTCGAAGGTATCGGCTTCTCCCCAGACAAGATGTTACAAGGTCGTCTATTCTCTTATGGCGACGCCCAGCGTTACCGCCTTGGCGTGAACCTAGAGCAGATCCCAGTGAACAAGCCCCGCTGTCCGTTCCATGCCTATCACCGTGACGGAGCGATGCGTGTAGACGGAAACTATGGAGCTGCAAAGGGTTACGAACCTAACAGCTTCGGCGAATGGAAAGACTCTCCCGAGAAGAAGGAACCGCCTTTGAAAGTACACGGGGATGTTTATAATTACAACGAGCGTGAGTATGATGATGATTATTACAGCCAACCGGGTGCCTTATTCCGTTTGATGCAGCCAGAAGAGCAACAGTTATTATTCGGAAATACCGCCCGTGCGATGGGTAACGCCCAACTGTTCATCAAGCAACGCCACGTACGCAATTGCTACAAGGCAGACCCTGCTTACGGTAAGGGAGTAGCTGAAGCTCTAGGAATCAGCTTGGAAGAGGCCTTGAAAGAAGACCGATAAAGTAGTAAGGCTACGATAGAAAGCGATAAAAGAGGGATAACCCCAGTAATCCTATGGATGAACAGGTTATCTCATTCTTTTTTAGTAGGATAAGAGAGGATATGCCATGAGACCCCGATACTGATAAGCCCTAACAAAGCTTTCACCCACCAATAGCCGACTAGCAAAAGGGAAGTAATGATCGTAGATAGCCACATGATAGCGATCGTGATAATCTTGGAACGCAAAGGAATAGCCTTATCTTCCACAAAGCCCTTAATATGCGGCCCGAAATAACGATTGCTCATCACCCGGTTATAAAGTCTCTCCGAGCTACGGACATAAAACCAACAAGTCAGTAACCAAAAAGGAGTGGTCGGGAGCAAAGGGACAAAGATGCCGATCGCTCCCAATATGAGAAAAAACGTTCCTAACGTAATGTATATGATACGTCTCGTCCCGTTCATCAGCCAACCGTATATTCTGCGATTTGCTTGAAACCGTTCAAGAAGTCCGTTATATTCATCCGTTTCTTTCCGGCAAGTTGCAAGGAATGCAATCGAAGGAAACCATCCTTCACGGCCACATCGATATACGATTTATGATCTGTATGGATAGAACCTACCGGGAAGTTATGCGTTGCCGGACGCTTCTCCGTCTGGTAAACCTTCAAGACCATACGTTTGCCATCCGCTGAGATCAATTCCGTCCAAGCGGCAGGATAAGGAGAAAGCCCACGGACGAAATCATAGATCTTCTTCACCGGTTGGTTCCAGTCGATATGACAGGTATCTTTGAAGATCTTCGGGGCCGGACGCAACTCGGCGGCATCCTTATAGAACTCCTCTTGAGGGATAGCGTCTGTTTTTCCATCCAACAGTAAGTCCACGGTCTCGGTAACCAACCCCGCCCCCATCGCCATCAAGGCATCGTGAACGGTTTCTACATCGTCGGTATCAGCGATCGGCAGATGTTTCTGACGGATGATCTTACCCGTATCAATCTCATGCGTAAGAAAGAAAGTAGTCACGCCGGTCTCCGTATCACCATTGATAACCGCCCAGTTGATCGGAGCGGCACCCCGGTATTGCGGAAGCAAGGAGGCATGCAGATTAAAAGTTCCCAGACGGGGCATATTCCAGACCACCTCCGGCAGCATACGAAACGCCACCACGATCTGCAAATCCGCCTGCAAGGCACGCAGTTCCTCTAAAAATGCCTCGTCCTTCAATTTCTCTGGCTGCAAGACCGGAAGACCCACCGATACGGCATATTGCTTCACAGCGCTCGGCTGAAGCACGCTACCATGACGGCCCATTGGCTTATCCGGCATCGTAATGACACCTACCACATTATATCCACCTTCTACCAAGGCACGCAGGCTCTCCACGGCGAAATCGGGAGTGCCCATATATACGATTCGTAAATCCTCTTTCTTCATATACAATAAATTGGATCTGTTTTTAACAAGTTAGTCCCCGGAAAAGTTATCGACCAATACCTCCCGATAGGAATTAAATATCTTCGATTTCGACATAAAGCCGATATAATGGCCATTCTCATCGACCACCGGAAGATTCCACGCTTTCGTATCATCAAATGTCTGCATGATCTGATCCATCGGCGTGTTGATTACGATCTTGGCCGGGGCGGAAACCATGAACTTCGATACATGGAAACGATTATACAACTCCGGACGGAACATGATATTCCGGATATTATCCAGCAAGACGATACCCAGCAACACGCCCCGCTCGTCCACGACAGGAAAGGTGTTACGTCCGCTTCGGGAAATGACCTTTACCATATCGCCCAACGTCATCTCCGGAGACACCATCTGGAAATCTTTCTCGATCACGCTATCCGCCCGTAGCAAGGTAAGCACCGCCCTATCCTTATGGTGCGTCAGCAACTCGCCTTTCTGCGCCAAACGCATGGAGTAGATGCTATGAGGCTCGAACATAAGGATCGTGATATAGGAACTGATCGAGACGATCATCAAGGGGAGGAACAAATCATACCCACCCGTCAGCTCGGCAATCAAGAAAACCCCGGTCAAAGGAGCGTGCATCACCCCGGACATAATGCCCGCCATACCCAGCAAAGCGAAATTCTTCTCTGAGATATACATCGTGAACGGGAAATAATTAGACGTATGCGCAAAGATAAAACCGGCGATACAGCCCAGATACAAACTAGGAGCGAAGATACCACCGCAACCCCCTCCGGCATTCGTGGCGCTGGAAGCGAATACCTTCGTAAGCAAGATCAAGGTCAAGAAGATCAAGACCCCGAAATACGTATCGTTCAGATCGTAAAACAAACTCTTGTCCATGATATGCGAGAACTGCCCGTTCAGCAACGAGCCGATCGTATCATAGCCCTCACCATATAGCGGGGGGAACAAGAATATCAAGATACTCAGCATCACGCCGCCCAACATGAACTTCTTCCAATACGTACCCAACTTCCGGTACATCCCTTCCACCTTGTTCATCACACGGGTAAAATAAAGGGATACCAATCCGCAAAAAACACCCAGCAAGAGCACGTAAGGAATACGCTCGATCTCGAATGCCTCGGTCTGAGAGAACTTAAACATCGCCTCGGTACCGGTAAAGATATAAGACATCGTAGCCGCCGTCACCGACGAGATCAGCAAAGGAAGCACGGAAGTCATCGTAAGGTCCAGCATCAATACCTCGATCACGAACACCAACCCGGCGATAGGCGCCTTGAAAATACCGGCGATCGCTCCGGCGGCACCACATCCCACGAGCAACATCAACGTCTTCTGCTCCATCCTGAACACCCGTCCCAGATTAGAACCGATAGCCGCCCCTGTCAATACGATAGGAGCCTCCGCCCCGACCGATCCACCAAAGCCGATCGTCACGGAACTGGCTACGATAGACGTCCATGTATTATGCGGCTTGATACGGCTCTTTCGTTGCGAGATGGCATACAAGATCTTCGTCACCCCATGGCCGATATCGTCACGCACGATATATTTCACGAACAAGCCGGCCAACAAGATACCGATCACCGGATAAAGCAAATAGAGATAGTTCACGCCGTCAGCACTGAAATTACCCGTCAATACATGTTGTATGAAATGGATCAATTGTTTCAATATGATAGCGGCCGCAGCTGTGCAAATTCCCACGATAAAGCTGATAATAAGGATAAAATGCTTCTCCTTGATGCGCTTTTCCCGCCATAACAACAATTTATAGAATAACCCTTCGTTAGCCATTTTAAATACCTTTACCTGTAAACACTGTTTTAACTGTATAAATGAGAATCGTTATGTCCAGAATCAAGGACATATTCTCATAGTATAATATATCATATTCCAAGCGCTCGATCATCTCATCCACGCTGCCGGCATATCCATATTTCACCATACCCAACGAGGTGATTCCCGGACGTACATTATGCAGCAGATAGTAGAAGGGGGCTTTCCTCACGATCCGCTCGATGAAATATTTACGTTCCGGACGGGGGCCAACTAGCGACATATCCCCTTTCAGCACGTTCCAAAACTGCGGTAACTCGTCCAAGCGGTATTTCCGCATCACCCGTCCGAAGGGAGTGATACGGGAATCGTCCTCGGAAGAGAGCAACGGACCTTCTTCCTCGGCGTTCGTATACATCGTACGAAACTTATAGATCATGAAAGGCTCGCCCATGTATCCGATCCGTTCCTGACTGAAAAACACCGGGCCGGGGGAATCCCGCTTCACCCGCCAAGCGATATACAGGAACAAGGGAGATAAGAGCACCAAGAAAATCAGAGATAACATCTTATCCATAAAGAGCTTTACATTCTGCTCGATGGGCAAGAAGTTGTTATCCGTCACGTCCACCAGCGGAACGCCCTTTATCGCCTTGATCTTTACTTGCGATAATGAACTGGATTTATCCGCCAATATCTTGATCGGCCGTTTATAGCAATATAACGAATACAGGATATCCATCAAACGGCTATTATCCACCGTCTCCAAGGCGACAACCAGCTCATCCACCTTTTTCTCCTCTACGATCACCGGCAAAGATTCCAGCCTACCGATCACACGATCTCCGGCGACCCCGCCCTTTTTCTCCGTACCATCGGAGACAAAACCGACGATATTATAACCCAACCCATACAGGTCGTCGGCAATACACGCCGCCTTCTTCCCCGCCCCAATCATCAATACGTTCAACGCCCATTCCCTGCACTTTATCTTCCGTAACCCGGCCTGCGTAATCAATAACCGGGGAATATACGTCAAGACAAACTGTAATCCCCATAAAGAGAAAAACATATCATAATACACATGATAGGAACGGGGCAAGTCATTCAGCACTAAGGCAAAAAACAAGATCACGACACCGATCGACACGCTCCCAAGGGTAGAGAACAACTCAGTAAGCCTCGACTTACCGAACGGTTTATTATAATAACCGGAAAACCAATATAATACGAACCAGAAAAACGGGATCAATAGCTGCCCCTTCAACGAGGGGATATGCAGCAAAAAGGCCCCGACGGTATCAAACCCTTCATACACCGCCACCTCCTCATAACGTATCAGATTAAATAATAACCAGACTACCGACGACGCTATAAAATCCGAGACAATATATTTTCCGGCTTGTACGCTTTTCTTCATCCTTATCTAATTACCTGCACAAGCCCACCGGCTCCTAGCTTGATAATGCCGGACGGAGCGGCCTTGCTCATATCGTCCTGACGATAACTCACGATATAATCCACACCCTCCTTGATCACCTCCGATACCTCGCTGAAATTAGCGGGAGAAGGCTCGCCGCTTACGTTGGCGGAAGTAGAGACCAAAGGTTTGCGGAAGCGCTCGCACAATTTCTTGGAGAACTCCTCGTTCGTGATGCGGATACCCACGCTACCATCGGCTCCCAATAGATTTGTCGCCAAGTTCTTGGCACTTGAGTAAATGATGGTCAACGGCTTATCAGACACGCTAATCAAATCCCAAGCGATATCGGGAACATCCGACACGTACCTATCCAATTTAGCCTCGCTGTCCATCAAGACCAACATAGCCTTATTGTCTGCCCTTCGCTTTAGCTCGTACACTCTTTGTACGGCTTTTTCATTGGTAGCGTCGCAACCAATTCCCCAGATAGTGTCTGTAGGATAAAGTATTATGCCGCCTGCGGCCATTACTTCGCAAGCTTTTTTAATATCTTCCGTCATTGTATTTTATAATATTTAGGCAAATGTACGAATCATTCTCCTACTTCAAAAAAATAATAACAAAAAAACTATTTTCTTTAAGCCATACCGGATATACCATATTTAATTTCTAACTTTACGGGTTGAAATATATTGCGGAAATCTCGCCTTTGTCATACGGTAGATTAAGGATGACAAGGTATCCGTAGTATCAGGCAAGCAAAAAAGAAAAAAACAATATATAATGATTAACAAATGGAACTTTCAAACCCCATCAGAAGAAGAGTTACATAAGAGAGACCAATTGGTGGCTGAATTAGGATTCAGCCCGGTGATCTGTCTCTTGCTCGTTCAACGAGGTATCACTTCGATCGAAGAGGCGAAGAAATTCTTTAAACCCAGCTTGAACGATTTGCACGACCCGTTCCTTATGCCGGATATGGATAAGGCGGTGAGGCGCTTGAACAAAGCCTTGGGGAATAAAGAAAAGATTTTGATCTACGGCGATTACGACGTGGATGGAACGACAGCGGTATCGCTCGTCTTCAAGTATTTAAGACCTTACTCGTCTACCTTGGATTTCTATATCCCAGATCGATACGACGAGGGGTACGGTATCTCTTACAAGGGTATCGATTATGCCGCCGAGAACGGCGTGTCGCTGGTTATCTCGCTGGATTGCGGTATCAAAGCGATCGAGAAGATCGAGTACGCCAAGGAGAAAGGCATCGACTTTATTATTTGCGACCACCATATGCCGGACGCCACTTTGCCGGACGCTGTCGCCGTATTGGATGCCAAGCGCTCGGATTCTATCTATCCGTATGAGCATTTATCGGGTTGCGGAGTGGGATTCAAATTCATGCAGGCGTTCGCCAAGAGCAATAATTTCCCGTTCTCGGATCTGGAGAAGTTGTTGGAACTGACGGCGGTCAGTATCGCCTCGGATATCGTCCCGATTACGGGAGAGAACCGCATCCTCGCCTATTACGGGCTGAAGCAATTGAACAGCAACCCCAGCCTCGGGCTGAAAGGGATCATCGATATCTGCGGATTGACCGGAAAGGAGATCACGATCAGTGATATCGTATTCAAGATCGGTCCCCGTATCAACGCTTCCGGCCGTATGATGAACGGGAAGGAGGCGGTGGAACTGCTACTGTCCAAAGATAGCGCCAGTGCCCGGGAGAAGAGCGAGAGCATCAACCAATATAATGAGGAACGCCGGGAATTGGACAAGAAGATCACCGACGAGGCGAACGCTGTCATCGACGAAGTAGAGAACATGGATGACCGGAAGGCGATCGTGGTGTATAACCCGGGATGGCACAAAGGCGTGATCGGTATCGTAGCGTCCCGTTTGACCGAGAAGTATTACCGTCCGGCGGTCGTTCTTACCAAATCGTCCGAGTTGATCACCGGATCGGCACGTTCCGTAACGGGTTTCGATATTTACAAGGCGATAGAGAGTTGCCGGGATTTATTGGAGAATTTCGGGGGACATACCTACGCCGCCGGGCTTTCCCTTCGGGAGGAGAACCTAGAGGCATTCACCGAGCGTTTCTTGAAGATCGCATCCGAGGAGATCATACCGGAACAGATGATCCCACAGATCGATATCGACGCTATCTTGGATTTGAAAGAGATCAACCAGAAGTTCGTGAACGACCTAAAGAAGATGAGCCCGTTCGGACCGGACAACCAGAAGCCTGTATTCTGCTCGCTTGGCGTAAAGGACTACGGCACCAGTAAGCTCGTGGGTAAGGAACTGGAGCATCTCAAGCTGGAATTGATCGACGGAAACTCAAGCACCCCCATGCACGCCATCGCTTTCGGCATGCACAGGCACAACGACCATATCAAGGGTATGAAGCCTTTCAACATCTGCTACACGGTGGAGGAGAACACCTACAACGGCAACACCTCTATCCAGCTGATGATCAAAGACATCAAACCCGACGATATATGAGGAGGACAGGTGGACGTCTACCATAAGATATTAGAGAAGTATTGGGGATACCCTGCTTTTCGCCCCTTGCAGGAGGATATTATCCATTCCGTCTGTGCCGGAAAAGATACGCTTGGGCTGATGCCTACAGGTGGTGGTAAATCCATCACCTTTCAGGTGCCGGCCTTGGCGATGGAAGGGATTTGCATCGTCGTCACTCCCTTGATCGCCTTGATGAAAGACCAAGTGGAGAACTTACGCCGGGTCGGCATCAAGGCTACGGCTATTTATTCGGGCATGAGCCGGCAAGAGATTATCACGCAACTGGAGAATTGCATCTTCGGAGGGTATAAGTTTTTGTATGTCTCCCCGGAGCGGCTTAGTACGGATATTTTCCGGATCAAGATGGAGGCCATGCAAGTTTGTTTGCTAGTGATCGACGAGAGTCACTGTATCTCGCAATGGGGATATGATTTCCGTCCTTCTTACCTCAATATCGCTGAGATCCGGGACTTATTGCCGGGTGTTCCGGTATTGGCCTTGACCGCCACGGCTACCCCGGAAGTGGTGAATGACATACAAGAGCGTCTGCGGTTCAAGGAGAAGAACGTATTTCAAAAGAGCTTCGCCCGCAAAAATCTGGCTTATATTGTCCGGAAGACGGAAGATAAGTTAAATACACTCGTTTATATATTAGGAAAAGTTCCGGGTACGGCCATCGTATATGTCCGCAATCGGAAACGCACCAAGGAGATCGCCGTCATGCTGCAACAGGCGGGTATCTCCGCCGATTTCTTCCATGCCGGGTTAAACCGTGACGAGAAAGAACTGCGTCAGGCCCGTTGGAAAAACAACGAGTGCCGGGTAATCGTATCGACCAACGCTTTTGGTATGGGCATCGATAAGCCGGACGTGCGATTGGTCGTGCATATGGATATGCCGGGATCGTTGGAGGAATATTATCAAGAGGCCGGACGCGGGGGGCGTGATGAGAAGAAAGCCTTCGCCGTGGCTCTTTGTTCCTCCACGGATAGCGCCAAGCTAAAGAAACGGCTGGCGGATGAGTTTCCGGACAAGGAGTTTATCTACCGGGTCTATGAGGCGTTGGGTAATTATTACCAGATCGCCGTAGGGTACGGGCTAGATACGGTACACGATTTCTCGTTAACGGATTTTTGTTCCGCTTATAAGTTCTCTTTATTGCAAGCACATCATGCCTTGAAGATCCTTGGGTTATCGGGCTATATCGAGTATACGGAGGAGGTGGACAACGCTTCCCGCCTGATGTTCACGGCTACCCGTGACGAGCTTTACAGGTATTTAAGTGAGAACAAGCGAACGGATGAGGTGATTCAGACAATCTTGCGTTCTTACACCGGGTTATTCGCGGATTATGTTTATATAGATGAGAGCGTAATCGCTACCCGTGCGAGAGTGACGCCTCACGAGGTGTATGAGACCTTGGTAGGTTTATCCAGATACCGGATCGTAAACTACATCCCGCATAAGAAAACCCCGTTGATTATCTATACCCAAACCCGGGAGGAACAGCGATATCTTTCCATACCCCGCTCGGCGTATGAGGAACGCAAGGAGCGTTTCGGGAAACGGATCGAGAAGGTGCTGGAATATATCAACGAGGAGCGGGTATGCCGTAGCCGCATGCTCCTATCCTATTTCGGCGAGGAAGATTCCGCCCCTTGTGGCTGTTGCGACGTATGCCTATCGAAGCATGAATCACAGCTTATGAATTGGGAATTCAACGCTATCCGGGAAAGTCTCATAAAGGTATTGGCCGGGGAATCCCCTATCCCCGTGAAAGAACTTATTGAAAAATTACCTTTCCCTCAAGAGAAAAGCCTCACGGCCATCCGCTTTCTGGCGGATCAAGATCCCCGATTCACATTAAGCGACGGCTATCTATCGCACGAGGATTCAGCAAAATAGCACGATGCCCATCGTAAGCTCCTTAGAATGCCCATTGTTAGCTTGCTAGAATGCCCATCATAAGGAGCTTACAATGGGCATTCTAATAAACCATGTATCACCGCTTATAATTACTCCGATTAGATACTTGTTTTTCCGTCGGGAAATCAGTGGGAACCTTTTGGGTTACCTTGCCGGTAGCGGCCCATTCCGCACCTCTTAACAAGGTGATCTGGAAGCCGGCGCATTGCATAGCCGGACAATTCTCTACCGTTTCCCCCGCATGCCCTAGCATCGTATGGAATATACGGGCATTCCCATAATCAACCGTAAAGATCAACGGCTCCTCACGGCCGGAGCCTCCGGTCTCCTTGTCCGAATAAGCGGTATACAAGCAATCCTTTATATTTCCCGGGCCACGCATACGATCATATAACTCATCCTGCGCATGTTTCCATTTATTCGGCAGCCCCTTCATGATCGGATGCTCATGGTTCCGGGCATTCAGCACATACTCATGTTGCTTGCCATGAGAGCCACCCACGCCCGCCGAGCTATCCTTTATCAACTTACCATCGCTCCAATATACATAGGGTCCCGCTTTCTCATCCCGGTTCTCCCAACCGCCCAAGGCACAAATCTTATTGTATTCCGGCCAGTTCACGAAGGCGTTATCAGCGGCATGATAGATCACGACACCACCACCTCCTCGCACATATTCCAAGAAACGACGGTTTGTCTCTTCCGGCCAAGCATCCCCATTATAATCCAGCACCACCAGCTCGTAAGGACTAAAATCCAAGACAAAGCCGGACATATCCTTCCCCGCCTCCGGAGAGACCGCGAAATCCACGGAGAAGCGTCCCGAGTTCTCCAATATCTGTTTAAGCACCACGTGGCTCACCTGCCAATTATGGTTATTCTGCCCCGTTATTAATAACGTCTTGATCGGCTTACGGGCCGACATGCCACATACAACCAGTAAAGCGGCCAAAAGGAAAACGATCTTCCTACAAAATACATGTCTCATGGTATGAATCAGATTTAAGTAAACAATTGATTATCCGTCTTTATTTATTCATAACAAAGGGAAGCGGCACCGAATAGCCCCGGATTCTCCAGCTTAGAGAAACGTATCTTCAAGTTCTTGATAGAGTTCGGATAAGCGAAATCCTTCAAGTCCTCATACATGCTCTCCTCAAACAACTCATGGGCGGAGGTCACCGAGCCTCCGAAGACGATCATCTCCGGATCTACCGTCAATACCACGATCTTGATAGCGGCGGCCACATGTACGCCCAACTGCCGATAAGCCTCCAGCGCCTGCTCGTCCTTCCGCATCGCACGGGTGTACATCTCCTTCCCATCCACGCCCCATACGTTCATGAAATAGGAACCGCTACAGAAATATTCCAAGATCTGTCCTTGGTAGGGAATCATGCCAAACTCTCCCGAGCCACAATTAGCGTCGGCCAGCAGCTTGCCTTTCTGGATAATTCCACCCCCCAAGCCTGTACCCAAGGTGAGGCCCACGAAGTTATCAACCGTCTTTCCGTCGCCAAAGATACGCTCACCCAAAGCGAAGCAATTCGCGTCGTTATCCACATAAACCGGCACGGAGAAGCGAGCCTCCAAGATCTCCTTCAAATGTACCTCTTCCCAATGCGGGATATTCACTACGTTATATACGATCCCCTTCTCACGATCCACCACGCTCGGCACACCGATACCGATAGCTACCACGCCCTCGTCCCACACGGAACGGATCACCTCTATCAAAGCCTCCAATGTCTCCCCGCAATCCGCGGCGTCCTGGGGAGTCGGGGCGTTCCCCTGAGCCACTAATCGATCCCCTGCGATACGGCCGGCACGCATATTCGTCCCCCCTAAATCCACTCCGATATAAGCGTTTTTCTTGACTACACTCATTCTTTTCACGATATTAATTAGATTATACTCCCACAAAGCTAACAAAAAAGGCAATGCTACGAATAACATTGCCTTTTAAACTGGTAAATTTAATACATCTATGCTTTTTATTTTCCCCGGCGTCAACTCCATCCAGCACGTATACCGACATCGCCTCACGCCTACGTTCGCATAGGCCTACGTCGATATACGTGTGAGGCAATGCCGGTATACGTGTAAGACGGCACCATTATAACTACCGCATCAAGCGAAGAACAAGATCAATAATTGCGCCGTAAGCACCCGCAAAAACATGGTCAATGGGTATACCGTTGCGTAACCTACGGAAGGAGCGTCGTTTCCAGCCGTAGCGTTCGAGTAAGCCAAAGCGGGCGGATCCGTCGTACTACCGGCGATCAAGCCCATTAAGGTGAAATAATTGATCTTATAGAAATAGCGGCCTACACAACCGATGATCAGTAAAGGAACCGTCGTGATAATGAAACCGTAACCGATCCAAGCGAATCCGCCGTTGTTCACGATCGTATCCACAAAACCATCGCCGGCGCTGATACCCACGCAAGCGAGGAAGAGGGTGATACCGATCTCACGCAACATCAAGTTAGCGCTCTGGGTCGTATAGGTAACCAGCTTATAACGGTAACCAAAACGGCTAATCAAGATCGCCACGATCAGCGGACCTCCCGCCAAACCTAACTTAACCGGTTGCGGAATGCCCGGGAACGTAATAGGAATACTACCCAAAACAATACCGAGGGCAATGCCGATAAAGATCGTGATCAAATTCGGCTCGTTCAAGCGCTTCATGGAGTTACCCAATACCTTCTCCACATTCGAGACAGCGGTTTCGGTACCCACCACATTCACACGGTCACCCACTTGCAACGTCAGGCCCGGCGTAGCGACCAAGTCCACGCCCGCACGGTTGATACGGGTGATATTGATGCCATATAATTTACGCAGTTTCAACTGCCCCAGCTTCTTGCCGTTCAACTCTGGTTTCGTGATCAAGATACGGCGGTTGATAAACTGGCTCTCCATACGAATCCATTGCTTGCGCTCCATATCGATCTCCTCGCCGATGAATGTCTTTACGGACTCGGCATCTTGATCAGTCGTGATCACGAAAATCTTATCATCCTCATTCAAGATCGTACCGGCGGAAGCGATCTCGATCTGCTTGTTATCATTACGCCATACACGGGAAATCACGAAATCCAGATGATCCATCAAACCGGATAACTCCCCTACCGTCTTACCGAAAACCGCAGGGTTCTTTACGACCAGCGAGATCGGTTTCGCCTCATTCGTATGCGAGGCATCCTCCTTATTCAAATCGTCATTCTCCTTATCGAAATTCACACGGAATACGTAACGTACGAAAATGATCGAAAGAATAATACCGATCACGCCCAGCGGATAAGCCACGGCGTAACCCAAGGCGATCGTATTATCAGAAACCCCGTACATATCGGAATAAGCCTGCTGAGCCGCACCTAATCCGGGGGTATTCGTCACCGCCCCCGATAAAATACCCACCATCGTAGGCATCGGAATACCTGTCACGAAATGCAATACCAAAGCCGTAGCCACGCCAAGGAAGACAATTCCACAGGCTAGCATATTCAACGTGATTCCCCCCTGCCTAAAAGACGAGAAGAAACCCGGCCCGACTTGCATACCTACCGAATAAACAAATAAGATCAATCCAAATTCCTTAAAGAAATGAATCACATTGTGGTTAACCGTAAACCCAAAATGCCCTAAAATAATACCTACAAACAACACCAAGGTAATCCCAAGCGAAATCCCAAACACCTTTATCTTTCCCAACTGAATGCCGGCGGCAATCACGAAAGATAGTAAAAGGATAGAATGCCCGATACCTTCTCCCCATAATAAATCGTTTATCCAATCCATGCTAAAATCTTTAAAAATCTTATTACCTATTAATAAAGACGCGAAGTTAGGCATTTACTTTGTGTTTTACAACATAACACCTATATTTACCTTTTAAATTAAAATCTCATGAAAAAGATATATTACATTTTATCAGCATTGTTCCTTTGCGTGGTAGCCACCTCGGCGCAAGAAGCTGGAAAAACGGTAGTTATTAAAACCAATGTAGGTACTATGAAGGCCATCCTGTACGATGATGTGCCTAATCACACCCGTACTTTTATCGAACGGGCGAAACGGGGGGATTTCAACGGGACCTTATTCACCCGTGTCCTGCCGGAGTTTATGATCCAAGGAGGAGCCCCGGATTCCAAGAACGCTCCCGCCGGTGCCAAATGCGGCTTTGGCGATCCTTCCGCCGAGATCCTGCCCGAGATCAACGAGAAATATTTCCATAAGAAAGGAGCCTTGGCCGCTCCCCGCCAACCGGACGATGTCAACCCGCAAAAGAAATCGGACATGTCGCAATTCTTTATCGTGCAGGGGAAGGTCTATAGGGAAACCGAACTGGATACGTTAGAGCGTACCGCCAACTATCCGGCCCGGCAAAAGGCCCTGAAGGAGTTTTACGCGCCGGTCCGTGCCGAGTTGAATATGATAAAGATGAGTAACAAACGGGAATACCAGAAGCGATTGAGAATGATCAACGCCCAGATAGACTCCGTTATTCAAGCAACTCCCGGGCATTTGCTATTTACGGACGAGCAACGGAAGGCTTATACCACCGTAGGCGGTTGCCATCATCTGGACGGCACTTATACGATCTTCGGGGAGCTGACGGAGGGGTTCGACGTTCTGGATCAGATCGCCACCCAGCCGAAAGACCAGAATGACCGTCCGAAGAAAGACATCCGCATCCAAAATATAACGATCGAATAATTCACCACTCCTATGTTAAAGAGAGATTTCATCATGGTACAGATCGAGGAACTGGGCAAAGTGATCGCCCAGATCATCTTCAATCGTAATTCCAACGATGGGGCACGCAAGAACCCCGAGTTAATCCAATCCGTCTACACATCCTTAAAACTGGATAACGATTTCTTGCTGAACACGCCTATCGACGGCATCCGCACTTATCTGGACGGTGATGACTCGTGTGGCCTCCAACGCATGGAACTGGCGACCAAGACCTTGCTGGAAGAAAGTTTCCTTTTGCCGGAGGCGCAAGGTAAAAAACTCCGGGCAAGAGCGAAAGAGCTATTGGAATATATCCAACGCAACGACACTACGTTCTCATTGGAACGAGTGGCGTTGCTGGAAGAGATAAATAACTATTGAATTGATTGCGGATCGGTGGTAGGGCCTTCCACGACTAGAAGGCCCTTCTCATCGATTCGCATTTTATCGATGAATACGACCCGCTCATCCCCTGTCTTCTGGGTACGCCCGTGATAAACGCAATACATTTGTTTTCCGTCCTTCGACCAAGTAACGCTATTATGTCCGGTACCCGTGACGATACCGCCTTTTTCCACGTTCTTCTCCAGCACCGGATTATTAGATGCCTTCTCAAACGGTCCTAACGGATGTTCGGACACGGCATATCCCACCGCATAATTTGCCCCGCCAAAATAATTAGCGGAATACATCATATAATACAAGCCGTTGTGACGTAGCATGAAAGAGCCTTCCGTCCAACGACGTCCGACCTCCCCTTTGGTAACCGAGCGACTTTCCCATTCACTTTGCGCATCATCCAATTTTACGGGTGGACGCAGCAGAAGTACGGGTTCCCCAATCACGTGCGTAAGATCCGGAGCGACCTCCACCCCGTAAATCCAGCTTTCCTCAACGGAGTCGAACATGCCTTTCTTCTTTGCCTCATCGGCGATCTCGCTTTCTACCGGATGCTTATAGCAACAACGGGAATAATAGAGATAGGTACGGCCATCCTCATCCTCGATCAAGTTTCCGTCGATTACAGGATATCCCGGATCGAACAAAGGAGCATCGGCCAATTCCTTAAATGGTCCGGTCGGCTTATCCGACACAGCTACGCCGATACGGAAATTTTCCTCCTCGTTGGTCGGATTCTTCCGCCAATCCGCGCTGAAGAACATATAGAACTTCCCGTCACGCTCGTACACTTCCGGCGCCCAGAAATTAGCGATTGCCCAAGAATCGGGCGTATTGCCCCGATAAACCTGCCCTTCCGACTTCCAATGGATCAAATCATCGGAAGAATAGGCGCAAAAACCGTCTACAGCCCCGGCACCGGTACCATACATATAATAACGTCCGTCCGAGGCCAACAATACGTATGGATCGCCAAACTGGACCGACAAAGGATTACTGTACGTTAATTCCGGCTCTTCCGCAGCAGACTTCTTTCCCGTACAACCCGCATTCAAACACATAAGAACTCCCAGACAAAGGGATATTCCTATTTTCATACCACTTTTCATTTTTCTTATTTATTGGATTCTAAATTATACACTCCTTCCGCACAACGTTCCCCGTCGATGGCGGCGGATACGATTCCTCCCGCATACCCCGCTCCCTCACCGCAAGGGAAAAGACCTTTTACCGTGACGTGTTGATAGGTATCCCGATCACGGAGGATACGAACCGGAGCGGATGTACGGGTCTCTACGCCGATCATGGTTGCCTCGTTGGTCAAGAAGCCTCTAGAGACCTTACCGAAATAACGGAAACCTTCCCGCAGGCGACTGGTCACGAATTCCGGCATCCAAAAATGCAACGGAGAGGCCAGCAGACCCGGCGTATACGAGGAAACCGGTAAATCGAAAGAGTTCTTCTTCCGCATGAAATCATCCATGCGCTGGGCAGGAGCCGTTTGCTTCATGCCTCCGTTTAGCCAGCAGACCTCTTCCAGACGTTCCTGAAAGGCCATCAACGCTAATGGGGAATCCGCATCCACCTTCTCGCCATTCCGAAGATAAAGCTCCTCCTGCCCTACCAGTTCGGAATAATCTTCCGGACGGATCTCTACCACCATCCCTGAGTTAGACCAGCGGGAACCCCGGTTGGAAGGCGACATTCCATTTACCACGACCTGCTTAGGTCCGCTCGCCGCAGGAACCACGAAACCTCCCGGACACATACAGAAGGAATAGACGCCCCGGTTATTCGCTTGCGTCACAAAACTATACTCTGCCGCAGGAAGATATTTCCCACGACCTTCTTTCCGATGATACTGGATTTGGTCGATCAATTCCTGAGGATGTTCCAGACGAACACCGACCGCGATCCCTTTCGCCTCGATCTGGATCTGGCGTTCGTATAAATAGTTATAGACATCACGGGCGGAATGGCCGGTAGCTAAGATAACAGGCCCGTAAAAGCTCTTTCCCGTATTCGTCTCGATGCCGATCACCTCGTTCTCTTTCATGATAAAAGCATCCATACGGGTCTCGAAATGTACCTCACCTCCGCATCGCTTGATTTGCTCCCGGATATTCTCGATCACACGGGGGAGCTTATCCGTTCCGATATGCGGATGGGCATCCGCCAAGATAGAGGGACTGGCCCCAAACTGGCAAAAGATATTCAGTATCTTATCTACCGAGCCTCTTTTCTTGCTACGGGTATACAGCTTTCCATCAGAATAAGCGCCGGCACCGCCCTCACCGAAACTATAATTTGATTCTCCGTTCACCTTATGCTCACGACTGATCAAGGCGATATCTTTCTTGCGTTCCCGCACGTCCTTACCTCGCTCGACGATGATGGGGCGCAAACCTAACTCTATCAAGCGCAAGGCAGCGAACAGACCTCCCGGACCGGCTCCTACGACGATCACAGGTTTCCCTGCCGAGACATCTTTATACTCTATCGATTGATATTCCGGCTCGCTGGGCATCTCGTTCATGAAAACACGCAGTTTCACGTTGACAAATATCGTTCGCTGGCGTGCGTCTATCGAACGTTTCAATACACGTACGGCCCGGATATTTTTCGGAGCCTCACCCGTCTCACGGGCTACAACTTGCCTTAGCGATTGCTCATTAACAGCCTCTTCCGGCAATATCCGGAGTTGTAATTCTTTTATCATTGTTTATTATATATTAACCGAATAGTTGCCGAAAGGCTTCCTCCACTTTCTTTACCTGTACGATTTGAATCTTGCTCTTCGCCGTATCGAAACCTTTTAGATTATTATGCGGAATGATAATCCGGGAGAAACCCAGCTTCTCCGCCTCCAAGATACGTTGCTCAATACGGTTGACCGGACGGATCTCTCCGGACAAGCCTACCTCTCCGGCCATACAAACACCCGGCTCGATGCTGATATCCAAGCTAGAGGAAAGGATGGAGCTGATTACCGCCAAATCGATAGCCGGATCATTCACTTTCAAACCTCCGGCGATATTCAGGAAAACATCTTTCTGGATCAACTTAAAACCCGCCCTTTTCTCCAATACCGCCAATAACATATTCATTCGGCGTAAATCGAATCCGGTGGCGCTACGTTGCGGCGTACCGTAAACCGCCGAGCTGACCAAGGCTTGCGTCTCGATCAAGAAAGGACGTACCCCCTCGATAGCGGCGGCGATGGCGACACCGCTCAGTCCCTCATGATTCTGGGTTAATAATAACTCGGATGGATTGCTGACCTCACGAAGCCCGTTCTGGCGCATCTCGTAAATCCCTAGTTCCGCCGTACTGCCAAAACGGTTCTTGATGCTCCGCAGGATACGATACATATAATGCTGATCGCCCTCAAACTGCAACACCGTATCCACGATATGCTCCAATACCTTCGGACCGGCGATACTGCCTTCCTTATTGATATGGCCGATCAATAAGACCGGGACACCGCTTTCCTTGGCGTATTTCAAGATAGCGGCGCTACACTCACGTACTTGGGAAACACTGCCGGGGGAAGATTCCACGACTTCCGTAAAGATGGTTTGTATGGAATCTATGATCATCAAGTCCGGCTGGATATTGGCCGCTTGCGTAAAAATCTGTTCCAGATGTGTCTCGCATAAGATGAAACAGTTCGGATTATCATGCGATAATCGGTCCGCCCGGAGTTTCAACTGGCGACTGCTCTCCTCGCCCGAGACATATAGGGTTTTCAAGCCTGTCAAGCCCAACACGGTTTGCAAGACCAAGGTGGATTTTCCGATTCCCGGCTCTCCCCCGATCAAGACCAAAGAGCCTTTCACCAAGCCTCCGCCGAGGACCCTGTTTAATTCATCATCTTTTAAATCGATACGGGCCTCCTCTTCCGTCGTTATATCACGCAATAACACCGGACGGATCTTATTGCCCTCCATAATACCGGGAACTGGCCGCTTCACGGCAGGCTCCTTCGTTACGATCTCCTCCACATAGGTGTTCCACTCCCCACAATTCGGGCATTTACCCAGCCATTTCGGGGAATCAGCGCCACAGTTAGAGCAGACATATACGGTTTTTGTTTTCGCCATTCTATCTTGAATTTGGCGTAAAGATACAAAAAACTACTTTTCCCCTACTACAACGATCTTCTTTCCGATACCGCAGCCCTTCTTAATTTCCGGGCTACCTTTCTCCTTATACAAGAATCCGCGGAACATACCGCCACTGTTATAAGGCATGGCGATATTTCCTAGTTTATCCACGGCGATCAAGCCGCCGTTGCCGGCGTTCGTATTCAATTCCGTATGGATGATATAATCTGCCGCTTTCTCTACGCTTTCCTTAAGGTATTTATAGCGGGCACACACATCGAACGCTACCGCATGACGGATAAAATACTCGCCATGCCCCGTACAGGAGACGGCGCAACTGTTATTATCCGCATACGTTCCCGCCCCGATCACGGGCGAATCACCGATACGCCCCCAACGTTTCTTGAACATACCGCCGGTACTGGTCCCGGCCGTTAAGTTTCCTTGTTTATCCAGAACGACACAGCCTACCGTACCGTTCTTCTTACTTTCTTGCTTTAACTTATCGATCCACCCCATCGTCTTGGGCGTAGCGAAATACATATTGTCTTCTACCATTTCCAAGCCTTGTTCCTTGGCGAACTCCTCGGCACCGGCTCCGCTCAGCATGACATGCGGAGATTTTGTCTTTACGGCATAGGCTGCATTGATCGGATGCTTCACGTGTTTTAGGCCAGCTACAGCGCCTGCGCTTAAATCCTTGCCTTCCATGATGGAAGCGTCCAACTCAAAAGTTCCCTCCGCCGTACAAGTAGCACCAATTCCGGCGTTAAACAACGGATTTCCCTCGAAGTAATTGATTACGGCCATCACCGCTTCCGGCCCCTCGCCTCCCGCAGAAAGGACCTTATCTCCAATCATTAAAGCGGAGTCCAATGCGGCGTAATATTGAGCCGACTTAACCGGATCTTCCTCCAATCCGGCCATCGCCCCCGCACCACCATGTACCACGATTACATACTCCCGGTCTTGCGCAAAAGCAATGGATGACACCATCAAAGCCGTCAAGGCTATCATTTGTTTTAACATGCTATTATATTTAATCATTTATACAATGTTCAAAAATAGAACAAATATCTGAATTATCTTAGAGACATAGACTTATTTCCCGATTTTTATCCGTACATTTACTTCGAACGGTAATCTCTTAAATAATAACATTATGGAAGAATACATCGATTCTATCATAAGAGTGGGAAAGATATTGATCGGAAGCATAATGGTCGTGTTCGTACTCTGGTACATCGTAAAGGATATTGTCAAGGCTTATGGGAAAGATTCCCATGAGCCGGATTAAAAAAAGTGCCGTGGCAATATGACCACGGCACTTCTCTTTATTATATCATAGAGAGCTATTTCATTCGTTCGTATACCATACCGGTCCCGGCTGGCTGCCCATGACGAACTCCAATGTCGCCCCGCTCATGATTTGCTCGTGGGTGATATAACTCTTATCATAAGGTTGTCCGTTCAGCTTCACGGATTGGATATAAATATTCTCCGCAGAGACCTCGGGAGCCAAAACCGTAAAGGTCTTGCCATTACCTACATGCATCTTCACTTCCGGGAACAACGGGGAGCCGATCTCATATTGGCCACTGATCGGATCAACCGGGTAGAATCCCATGGCGCTAAACACAAACCAAGCGGACATCTGCCCACAGTCCTCATTACCGCAAATACCGTCCGGGGTATTCAGATACAAATCATGTAATACCTGAGCCACGTATTTCTGAGTCTTCCAAGGCTGGCCGACCTTATTATATAAGTAGATCACATGATGGCTCGGCTCATTTCCATGCGCATATTGACCGATCATGCCTGTACTAAAGATAGGCAATTCCTCATCCGATTTGGGGACATAGGTAAACATACTATCCAATTTCTCGGCGAAACGTTCCTTACTTCCTACCAATCCGATCAAACCGTCCAGATCTTGCGGCACGGACCAGAAATATTGCCAACCATTGCTCTCGCAAATATCTTCCGTATAATCATCGGGGCTGAAATTAGCGGCAAAGTTTCCTTTCTCATCACGAGGCTGCATAAAGGAAGTTGCCGGATTGTACACATTATGATAATTCTGTGAACGTTTAAAGAATTCGTCGGCAATCTCTTTCTTACCCATCTTCTCGGCCATCTTAGCGATGCAATAATCATCGTAGGCATACTCCAAGGTCTTCGATAAAGACCAGTTCTCCCATTTTTTCGGATCGCTATAAGCCGGTACGTAGCCCAACTTCTTATAATCGCCGATACCCCGATAGTCATCCCGGTTGGCTGTCGCTATACAAGCCTCCAGCGCTTTCTCGGCATTGAAATCACCGATACCTTTCAGATAAGCGTCTACGATAACGGGCACCGCATGATAACCGATCATCATATTCGTTTCCCAGCCATAAAGGTTCCATAAAGGCAAAGCCCCGTTCTGCTCATAGAACTTCAAGAAACCCTTGATCATATCATTCGCCCGTTCCGGCTCCGTATACGTAAACAACGGATGGGAGGCACGGTAGGTATCCCATAAAGAGAAAGTAGAGTAATTCGTCCATCCGTCCGCTTTATGGATTTGCTGATCCGGGCCGTAATAAGAACCATCCACGTCGCTATAGATCGTCGGGGCGATCATGGAATGATACAAGGCCGTATAGAATTTCACCATATCGTCCGTATTCCGGCTTTTCACCTCAATCTTGGAAAGCTGTCGGTTCCAATTCGCGCTAGCCTGCGCTTGATAGTAATCGAAATCATCCTTCGGGGCTTCCGCACGCAAATTCTTTCCCGCTCCCTCCATGCTGACGCCAGAGATTCCGGTCGTGACAAGGATTTCCTCATCCTTCTTCGTATTGAAATCGAAACGGGCCACATAGGCCGTACCGATCCAACCTTTTTCCTTGGTCACGATAGAAGTCGTATCCATATGACAAGCCACGAAAGGCTTAGAGAAACGGGTCTCGAAATAAACATGCTGCAAGGGAGACCAGCCTTGGGATAGGCGGTATCCACGAATCGTCGTAGAGTCTACCACCTCGATCTTGGAATCCAAGGTAAAGTCCCAATTCATCGCCTTCTTCAAGTTCAAGAATACCGAAGCCTCGGCCTCCGGGAAGGTATACCGCTGGATACCGCAACGCTCGGTAGCCGTAAGCTCCACGTTAATGTTATAATCCTTCAGCAATACCCGGTAATATCCTGCGGAAGCCGCCTCGTCATTATGCGAGAACGTGGAGTAAATGCCTAACGGCGCAGGGGCCTCTTTATAAGGACGGGTCACGGGCATAAAAGAGATATCGTATAAATCGCCTGCCCCCGTACCGGAAAGGTGCGTATGGCTAAAGCCGGCGATCGTCGTATCCGGATAGAAATACCCCGAGATGCGATCCCAACCCGGCAAACCGTTATCCGGGCTCAATTGTACCATACCAAAAGGAACTTGGGCTCCCGGGTAGGTATTGCCGGTAAAATCCGTACCGATCATGGGGTTCACATACTGCGAGTAATCCGCCTCCTGTTTCTTTTCAGGCGTGCAGGCCACGAGTGCCAGCAAAGAGACCGCCAATATAGACATGTGCTTCATGTTATGCAATTCGTTTTGAGTTTGAGCAAACATACATAAATTATTTCGAAAGAGAAACAGTTTACGGGGAAAACTTTCTATTTTCATCGGGGTGAAAATCTTTTTTCATTATGATGAGAATCTTTTTTCATCAAGGAGAAAATCTTTTTTCATCAAGACGAGAATTCGGTGGAATCCTTTAACTTTGTACAAAAACTACGATAACATGGAAGATAAAACATCAATACCACGCTATGACTCTTACAGCTTGTCTAGGAATGGGTGATGAGGAGATCATCCATCTATTACCCGGAACATTCAAGCCCTCAAATGCGTTGATCGTAGGTCTGCGCTCATAGGACGAGGGTATGAAGGAACGGCAGAAAGAATTAGGTATAAAAGGTTTATCTCCGGAAGAAGTGGCGGCTGATAGTTCGCTTATCCTCGAATGGCTGAAAGGGACAGGTGCTTCCAAGGTTGTCATCCATTTCGATATGGATGTCATTGATCCGGCGGATATGATAGCCGGGGTCGGCGTAGAACCGAACGGGATGAAAATAAACGAGGTAGTACGTGTCATCAATGACATTGCGTCCGAATGCGATCTAGTAGGACTTACCGTCGCCGAACCTATGCCACGGATAGCGATTAAGCTTAGGAATATGTTGAGTCAATTACCACTGTTAAAAGCTTAAGTAATCAGATTGCCGTTCCGGTATTCTGATGGTGAGACTTTCAGCAATCGTTGCACGTAACGGCTGAAAAAAGACAAAGAAGAGAAATTCATATTGTCTGAGATTTCTTTCAATGTCAGGTTCTTGTCTGAAAGCAAGTGGGTAATCCGGGAGATGGTGAAACGGTCTATCCAGTAATTAGCTGTAAATCCGCTTGCTTTCTTACAAACTTCCGTAAGGTATTTAGGCGTAATGCAGAGCCGTGAAGCGTAATAGGATACTTCCCTGTGGTTTCGATAATCCCCCGCTTTTAGCAGATTTATAAATCGCTCCATCAACACGGCATTTTGTTCCGATACAGAAGGAGATTCATAAATTCGTGCATGGAAATCGTAAAGGTCGAGCACGAAAGTTTTAGCCAAACAACCGATTAGTTCGTCATGAAAACGATGCGTATGGTCCGTCAACCGTCTGCGGATAAGTTCAATATCTTCCATAAATATCCGCTGTTCTCGCTCTGTAAGCGACATGATCGGGTTACGGAGTAGTGTCAACTTTCCTATCACGTCATAATCATTTCGAGGGATATTCTTGAATGAAAAACTGTTCGAGATATAAAGTACCGTTACCTGAAAATCGTCGCTTATCTCTATCTTAGATATAAGTTCATTATGAGTAAATATAACGCAATCCCCTTTCCTCATCCGAAACCATTCGCCCGTCATCAGGAATGAAGCTTCACCCTCACGACAAAGCGCATGTGTACAATACCGGTCAAAACTCCCGGAAATCATATCATCGAGGTTGTCAGCAAATAGGATATCCGTATTCATAATCAGTTCTCTTGTTTATAGAGTAAAGATACAGAAAAACACGATATAAAAATAAAATCGAGACTCTACAACCGAAAAAAATGAAAATAGCACCGACTTTTATTTATCGTCATATCCGCTTATCAGACATAACTTTGCGACCACAATTTAAAATAACATTACGATGAACAAAACAGTAAAATTGAACAACGGCGTAGAAATGCCGATCTTGGGTTATGGTGTATATCAAATAGCCCCCGAGGAATGTGAACGTTGCGTATTGGATGCTATCAGCGTAGGCTATCGCTCCATCGACACGGCACAAGCGTACTATAACGAGGAAGGTGTAGGCAAAGCCATAAGTAAATGTGGCGTACCTCGCGATGAATTGTTCATCACCACAAAAATATGGGTGACCAACGCCGGAGAGGAAAAGGCGAAAGCCTCCATCGATGAGTCTCTGCGCAAATTACAGACCGAATATGTTGATCTTCTGCTCATTCACCAGCCTTTTGGCGACTATTATGGAACATATCGTGCCATGGAAGAGGCTTACCGTGCAGGAAAAGCCCGGGCCATCGGCGTAAGTAACTTTTACCCGGACCGTTTTATCGACCTAGCGGAACATGTAAAAATAAAACCCGCAGTGAATCAAGTGGAAACACACGTCTTCAATCAGCAAGTGAAAGCAGAGGAAATCATGCGGGAATATGGTACACAAATCATGTCATGGGCCTCTTTCGCAGAAGGGCGCAATAACTTTTTCACGAACGGGATATTGACGGGAATCGGACAGAAATATAATAAATCCGTGGCGCAAGTCGCCTTGCGCTTCCTCATCCAACGCAACATAGTCGTTATCCCCAAATCCACGCATAAAGAACGGATGGCAGAGAACTTCGACGTATTCAGTTTTGAACTTTCGGAACAGGACATGAATGAAATCGCGAAGTTAGACAAAGCCCAAAGCCTGTTTTTCTCACATTATGATCCGGAATTGGTACGGTTCATATTGAGCCTAGAGAAAAACAGATAAACAAGGCCTACACAAAAAGAGGCGTAATCCATATGGGATCACGCCCCTTTTATATTACATTATTATAACTTTCGGGATTTATTCCTCATTATTATCTTCCTCATTCTCATTCTCCTCGTCTTCTTCCTTTGGGGCTTTCTTCACGAAGAACGCACTCAACTCATACAAACCGTAGAGCGGTAAGAATACGATACTTAACGTAAACGGATCACTACTTGGAGTGATGAACGCCGCACCAACTAACAAGCCGACAACAGCATGCCGTCTGTATTTATGAAAGAACGAGCGGTTTAGCAGCCCTATCTGAGATAATAGCCAAGATACCAATGGCATCTCAAATACGATTCCCATCACGAATATCAACATCAAGAAGTTATCCATGTAAGAATCAAGGGATACCTGTTCCGTAATGGCGGCACTCAACTCGTAAGTCGCCAAGAAACGTAGTGTCATCGGGAACACCAAGAAATAACCCACTGAGCATCCGATAAAGAACATTATCGTTCCGAACAAGAATACCCAACGTACATTTTTCTTCTCATTCTCGTAGAGAGCCGGACTTACGAACTTCCAGATCTCCCACATCAAATAGGGGAAAGTCAATAATAACGCCAGCCAGAAAGAACTTGTCATATGCGTGAAGAACTGGGAAGCCAGTTTGATATTGACAATGTTCACATGGAACGTATCATTACAAAAGTCCGGGAGAAAAGAAAAATGAGAACTAATCTTACACATTTCCCGATAGACGATGAAATCGGAGCTACACGGGGCCATCACGACATTATCGAACAGCCACGGCATTACCGAGAACCCGGCTATAGCAAAAACAAAGAGCGCTAAAACAGAACGAAATAAAGTCCAACGAAGTTCTTCTAGGTGATCCCAGAATGACATTTCTTCTTGTTGCATCTTCCTTTACTTCTTTTCCGTATCGTCTAATTTGATATCGTCTTCCAAACCTTTTACACCGTCCTTGAAATTCTTCACACCCTTACCGATACCTTTCATCAGCTCAGGAATTTTCTTTCCACCGAAAAGTAACAACACAACAATGGCGATGATCACGATCTCGCCAGTACCTAAGTTTCCTAAAAATAGTAATTCATTCATGATATTATAATATTAGTCATTAATATTCTCGTTTCTATGGGGGCAAAGATACAATTTGTAATGAATAGTAGCCTCATTATTCCAAATTTATTACCTTTGCACCGTCTTAAAAAACTGAAATTAGAAAAAAATTAGAAAGATGAAAGCGTACGTATTTCCCGGTCAGGGGGCACAGTTCGTAGGTATGGGCAAAGACCTCTACGATAATAATCCTCTTGCTAAAGAGATGTTTGAGAAGGCTAACGAGATCCTTGGTTTCCGTATCACGGATTTAATGTTTGCCGGAACAGACGAGGATCTGAGACAAACCAAGGTTACTCAACCAGCGATCTTCTTACACTCTGTCATTCTCGCGAAAACATTAGGTGATCAATTCCAGCCGGATATGACCGCAGGTCACTCATTAGGAGAATTCTCTGCCTTGGTAGCTGCCGGAGCATTGTCTTTCGAGGACGGCTTGGTATTAGTTTCCAAACGTGCCATGGCTATGCAAAAGGCTTGCGAGGCAACTCCCTCTACAATGGCCGCCGTATTAGCCTTGCCGGACGCAACGGTTGAGGAAATTTGTGCAAGCATCAAGGACGAGGTAGTGGTTTGCGCTAACTATAATTGCCCGGGCCAATTGGTAATCTCCGGTTCTATCCCCGGTATCGATCAGGCTTGCGAGAAGTTATTGGCCGCAGGCGCTAAGCGTGCCTTGAAGTTGAAAGTAGGTGGAGCGTTCCATTCTCCATTGATGGAACCGGCTCGTACGGAGTTGGCTGCCGCTATCGAGGCTACGACGATCAATAAACCTTCTTGCCCGGTTTACCAGAACGTAAGCACGAAAGCCGAGACTTGCCCGGAAACAATTAAGGCTAACTTGATCGCACAGTTAACCGCCCCGGTACGTTGGACCCAAAGCGTACAAAACATGATCGCCGACGGTGCCACTCATTTCATCGAGTTAGGCCCGGGTGCCGTTCTTCAGGGATTGGTTAAAAAGATTAATAAGGAAATGACTACGGAAGGTATGCAATAATTTACCTTTCAATGTAATAGGATAAAAGTCCGAAAAGGATGGAGAGTGATTTCCCTCGTCTTTTCCGGACTTTTTTATATACGATGATGATTCGAAAAGATCTTGAATGCTAAACTAATCAAAGGCCAACGTTGTTTTATACTATAAACACAATTCAGAATATAGAAAATGGAAACAGTACAACAGAAAAATAGGATTATCCTACTTTGGCCGGATGGAGCGCCCACTAGTAATGGATTGGCCGGCGTAGAATTGGAAGATGCCCCGAATGCCATATCCAATATATCGAATCCTTCCTTATTGGTTTATCCGGCGACGAAGCCGAATGGCAAGGCGATCTTGATGTGTCCGGGTGGCGGACTTTCCAAGATTTCGATCGGACATGAGGGGCGTGATATGGCCGCATGGTTTAATGCGCAAGGTATTACTTATGCCGTATTGAAATACCGGATGCCGAACGGACATAGGGAAGTCCCTCTGGACGATGTTCGCCAAGGTCTCCGCATCCTCCGTAATTACTCGGAAGAGTGGAAGATTACGAAGGTCGGTGTCATGGGTGCCTCCATTGGCGGTTATATCGCCGGGCATGCCGCAATATTCGGGGTAGACGACGCACGTCCGGATTTCCAAATACTCCTTTATCCGGTTATCAGTATGCTACCTCATTTAACGCACCTTAAATCGAGGGAACGGCTATTAGGAGCGAATCCCACGCATGAGGAAGAGGAAGCTTTCTCTCTGGAATTACACGTAAACTCACTGACACCTCCCGCTTTTATAGCGTTGGCTTCGGATGACGAGGCGATTAGCCCGGAGAATAGCGTGCTTTATTATCTCGCTTTGCTAAAGAACAAGGTGTCCGCCTCCTTGCATATTTACCCAAAGGGCGGCCATAGTTTTGGGTTCCGGGACAACTTCGTATACAAACGTCAATGGACTGACGAACTGGAGAAATGGCTAAGCACGATTGAATAAGAGACTCGGGTTAAAACCCGAAGTCTCCGTGATCCTCGTCCGCTGCTTCCTCCTCCGTTCCTTTTATATAAATAAAGTCATCTCCCTGACGGATGCAAGAAGAGACTGGTATTTTCTCACTTAAACGTTTCAAGGCTTCTTGATCTTTCACGTAAATCAAGGCTTGATAATCATCGGCCTTCCTATCTCCGACGAACCAGACTCCCGTGAACGGGCAATCTTCCAGCAATTCAGCCAAAGACGTACTGGCGCTTGAGACAGAGATTGGACCTCGCAAATATTTCACCGCACCCGAATAAGGGGAACGAATCCCAAGTATCTCCGGAATTTGAGGAGCCTCCTTACCATCCATCGGTAAATAAAGACGGATCAATTCGTCTACCGCATCCTTAGCGGCCGAGGAATCGGAAGAGAAAACCACCGATACATACTTATTCCCTACCACGGCTTGTAACTGATAGGGAGATAAACAATCAATACATCCCAAGGCATCAGTCCGTTCGCATTTAAATATATGCAAAGAGTAAATACCAAACGCATCCTCGGGGCTAGGCATCTCGTAAATCTCTAGGGTATAATCCTCTCCTTTGTAAACGACATCTCTTGCCGTTAACCGGGAAACGCCATACTCCAAAAACTGCTCGGCCCCTCCATTCATGAAACCATAAAGCCCGGAACCGGTAAATACACGCTCCCGCTTTACCTGTACCCCATCCTGTGCCCATAACAGAACCGGAAAGCAAAGAAAGAGACAACAACGTATCAAACCTCTCATAAATCAATCTCCTTTAAATCCACTTTACTTCGGTCGGCAATCCCGAGCTTTATCTCTTCCGCCAATTCCAAGAAACGCCGGCTACCGGGCTTTTCCTGTTTTTGTATCCCCTCCTCGATCCGCTTAGCGAGTACCATATCGAAACCGACACTATCCACGGCTACCGCATCCGAGCCGAGCAGCAACGCATTGTATTGGCAAATGAACCGGGGATTGGCCTCCGGGCCACCCTCAAAACAGCCTTTCAGCGCATCCACGATGTTCAATACCACCTTATCACGAAGAGGCGGGAAAGCACAAGCATAAGCGCAGGTCTCATGCCATAATTCTTTATGAAGCCTGCTCGTATTCGAGATAGATCCGAACGCTAGGTTCTTCATGCAGGAAGTGATCGAGACTCCGGCGTTTTTCAATACAGGGATATTGATGATCTTAGTCACCATTTCCGTACAGATCTTAGAGAAATAAGACTCCTCTCCCGAGTTAATCATATAGGGCATCGTGTAGGCATCGTATTCCTCCACTATAGCCGCCCGGAAATATTGGCTGCGGTCGATACGGTTCTCTCCGTAATACTTTCCATCGGCATCGATATAACTACCGTTCTCGTCTTGATATTCCGTTCCAAGTATACGGATACCGGGATAATTCTCCTCCGTAAAGCCGGACTCTTTTAAATCGACCTCACGACGGTCCCAAATAATAAGATTCTTCCGGGGAATACCTGCCTCCTCCAATTGCTTGATAACGGATTGGGTGACCGCATGTGAAGTAGACAAGAGCTTTCCCGCTATCGGATTTACTTTCAAGCCAATGACATCTTCCGGCCCGACGAAGCGCAGCCAAGCCGCTTTCAGATCACTCTCGCCGGTCAGATATAACATTCCGGATTTAAGCATCTCGTAGGCTACAGCCTCAGATGGTTTACCATCCACGACACAATGGGCGGAATTCATCTTGACTACTTTTCCGGGGTATTTACCCGGCATAGAATATTCGTTACGAGGAATAGCCAATGCCTGTTTCACATTGGTTTGGGGCTTCATTTTCTCCGAAGCCAAAGAAGAGGCCGCTTTCGCCACGGGAGTAAGCGCCGCCCCTACACCGCCTAAAGCGATAGATCGAAAGAAGTTACGTCTTTTCATGGGGATATAGGTTCACATTATATTCGTACCAAAGATAGTGAAATATATCCATAAAAAACGGTGCCACACAAGTAAATGCGTGACACCGAAAAAGTATATATAAAACAGACCAAGCAGGTTCGCTATTTAGCGTTCCACCAAAGTGGAGTAGTCGTCAAGTCCGGGCCGCCCAAAAGCTGGAGAGCTTGCGCATAACCCGCTTGATTATTCGTTTGGATATTCGCCGGATAACGATAACGTTTCGGGTAGAAATCCCAACGGCATTCCTTAGAGGTAGCGACCGTCAAAGGAACTTGATTCAATGGATTGTAATCCTTCTCTACCGCTTGGTTCTCGAAGAAAGGAAGACCTAAACGACGATGATCGCTCCAAGCCTCTTCCGGCAACCAAGGAACTTGCGCTATATATTTCTGGGTGATAATCTTCGTCAGAGCGTCATTATTATAAGCGCCATTCCGGTAGATCGAGTTATGGGGATATTCATACGTACGGCTTTTTACCTCCTTCGTATATGGGTCCGTATAACGGATCGTATACGATTTCGCCTCTGTCGTATGGTCGAAAGCGACGGAAGTACCTACACGGTTGTATTTCTGAGACGATAGGTAATCACCGACTTGGCTCAATAAGCCATGATACTCAAAACTAGCCGTAACACCAGACTCATAATTGGATTTAGCCGTTCCCGGAACTTTCCAGCCTTTCACCGCAGCCTCCGCCAATAAGAAGTAACTTTCCCACGGGCCGAAGAAGACACGCTTATTGGTGCTCATTCGATATTGTTTCGATATAGAGGGATAATTATAATTCTTACCTGTCAGCTCACTTACCAGACCGGCTTTCACGTCCCATTCTCCGGCGACCCAAGTGCCCCACGTATATTTCGGATCGATCGTCAACATATTCTGGGTATTATCCGCCGGATTCTTCAAGTGAACCGGCTTCACCTCGCTGGCCGCACCGATATAATCGGAATAAACCACACCATCATCCCAGCCCACTACACTAAACAACTTCGGGGCACGGGGATCTACATATTGAGGTATACCGTCGAAATAGAAACCGGCGCACGGATCATTCGTCGTCAGCGGGAAGTGCTGGTTCAAATATAAACCTTGATAATCGTATGGATTCTTCAAATGGCTTTTTAAGGAGTCCGGCAACGGAAATTCCTGTCCACCCAAACCAACTACCAAGTTCTTAAACGTCACGGACATCGCCTGCCCATTCCAAGGACGAGACATCACGCTCGTCAGCTCATCCCAACCCTCTTTCTCCTGCACGGAAGCGATATCGGTTGGCTCGGAAATAAATGTCTTAGAGGCGGCATCCTCAAATTCCGCTTTCGCTAAGGCAGGATCGACAGCCGAGATACGCATCGCCAAACGCATACGCAAGGAGTTGGCGTACTTCTTCCATTTCGCAACATTTCCCGCATAGAAAGCATCCTCGTTAGCCATAGCGGACATATCCAAGGAGGGGTCTAACGCAGACTCAGCTTCCCGTAATTCTTTCAATATAAATTGATAGATAGCCTCTACACTATCGTACTCAGCCGGTACACCGGAGAAAGCGGCCAACGCAGGGATCGGCCCGAAACCGTCAGCTACTTCCGAGTTCAAATAAGCACGCCAGATACGGGACATCTGGATCACGTTCTTATAATAAGGATAGGTATCCGCCTCGCCATTGGCAACCATCTGCTCTCCTAACTGGATCGCTTTGGTCACTTGATTCAGCCAACCTACGGCGTAATCATTACTCAAGTAGATCGTACTATAATCATTGTTATCCGTACCGATCGTAAAACCACTTCCCCTATTGAAACGGGAAGCACGGTCCCAGTACAAGATAAAGATACGCTCGGCTATCTCTGGGTTCATCTGGTCTCCCATGATAGAGGCATTCAGGAACCATTGGGGCTTCACCTTATCCTCTCCCACAAGATTCGGGTCCTCATTGATCTCCTGAAAGTCATTACAGGAAGAAAGAAGAGCAGCCACCGATACCAATCCGGTAAAAAGTATATTTCTTGTTTTCATCTTCATCATTTTTATCGTAATTCAAATTATCATGTATTCCATTAGAATCCCACGGTTACGTTAAACGTATAGGAACGGCTGGTCGGCGCGGCTCCATTCTCGAATCCGGTAGCGTTGGTATTCGTGGCGGCAACGGACTCGGGGTCGATACCCGGCAAGTTATAATGGATCATCCAAACATTGTTACAAGTAGCGGATAGACGTACACGCTGGAAAGGCGTTTTCTTCAACATCTGTCGATTGAACTCGTAGCCAAAGGTGATATTACGCAAACGGACATTGGTGGCGCTATAGGTATAAACCTCTGGTAAACCATAATTTCCGGTAGACCCAATACGCTCCCAATAGTTCTGGGGAGTGACGGCGACCGTATTCTCCGCATAACCACTGCCTTGTTGAACCACGGTATTCGGTACCACGAATTCGGCACGATCACCATTCACCACTGTTCCGGCGGCGTTACCCCGGGTATACAGGTTGGAGGCTGTCGCCGAATAGATGCTACCACCGATACGGAAGTCTATCAAGAAGCTCAGGTTAAAACCTTTATAAGAGAAATTATTGGTCCAACCCATCATCCAATCCGGACTCTGGTTTCCTACTTTCGACTTCTCGGTAGAGATCAAAGGCAAACCGTCATCACCTACGACGATCTTTCCATAGTGAGGACTATTCTCATCGGTCACACGCATAAAGGTCTGCCCGTAGATCTCACCATAATAACCACCTACCGGAGCTACGATCTGGATAGCGTCAAACGTCTTTATATCATATAGATTCACGCCCTCGTATAATTCTTTGATCTTATTCCGGTTCAAGGAGAACTGCGCCGTAGAGCTCCAGCTCAATCCGGCGGGATTGTCTAGAATCGTACCGTTCAAGGAGATCTCCAAACCCTCGTTCTGAATGTTACCCGCATTAATCTTACGGGAAGCATAGCCGGAGAACGGGTCCATCGGTAAATCCAGTAACTGGCGGGTAGCGTTGGACTTATACCAAGCGGCATCCAAGCCTAACCGGTTATTAAAGAAACGGATATCGAAACCGGCCTCCCATGATTTAATCAACTCACTACGTACGTCCGAGTCGTAAAGTACCTTACCCGGTTTCGCCGTCGTATTCCCGTTGGGGTCCTTGCCTACAGAGTAGAAGTTATATAATTGATACGGGTCCAAGTCGTTACCTACCTCAGCGAAGGAGGCACGTACCTTAGCGAAAGAGAACCAATCCGGCATGCTTCCGCCAATCTTCGGCAACATATCGGAGATCACCGCGGAGAAGCTGACAGACGGATAGAAATAAGAGCGGTTGGCTTTCGACATCGTAGACGACCAATCGTTACGTGCCGTAACATCCAAGAACAGATAACCATCCCAGTTCAACTGCAACGACCCGTACAAGGAATTCATACGACGGCGGATCAACTCGGAAGTGACTGTTGGCTTATTCACGCCATTATTCAGCGAGAACAAGTTCGGCACCAACAACTCTCCGGCAGAAGCGTTCATCTTATTACGCTGCTGGAGCATCAAGTTACCACCGAAAGTAACGAAGCCTCCCAGCCGATCGATCAAGTTATCCTTCCGGGCCGTAGCCAAGAAACTGAAGTTATTCTCATAGAAGGTCTCCGATCCCTCGGTATACAGACCTCTCGGACTGGTATTACCACCGGCATATACTTTCTCGCTCTTCGTCGTGGTATAATAATCCGTACCACCTCTCAACTCAATATCGAACCAATCGGTCGGGGCATATTTCAAGGAGATATTTCCTAACAAACGGTTACGGGTATCCTCGTTCTGGCGATAACGGGTCACCCAATAAGGGTTCTCCTGCGGATTCTTGGAGGCGTCATACCAAATCATATTGCCTTGCTCATCCACGTCATCCTCAAACTCACGGATATTCAAGGAACGAGGCAGGTTATAGATCGTATTGAAAGCGTTCGAGGGATTCACGCCCTGAATCGGGCGGTTATGTGCGTTTTGATTGATATAATTCACCTTGGCATCTACTTTCCACTTTTCCGCCTCATCTAGGAAAGTAGTGGCACGCAAGGTAATATTCGTCTTGTTTAGTTTTGAGCGTGGGGTGATGCTAGCATCGTCGGAACGGTTTACGGAGGCGAATACCGCCGTACCCTTTATGTTCTGCTGGAAGCTGACACCCTCGTTAAAGGAGGTTCCGGTACGGAAAAAAGCGTCGATATTATCATATGTATGCAGAGGGATTTGGTTGCCTCTCCAATCGGTTACCATTTGTCCCGTGGCTTTCGGTCCCCAGCTAAGGCGGGATTGGTTATCGTAAACGCCCACGGAGCCTTGTCCGAAGTCGTTCTGTAAATCAGGTTTCAGGAAAATCGTCTCGGCGGTGATACCGGCGTTGATCGTAATACCGAGTCCCTCGTTCTTACGTCCGGACTTGGTAGTGATCAAGATCACGCCGTTACCGGCACGTGAGCCATAAAGGGCGGCGGCGGAAGCACCCTTCAATACCGTCATGGACTCGATATCTTCCGGGTTGATATCCGAAAGACCGTTACCCATATCCGCTCCGGAGTTACCCCATACATCATCCACGCCACCGGTGAAGTTATCCATCGGGGTACCGTCTACGACAATCAAGGGCTGGTTGCTACCCGTCAATGAGTTATTACCACGAAGTACGATCTTAGAAGACCCTCCTACGCCATTGCTTGAACGAACGATCTGCAAACCGGAAACCTTACCGGAAAGGGAGTTCGCCAAGTTCGGCTCACGGGAGGCCAAGAGGTCATCCCCTTTCAACTCCTGCATGGCATAACCCAAGGCTTTCTTATCCCGTTTCATACCCAAGGCGGTCACCACCACCTCATCGAGTTTCTGGGTATCTTCCACGAGTTTAACCGTAATCTCGGACTGGCCGGTATACGGGATGTCTTGCGAGGTATAACCGATAAACGATATCTGTATGATATCCCCTTTCTTCACGTTATCCAAAGTAAAATGCCCGTCCAAGTCGGTCATAGTACCATTGGTAGTTCCTTTCACGATTACGGACGCCCCGGTAACGGGTCCTAAGGCATCCTCAACTATTCCCGACACCTTTGCGTTTTGCTGTGAAATGTCAACCCTCGGAATCCCGGACATAGGCGTGGCGTATAAGTTTCCCGAGAACCCAAGCGCCCCTACCAACAGGATTAAGCTGACTGGTCTGAATCTTTTCAACATAACTACTGTTTTTTGTTTATTTTGATAGACAATGTTTTAGTTTTTGCGTCAACGAATGTCATTTATCCTGTATAAACATAAAAAGGGCAGATATGTTTTGAGTTTAACATATACAAGAGTAACCGGAGAGAGATGAGTATCACTCCGGTATCTCAGTAAACCAGGAAGGTCGTGAGTTTAGTGACAAGTGATTTTAGGAATGGACAATATATATACTGCGTTGCCCCAATAATATATACTGCGTTGGTCAAGTAAGATATACTACGTTTATTAGAATGCCCATCATAAGCACCTTTCGACCGCAGTCGGCAGGGGCTTACGATGGGCATTGTTAGATGCTTATAATAGCGGTCGGCACAAATACACAAAAACAGGGGCTTTTGACACACCCTCTTTCATATAAATCAATGTTTAGCCCACCATAGCGGAGTAGAAATTAAATCAGCTCCACCCAATAGCTCAACAGCTTTCATATAACTATCCTTACTATTGATTTCCATATTCGCTGGATAGCGCAGACGTTCTTGATAGAATTCCCACTTACATTCCTTACAGTTAGCACGAGTAAGAGGCAACTCGTTACTAGAAACGTTATAATCTATCTCAACAGCTTGATTCTCAAAGAAAGGCAAACCTAAACGACGATGATCAGACCATGCCTCTAAAGGTAACCAAGGAACCTGTGCCAAGTATTTTTGCGAGATTATCTTTGTCAGCTTATCATTATTGACCGTACCATTCTTATAAATAGAATTTTTCGGATAAGCATAAGTAGTAGTCTTTTTCTCACCAGTATAACCATCTACATATTCAGCCGTATAAGACTTTGCTTCCGCCGTATGATCAAAAGCGACAGAAGTACCTACACGGTTATATTCCGTAGAACTCAAATAATCATTTAAGAACTCAGATACACCGTGATATTCAAAGCTAGCTGCTATACCAGCCTCATAATGAGATTTCGCACTACCAGACACGTTCCAACCATACAACGCAGCTTCAGCCAATAAGAACTCCGTCTCCCACGGCCCAAACCATACACGCTTATTCGTACTTTCACGATATATCTTGGATAAAGAAGGATAAGTCTTACTTGCTCCTGTCAATTCGCTGGTTAGCGCTGAGTATTTATCCCATTTTCCAGCAACCCAAGTATTCCAAGTATATTTCACGTTCAACTCCAAATATGTCTTATTGTTATCCTCAACATTTCCAGTAGCAGGATCCGCTAAACGAGCCTTATCAGCCAAACCGATATTAGAGAAATAAACAGTACCATCATCATATCCCGGAATATGAAACAACTTAGTAGCACGAGGATCAATCTTTGAAGGAAGAGCATCAAAGAAATAGCCTGCAGCCGGATCATTCGTAGAAACCGGTAAGTGTTTTTCTAATCGAAGGCCTAGATAATTACGAGCATCTTTCAATACCACATCCTCTTTTATCGCCGCAGGAACTTGGAAATCGATTCCTCCTAGGCCAATCATCATATTATTAATGGTGACCGAAATGGGTTGGGCATTCCAAGGACGAGACATCACACCATCAAGATCAGTCCAACCGCCTTTTTCTTGCACCTGAGCAATTTCATCTTGCGTAGTAATAAAATTATTCGTCGAAGCGGCATCCTCAAAAGCAGCCTTTGCTTTAGCTTGATCTACAGCAGATAAACGCATAGCGTAGCGCAAGCGTAATGAGTTCGCATACTTTATCCATTTAGAGGCATCACCATCATAGAAAGCATCCGTTTTCTCTGATGTAATAGCGCTCATATCCGCATTTACATCTATCTTGCCAGCGGCATCTTTCAATTCAGAAATAATAAAATCATAAATATCTTCTATACTCTTATATTCTACGATACCATCAAAAGCGTTTGCCGGAGGCACAGGACCAAAGTTATCAGCCAATTCAGAGATGACATAAGCCCGCCAAATACGAGACATCTGTAGCAAATTGTTCTCATAAGGATACTCCGGATTGGCGGCACGTTCCGTACCAATTTTCACGGCCATATTAACATTGTTCAGCCATCCCACTCCATAATCAACGCCAAAGTAGTCCGTATTATAATCATTATAATTCGCACCTGTAGCTAAACCACTACGACGTTCAAAACGAGCCGCACTTTTCCATTGATACACGAACACACGCTCTGCGATATGCGGGTTCTGCTGTGCCCCCATGATTGATTTATTCAGTAGATAAGATACTTTGATCGCACTTTCATCTACGGCATTCGGGTCTTTATTTATTTCCTCAAAGTCGTTACATGCAGTAAATAAAACGGCTAATGAAGCTAACCCTATTATTGTTCTTTTTAATGTTTTCATACTTAAAATCATCTTTCTTATTAGAAACCAACTGTTACATTAAATGTGAAAGAGCGAGAAGTCGGAGCTGCCCCATTCTCAAAACCAGTAGCATTGGAATTTGTAGCCGAAATAGATTCCGGATCAATACCTTCCAAATGATTTACAATCATCCAAACGTTATTCGCCACGAATGATACACGTACTTTCTGTAATGGGGTTTTCTCTAACCATTTTTTCTCAAAATCATAACCAACGGTAATATTACGTAGACGAATATTAGTAGCATCATATAAAAATGCCTCACCCACACCGATATTACCTCCGGCAGCACGTCCCCAGTACAATTCAGGAGTAACAGCATTAGAATTTGCCGTATAACCACCATTTCCATCAGAAGTCACTGAATTCGGAACTACAAATTCCTCACGGGTTCCATTTATAACGGTACCTGCGGCATTACCTGCCTTGTACAAATTAGCAGTGGTCGCTGAGTAAATATTTCCACCAATACGAGCATCAATCAAAAAGCTCAAAGAAATATTTTTATAAGAGAACGAGTTAGTCCATCCCAACATACAATCAGGCTGTTGATTCCCCAGATAATAATCATCTGAAGTAACTAATGGTAAACCTTGAGCATCTACAATAATTTTACCAGCATGTTCCCCACTTTCAACACGTTGGAATTTTTTACCATAAATATCGCCATAATAACTACCCGTACGGGCTACAATCTTTAAATCATCAAAAGTCTTGATGCCATATTCATTTACTCCTTCATACAAATCTATGATTTTATTTTTATTGAAGGAAGCATTCAATGTTGTTTCCCAATTTAAGCCTCTAGGATTCTGCAAAATAGTACCATAAAGCATTAATTCCACACCTGAATTTTGAATATTACCTGCATTGATCTTACGTTTGGAATAACCAGAAAATGGATCCATTGCCAAATCTAGCAATTGGCGGGTAGCATTAGATTTGTACCAAGCCGCATCAATACCTAATCGATTATTGAAAAACTTCAAATCAATACCGGCTTCCCAAGATTTAATCAACTCTGAACGTACAGAAGAATCATATAAAGTAGTTCCTAGAGCTGCAGTTGGGTTACCATTTGGATCTTTATCAACCTTGAATACAGTATACAATTGATATGGATCAAGGTCATTACCTACTTCCGCATAAGAAGCACGAACCTTAGCGAAACTCATCCATTCCGGCATTGTACCGCCAACCTTTTCCACCATATCTGAAATAACACCAGATAAGCTAACCGAAGGATAAAAATAAGATTGGTTTTCTTTACTCATAGTGGAAGACCAGTCATTACGAGCCGTAATATCCATAAACAGCCAGCCATCCCAGTTCATTTGCAAAGAACCGTAAATAGAATTCATCTTGCGCTGTACATCTTCAGATGTATGCGTCATATTATTCTTGTCAGCGGCATTAGACATCGCAAATAGATTCGGGATCAATAAATCACCCGTACCAGCCTCTAATTTCTTACGGCGTTGCATCATCAAGTTTCCACCCACGGTCACAAAACCACCAAACTTGCTAAAAAGGTTATCTTTCTTAAAGGTAGTCAAGAAACTATAGTTGTTCTCATAAAAAGTCTCCGACTTCTCAGAGTAACGCCCTTTCGGATTCACATTACCACCAGAATATACCTTATTTGTAGTCGTAGTCGTATAATAGTCCGTACCGCCTTTTAGCTCGAGGTTCCACCAGTCCGTTATCTTATAAGAAAGAGAAATTGTACCTAACAAACGATTACGAGAGTCTTGATTTGTTCTATAATCTTTAATCCAATACGGATTTTCTTGGGGAGTACTCTCGGTATCCCACCAAATCATATTTCCATTTTCGTCCAAACAGTTCTCCAGATCCCTAATATCCAGCGATCGTGGTAAATTATAGATCGTACTAAAGGCATTCGATTGGTTAATACCTTGGATTGGACGATTCTTTGCGTTATTATTTAAATAGTTGGCTTTTGCATCTAATTTCCATCTTTTATCCGGACCGAACTCGCTTGTTCCACGCAAAGTAAGAGACGTTTTATTTAATGATGCACCCGGAACGATGCCCTTATCATCAGAGCGATTAATTGAGGCGAATACCGCCGTCCCATCATAGCTCTGCTGAAAAGATACACCTTCATTGAATGAAGTTCCTTTCTGGAAATAAGCATCTATATTATCATAAGTATACATCTGGACTTTCTGCCCATCCCAGCGATCAATTGTTACGGAACCATCGGCAACAGGCCCCCAGCTTGAACGGTCTTTCACATTATATATGCCATTTGTACCCTGACCATACGTATTCTGTAATTCTGGTTTCAAAAACATGCTTTCCACTGTAACTCCGGCATTTACAGTAATACCTAATCCACTTTGCTTTTTACCCGATTTCGTCGTAATCAAAATTACGCCATTACCTGCACGAGAACCATATAACGCGGCGGCTGAAGCTCCTTTCAACACGTTCATGGATTCGATATCTTCCGGGTTGATATCTGACAAACCATTACCCATATCCACGCCGCTATTACCCCAAGCATCATCAACTCCTCCAGTAAAGTTATCCATTGGAATACCATCGACAACAATCAACGGCTGATTAGATCCAGTTAATGAATTATTACCACGCAATACAATTTTTGAAGAACCGCCAGGGCCACTACTAGAACGAACTACCTGCAAACCCGATACTTTACCAGATAACGCATTCGCAATATTACTTTCCCGTGCATTTACAAGTTCGTCTCCTTTCAATTCTTGCGTAGCATATCCCAACGCTTTCTTCTCACGCTTGATACCCAAGGCCGTAACCACGACCTCATCCAATTTCTGGGTGTCTTCCGCTAATTTGATAACGCCTACCGGCTTACCGGTATACGTAAGCTCCATGGTGGAGTAACCAATGAATGAGATTTGGATTACATCACCATTCTTGACGCCATCCAAGGTGAAATTACCGTCCATATCGGTAATCGTTCCATTAGACGTTCCTTTCACGACAACTGACGCTCCGGTCACTGGGCCGAAATCATCTTCCACTGTACCTGTTACTTTCCCGTTTTGCTGGGAGATAGAGGTACCTTGCTCAACAGGTGCGATGTTGGCATACATGCTTCCCGAGAAGCATAACGCACCCGCACATAGAATTAAGCTGACAGGTTTAAAGTTTTTCAACATAACTGATGGTTTTATTAATAAATAATTAGACAATGTCTTGGCGAAACATTTGTCTTTTAAAATTATTCACATACATACACTCACTCCTGAGTTCTAGCGTAATTAAGTTCAAATAAAAAATGGGCTAACTATCGGAGTCCTACATGAACTTTTCTTAAGTAGAAGTTGTTTTATTTAGTTGGCGCCAAAATACCTAGCACATTTTATATCGGAGGCAAAGATATGAAATATTCATTACATTGTGTTATTATAATTAAATAAATCCTCCCTTATTTTTTATGTTTTACAATATAAAATTAGAAATATAAACGATTTTAAGTTAAAATCGACTTGAGTTCATGTAGAACTAAGTATCCGCGGTAAGATATGAAATTACAGTAATTCAAGCGTTTTTTCAGAATATAAAAGCAAGCCAGCTTCATCGGCAAAGTAAGTTAATTAAAATGCCAAAGTAAGTTAACTTACTTCGCCGATGAAGTTAACTTACTTTTATTAGATATCTTCTATTGAAAAAGACGTATAATCTCTAAAAATCTTTCTCATTCGCCATATACCACATATTAAGGAACGAGGCCTTCGTGATATTCACCACCTTGTCCCAATTAATCCGGTCGGCATGGTCGCTCGGTTGATGGTAATCCGGATGCCCGTCGGTATGATACCAGATAATAGGGATACCTATCTTAGCGAAGGAACCGTTATCACTCCCTCCTACCGGGTTATCCCACGGACGATAATCCGGTGCCAGATTCAAGTTGTATTTCTTGATATCGTTCTTCAGCCAATCGCCGAAAGCAGGGTGCGCCTCTGTATAGAAATAAACCACATGGGTAGGCTTCGCCTCGTTATTGTTACGGCCGATCATATCGAAATTCAAATATCCTTTCACGTTCTTTATCTCTGGAAAAGACTGAACGAAGGCTTTCGATCCGAGAAGCCCTTTCTCCTCACCGTCCCAGAAAGCGAATATAACGGTTCGCTCCGGTTGCTGGCCCGTGGCAAGGAAAGCCCTCGCTATCTGCAAAACGGCAGAGACTCCGGAGGCGTTATCGTCCGCCCCGTTATAGACCTGGTCGCCATCCAGCATCGGGTCGATACCCAGATGGTCATAGTGAGCGCCGACGATCACGATCTCACTCGGGTTCTTGCCCTCTATCTTACCCAAGATATTATTCAAGGAAAGTTTCTGGAAAACACCAGTTTGCTTGATAGCCGCTATGGAATCCGGCTGCACCTGCCAGCGGGCCCCTCTCTTCTGGCGTTCCATATGGTAAGCCTCAAACGGATGGTAATAAGAGTCTCCTACAGGGTCGATACCCAATGATTTCAAGTTCGCCACGATATAATCGCCCGCTATACGGCCTCCACGGAAACCGGCCTCACGGCCCTCCAGATCATCATCGGCCAAGAAACCGATATGCGCCTCGGCGGTCGATCTATTTATCACGTCCAAACCTTTCTTCTCCGGACTTTCCGCCCAAAGAGCCGTACTTAATGCCAGCGACATTAAGAGTAATCCTGCTTTTTTCATCGTTTTTGTGTTCAAATGATTATTGTTTTAGCTTTTTCATCTACAAATATAAGTAATTTCCCTGATACGCGAAGGAGAAGGAAAAGAAAGGGCACAAAAAAAAGGCTCACCCGGCCGTATCGCCAAAGGTAATCCTCATTTCCTATCTCTCACCATTCCGTTTTGAACGGAGGTAAGAGATGACATCTAATTTATTTCTTACTTTATTCTTTACTTAAAAAAGACGCGGTCTTTTAGTTCTTATCCGCATCTACACTCATTTCGCTCATAAGGCGACGGATCTCAGCGTTTAATCGCTGACTCATGGCACCATTGCCAGCTGACTGGTAACGATCTGCTTGATAACGCAACATCGCTAAAGCACGAAGGCTTTTCTCATTTTCTCTCATCATCATAATCTTTTTGTTTTACGCTTCCCACGCTTGGAAAGCCAGTTAATAAATAATCCTAAAACGATCTTTCTTTCTTAATTCGTTACAAAGATAACCATTTTATCCGAAACAATGTTGTAGAACATAATAAAATATTTCATTTTTTCGATTATTTATGACTTGTGCAAATAAGTCTAAATACGCCGGGGATTACTCCACCGGCGTTAATTCACCTGTAACAGAGTCTATTACAAACCCTCTTACCGTTATATCCGACGGAATCAGCGGATGATTCCGAATTTGCTCCACGGTCTCGTGCACGGAAGCCTCGGAGGTCTCGAATCCCCGCAACCACGACTCGAAGTTTATACCGCAATATCGGATCATATCTATTCGTTCCTGCGGAATTCCCCGCTCTTTCATCTTTTCGATCATCTCGGAGCTATTCATGTGCTTGGCTCCGCAATCGGTATGCCCGATTATCATTACCTCTACAACCCCAAGCTCGTAAATCGCCACCATCAAGCTCCGGATAACGCTTCCGAAGGGGTGGGATATGATCGCCCCCGCGTTCTTTATAATTTTCACGTCTCCATTCTTGATGCCCAAGGAGGCGGGTAGCAACTCGGTCAGCCGGGTATCCATGCAAGACACGATGGCGATCTTCTTATCGGGATATTTATTCGTGATATACTTCTCATACCCCTTGTTCTTTACGAACTCACGATTATAGCTTACCAATTCATCAATCATAGCGTTTGTGATTTAGCGTTATTAAACTGTTTATTTATATAACATCGAAATGTCTTAAAGCGTTCATGACACCATCGTCATCTACGGAGTCGGTCACGTAATCCGCCGCCTCTTTCACCTCGTCGCCGGCGTTACCCATGGCTACCCCGATCCCGGCGTGGCGAAGCATGGCCATATCGTTGCCTCCATCGCCAAAAGCCATCGTCTCGTGGAGCGAGATCCCGTAATGCTCGATGATCTTATCGATCCCTACCGCCTTACTGCTCCCCCGCGGCACGACATCCGCAAATAGCGGGTTCCAGCGAGTAGCCTCGCAATGCGGCAAGACGGACATGATACGTTCTTCATGGCCGGGAGAGAAAAAGGCTATCAGCTGGTATACTTCCTTACCCCCGTTGCCACGCAAAGGACGCAAGGGAGGATGAGGGAAGTCTAGCATGTCGTAAAGCTGTCGCACAGAATCATCCACGTAGTTCTGGTAAATCCCATCTTCCTCCACCAAGGCGCACGGGAACGCCTCCTCATTCTCTTGATAGCGGATCAACGCCTCTATATCCTCCGACGGGATATTATGTTTATAGATAACCTTATCTTTTCCGGCCAAGCAATATCCTCCGTTCAAGGTAACATAGCCATCGAACTCTTGCGTCCCGAGGTTATTGATAGATTGCAACTGGCGGCCGGTAGCGATGAAAACCTTGATTCCCTTTTCTCGCAACAGGTCCAAGGCCCGGACCGTGGAGTCCGGTAGTTTATGCGTCTTGAAACTTACCAACGTACCGTCAATGTCAAAAAATACTGCCTTAATCATACTTATACCTATTATCTTCTTTTAATGACAAAGATACACTTTATTTGTTACATTTGTATTTTCATTTCCTTCATCAAATAATAGATATAGTTTTTTATGGAATACAGACAACTAGGAGGTTCCGGATTATACGTTCCGGCACTTTGTTTAGGTACGGCTACTTTTGGTGGCACGAATGGTTTTGAAGGTTGGGGGCATACCGAGGTGGAAGAGGCTACCCGTATGGTCAATCTTTGCTTGGACGCCGGGGTGAATCTATTCGATACGGCGGATGTCTACTCCAACGGTCTTTCCGAGGAAATCTTGGGAAAGGCGATCCACGGATTGAGGAATCGCCTCTTGATCTCCACGAAGGCGACTTTCAACCTAAGCCCGGAGAGCCGTAACGCCATCGGTTCTTCCCGTTTCCATCTGATACAGGCGTGCGAGGCGAGCCTAAGACGATTGAACACGGATCATATCGACATTTATCATATGCACGGTTTCGACGCAAATACCCCGGTAGAGGAGACACTCCGAGCCTTGGACGACTTGGTGACGAGCGGGAAGGTCCGTTATATCGCTTGCTCGAACTTCTCCGGCTGGCACTTAATGAAGTCGCTTTCCGTATCGGAGCGGTATGGATGGAGCCGGTACGTGGCCCAACAGGTTTATTACTCCTTGTTGAACCGGGATTTTGAGTGGGAACTTATGCCGCTAGGCATCGACCAGAAGGTGGGCGCCATTATCTGGAGCCCTTTATCCGCCGGACGTCTGGGCGGGAAGTACCGCCGGAATAACCCGATCCCGACGGACGGGCGTGTCGCTCGCGGAGGAAGCCCGATACCCGACGAGGCTACTTCTTACGAACGCCTGTACGACATCGTGGAGGTATTGGAACAGGTAGCCGAGGAGACCGGGCATAGCGTAGCCCAATGCGCCTTGAACTGGTTATTGCAACGGCCTACCGTAAGCAGCCTTATCATAGGAGCCCGCACGGAAGAGCAGCTAAGGCAGAACCTAGAGGCCGTAGGCTGGAACCTCAGCCCGGAGCAGGTGAAGCGCCTCGATATGGCAAGCCAGACGACCCCGATCTACCCGTATTGGCATCAAGCGCAGTTCCCGGAATTGAATTCTCAATTGAGATTCTAGACGGACGCTGGCGAAAGCGTATACACCTCGGGATGCGGATAGCACGAAAGTCCGCATCCCCTACCCCCCCATTTTCATCCCCTTAAACGTATCTTGGTTAAGACGTTTTTTATACTTTTGTAGTCTGTTACCAACTAAATCTATCGTATGAAGAAACATTTTCTACTTTTCTTGCTTTGTCTAGCCACGAACGCCAGCCTGACGGCCCAAGAGACCCTTCGGGAGAATAACGGGGAACCTACACTCGTGGAACGATTATCGAACGGAGAGATCAAGATCAATAGCGCCGAGATGAACTTCCAGCTTTTCACCTCGGCCAACGCTGAGTTTGTCGGAAAGGAGCTAGACGGTATGAACTTCAAGCTGAACCGTGTCCGGCTGGAGATCAAGGGGGATGTAGGCAAGTGGCTGGGGTATCATTACCGGCAGTCGTTCAACAAATACTCCGATCCCTATTCGCTCGACAACCTCTCCTCCTCGCTCGAGCTGGCTTACGTGAACCTAAAGGCACGGCATAATCTCAATTTCACGATCGGCAAGCAGTTCGTTAATTTCGGGGGATACGAGTATTACGTCAATTCCATCCGGGTACGAGAGTTTAGCGAGTTCAATAATTTACTGACCGCCTACCAAGCCGGTATCTCGGGCAACTGGCAAGTCAACCCGGACCACGAGCTTTGTTTCCAGATCGTGAATAACCGCAACGGTAACGATGAGGACATCTACCCTACCGGACTTCCCGAGGGTACCGCCAAGGCCAAGATACCCTTTATGTACACGGTCAACTGGAATAGCTATTATCTGGACAAGGCCTTGCAACTGCGTTATGCCACCGCCGTCGGACAGCAGACCCGCAAGCGCTACTCCTACTATTTCACCTGTGGCAATACCTATGAGAAAGGCCCGTTGCTAACGTACCTCGACGTTATGTACACCCGCCAAGGGATCGACCAACATGGGGTCGTCAGCCGTCTGCCCGGCACGCCTCATACCGCCATGAACACCGAATACCTATCGATTATCGGCGACGTGGATTACCGTGTCCACCCCCAATGGAACGTTTACGTGAAAGGGGCGTACGAGACCGCCCGGGTGTATAAGAGCAACGGTGATTTCCGGAAAGGGATGTACCGCCGTTCGTGGAATGCGCAGAGTAGCGTGGAATTCTTCCCCTTCAAGCAACTCGACCTTTTCGTATTCGTCCTATACACCTACCGGGGCGTTATCCTAGAGAAAGCCGCCACGCGAATGGGAGCCATAGAGCCGGATACACACCGTATATCGCTGGGGCTGGTCTATTCGATCCCGGTCTTCTGAGAAACCGCACATACGGTAGCGCAGGCTTGCAGATATGGTAGTACAGACTTGTAGATACGTTCGTGCAAACTCGCAGATACGCTTGTGTAAATTTGCAGATACGTTCGTGCAAACGTGTAGATACGTTAGTACGGACTTGTAGATACGGTAGCGCGGGCTGACACATAAGGAAGTACAGGCCTGCACATACGGTAGTACAGGCCTGCACATACGGTAGTACAGGTCCGTATTGCCTTATGTGCAGCTTCCCCCATCCACCCCATAAAAAAAGCGGTGCCTTCCGTTTCCGGAGACACCGCCCTCATTCTATAATAAAAGACCTGTTATATTAAGCCTCTACATCCCAATTCTCGGCAGCCATACGTTTGTAGCTACGCAGACGCCATTTAGCGTTCTCCTCGGCGGCGGCAAACAACTCAGCGGCCTCAGCCGGATATTGTTTAGCTACGGAAGCGAAACGAACCTCACCCTTCAAGAAGTCTTGGAACTTGCTCCAATCCGGCTCCTTGCTATCCAAGGTGAACGGATTCTTGCCCTCTGCCTCCAAAGCCGGGTTGTAACGCCACAAGTGCCAGTAACCGCATGCTACGGCTTCTTTCTCCTCAGCTTGCGACTTACCCATACCCTTCTTCAAACCGTGGTTGATACAAGGAGCGTAAGCGATGATCAAGGAAGGACCGTCGTAAGCCTCGGCCTCGCGGATCGCCTTCAATGTCTGGGCTTGGTCGGCGCCCATAGCGATCTGAGCCACATATACGTAACCATAAGTAGTAGCCATCAAGCCAAGGTCTTTCTTACGTACCCTCTTACCGGAAGCGGCGAACTTAGCGATAGCGCCCACCGGAGTAGCCTTAGAAGACTGACCACCCGTGTTAGAGTAAACCTCGGTATCCAATACCATGATATTTACGTTCTTGCCGGAAGCGATCACGTGATCCAAACCACCGTAACCGATATCGTAAGAAGCACCGTCACCACCGATAATCCATTGAGAACGTTTTACCAAGAAGTGAGACAATTCCTTGATCTGAGCGCAAACCGGACAACCCTCCTTGATGCCTTGCTCAACGAATGCCATGATTTGCGGAGCCAATTCCTTCGTCTTCTCGGCGTCGTTCTGGTTAGCGATCCAAGCGGCGGCTATTTCCTTGGCCTCAGCCGGAGCATGCTCACCCACGGTGATCTGTTGCAACAAGCCTTCCAAACGTTTACGCATCTTCTCGTTCGCCAATTCCATACCCAAGCCGAACTCGCAGAAGTCCTCGAACAAAGAGTTTGCCCAAGCAGGACCTTGACCCTTCTCGTTCGTTGTATAAGGAGTGGAAGGAACAGAACCGGAGTAGATAGAAGAACATCCGGTAGCGTTAGCCACCATCTCGCGGTCGCCGAACAACTGGGTGATCAACTTCACGTACGGAGTCTCGCCACAACCGGAGCAAGCGCCTGAGAATTCAAACAACGGAGTAGCGAACTGTGAGTTCTTCACGTTAGACTTCACGTCTACCAAGTTTTGCTTAGAAGAAACGTTAGCTACGCAGTAGTTCCAGTTATCGGCCTCAGCCAACTGGCCTTCCAGCGGAACCATAGACAATGCCTTGTTGCCCTTGAATCCCGGACAGATATCGGCGCAGTTACCGCAACCCAGGCAGTCGAGAACGTCTACCTGCATACGGAACTTCATACCTTTCATAGCGGCCGGAGCCTTCACGTCCAACATAGCGAAGCTGGCGCCCTTCTGCTCCTCATCGTTCAATACGAACGGACGGATAGAAGCGTGAGGACAAACATAAGCGCATTGGTTACACTGGATACAGTTCGCCTCATTCCAAACCGGAACGAAAGCGGCCACGCCACGTTTCTCGTATTTAGCGGTTCCTTGCGCCCAAGTACCATCCTCGATGCCCTTGAATGCGGAAACCTTCAATAAGTCGCCATCCTGAGCGTTGATCGGACGAACTACCTCGTTGATGAAAGCGGGATCGTTGTTTACGACAGCCTCATCATCCGGAAGGTTAGCCCAAGCGGGATCAACCGTCAATTGGTTGTACTCGCCACCACGGTCTACAGCCGCATAGTTCTTGTTAACTACGTCCTCGCCCTTCTTACCGTAAGACTTAACGATGAATTTCTTCATCTGCTCGATAGCCAAGTCTACAGGGATAACACCCGTGATACGGAAGAAAGCGGACTGAAGGATCGTATTGGTACGGTTACCTAAACCGATCTCCAAGGCGATCTGTGTGGCGTTGATATAATATACAGTGATATTCTTCTGAGCGAAGTAACGTTTTACCTTATTAGGCAAGTGCTTAGCCAACTCCTCAGCGCCCCAAACGGTATTCAACAAGAAGGTACCGTTCTCACGCAAACCACGAGTCACGTCGTACATGCGCAAATAAGCCTGAACGTGGCAAGCCACGAAGTTCGGGGTATTCACCAAATAAGTAGAACGGATCGGATGATCACCGAAACGCAGGTGAGAACAAGTGAAACCACCGGATTTCTTAGAGTCGTAAGAGAAATAAGCCTGACAGTATTTATCCGTGTTATCACCGATAATCTTCACCGAGTTCTTGTTAGCGCCTACCGTACCGTCGGCACCCAAACCGTAGAACTTAGCCTCGAACATACCCTCACCGCCCAAGGCGATCTCTTCCTTCTGAGGCAGAGAAGTGAAAGTAACGTCATCCACGATACCGATCGTGAATTGGTTCTTCGGCATCGGCAACGCCAAGTTCTCGAATACGGACAGGATCTGAGCCGGAGTCGTATCCTTAGAACCCAGACCATAACGGCCACCTACGATAACCGGAGCGTCCTCCTGACCATAGAAGCAGTCTTTTACGTCCAGATACAACGGCTCACCGTTAGCACCCGGCTCTTTCGTGCGATCCAATACGGCGATACGCTTAGCGGTCTTAGGCACGGCAGCCAAGAAATGCTTAGCGGAGAACGGACGATACAAGTGAACGGATACCAAACCTACCTTCTCGCCCTTAGCGATCAAGTGATCGATAGCCTCACGAGCGGCCTCCGTAACAGAACCCATGGCGATGATCACGCGCTCAGCGTCCTCAGCTCCGTAATAATCGAACAAACCGTATTTACGGCCTGTGATCTTGGAAACCTCGTTCATATATTCTTCTACGATAGCGGGAACTGCCTCGTAGTACGTGTTGGAAGATTCTCTGTGTTGGAAGAAATGATCCGGGTTCTCGGCCATACCGCGAGCGACCGGTCTCTCCGGGTTCAAGGCACGGGCACGGAACTCAGCCAAGGCCTTCTGGTCGATAAGCGGAGCCAAGTCCTCATTCTCCAAAGCCTCGATCTTCTGGATCTCGTGAGAGGTACGGAAACCGTCGAAGAAGTTCACGAACGGCACACGAGACTTGATCGTAGCCAAGTGAGCGACACCGGCTAAGTCCATAACCTCCTGTACGGAACCCTCAGCCAACATAGCGAAACCTGTCTGACGAGCAGACATCACGTCTTGATGGTCACCGAAGATACACAACGCATGAGAAGCCAATGTACGAGCGGATACGTGGAAAACGCAAGGAAGCAATTCACCGGCGATCTTGTACATATTAGGGATCATAAGCAACAAACCTTGAGAAGCAGTGTAGGTTGTTGTCAAGGCACCAGCTTGCAATGAACCGTGAACAGCACCTGCGGCACCACCCTCTGATTGCATTTCCTGTACCATTACAGTCTCGCCGAAAATATTCTTACGTCCGGCTGCAGCCCATTCATCTACATATTCAGCCATTGTAGACGACGGAGTGATGGGGTAAATCGCGGCTACCTCGCTGAACATATACGAGATATGAGCAGCGGCCTGGTTACCATCACAGGTTAAAAATTTCTTCTGTTTTGTCATAGACCTATAAAACTATTAGTATTAAAAAATATCCTTACTTAATATAAAAAACCGAACAACCAAAGCGGGATCATGTTCCCCTCCCCGATCTCGGTCTTATCGACAGCATAGTACATATCCGGATTGTTCTTCACTTTCATGTTTTCCTCGATCCGGAAATTATACATCGTATTCACCAGAAAGTGGGCGTTCTTGATTCCTTCATTCAGCTTATTGTCTTTCAATAGTTGGTTATAAAAGAACGACTCACGCACCGCCCCGGCATTTACCTCCATCGGACGGATGGGGTACATCAGGTTCGAGTTATACATATATACCTTGGAGGGTTTCTTCGGAAAGGATTCGCCCACCGGATACAGCATATTCATCAAACGGGCATCTGTCAAATACTTGATATAGTTCATCACGGTGGCCCGGGATGTCTCGATATCCTTGCTCAACTGACTCACGTTTGGGGTACAAGGAGCGCTCGTAGCCAATAAGTAGAGTAGTTTGCGTAGCTTTGGCAGGTAGCTTTGTTCGATTTGTTTTATGTATAACACGTCCACCTCTAGCATCATGTTCATGGTCTTCAGCAGGTTCTCGGAGAAGTTGCGCTTTTCCAAGAAGAACGGATAAAAACCATGATGTAGATAATCTTGGAAATAAGCCATCGGCCTTACGACCGAGCAAATACGTTTGGCGATTTCCTGATGATTCTCTAATACCTCATCGAACGTGTACGCAGGAAACTGGTTCCCCGACATCAAGTTCAAGAACTCACGGAACGAGAACCCCCTAAGGTTATACGATACCACCTTGCCGGACAGGTCCGGATTCTCCTCTTTCAGACGCATTACCGACGAACCGGAGAAAACGATCTTCAAGTCCTCGAAATTATCATAGCAATACCGCAACTCTCTCGACCAGTTGGAATACTTAAATACTTGGTCTATCAACAACACCTTTCCGCCTTTAGCCCGAAACTCGGCGGCGAAATCAACGAGTGTACGCTCCGTAAAATAGAAATGATTTAAATTAATGTATAAGCATTCCTTATTATCGGCACCAAAATATTCACGGGCATAGTCTAACAAGAAAGTGGTCTTTCCGACTCCTCGCGAACCTTTAACACCGATCAACCGATCCTCCCAATTGATCTCATCCATCAATCCCCTTCGTACCGGAGAATACAGATGCTCTACCAGATATTTATGTGTTTTAAAGAATGCTTCCACCTACATAATTGGTAATTGAAAATTTGGAATTACCGATGCAAAGATAAACATCTTTTCTCATTTGCAATGCGGAGATTGCAATTTTATTGCAAAAAGTAAAGTTCAAACTAACAATTGCCTATCAACGTATTCTGTCTCGTAAAGACGGAGCGCACTCCAGTCCTTACGAAACAAAAGATATTATTCAATGATCGAGATCCATCCGTAAGTATCCGGCTCGTCACCATACTGGATGGCACGTAGCTTATGATATAGTTTCTCGCAAACAGGACCCGGTTTGCCGTCTTTGGCGATAACAAAAGATTTGTTCTCATCCAAATCGTCGATTTGTGAGATCGGGGCGATAACCGCGGCGGTACCACACTCGGCAGCCTCGTCGAACGTAGCGATCTCCTCGAAAGGAACCGGACGACGCTCTACCGTCAAGCCCATATCCTCGGCCAATTGCTGCAAGCTCTTGTTCGTGATCGAGGGCAAGATCGAGTGGGATTGCGGAGTGATATAGCTATTGCCACGGATTCCGAAGAAGTTAGCCGGACCGCACTCATCCAGATATTTCTTTTCTTTCGGATCCAGATACAATACGGCGGCGTATCCCTTGGAATGAGCGATCTCGCCGGCTACCAAGCTAGCGGCATAGTTACCACCGACCTTGATTGTACCTGTCCCGTTAGGAGCCGCACGGTCGTACTCACGGAGCACGCACACCTTCGAGGGCTGGAATCCACCCTTGAAATACGGACCTACCGGAGTGACAAATATCATAAACATATATTCGGGAGCCGGCTTCACACCCACCTGAGCGCCCAAGCCGATCATCAACGGACGAATATATAAAGCGGCACCGCTCTCATAAGGAGGAACAAAACGCTCGTTCAATTTCACGACCTTACGTACAGCTTCCTCGAACATCTCTACAGGCAACTCAGCCATCTTGATACCCCGGCTGGAAGATTGCATACGTTTAGCGTTCTCATCCATACGGAATACACGGATCTTACCGTCTTTTCCACGGAAGGCCTTCAAGCCCTCGAAAGACTCTTGTCCGTAATGCAAGCAAGTAGCGGCCATGTGAATATTGATAATCTCGGATGAAGAAACTTCCAACTCACCCCATTTGCCGTCACGATAGTAGCATCTTACATTGTAGTCTGTCTTGATATAACCAAATCCCAGCTCAGACCAATTTAAATTTTCCATATCTATACAATTTGCTGTAATTAGTTTAAAATTAACAAATTACACTGTTAATAATATCGCTCAAAAGCAAAAACGCCCATAGCCGTCGCTATGGGAGATTTTGTGTACCGCAAATATACGCTAATTTATATATAGTTCGGCCTATAAACTAAAAAAAGCAAGCGGAAGGCCACGGCTTTTTCATTTAACATTTCGTTAAAGTGGGGTTTCTTGTAAATTTTAACATGCGCTTTTGTTTTCGGTGGAAGGATTCCGGAAAACTCGTACGACCTTTCCGGAAAACACGTACGACTTTTTCCAAAAACATGTACGTGTTTTCGCAGAAAGATTATCCTGTTTTTTAAATACTGATTATCAGATTCTTATACACAATTTTCTCTCGTAAACTTATTGTGCGGAATTTCACTTGAGATTCATGCATTCCGGCCTGCCGAAACGGATGGGTAAATGAAAGAGCCGTGGCATGGATATATACAAATAGCGGATTAAAATCTATGTTACCAAGATTTTTGCTACATTCGCGTCAAAAATAATTAAAATATGAAAGTCATTGATCTGATAAGGCATAGTAAGAGTACCGCTTTTTCTTTCGAGATATTACCGCCGCTGAAAGGTAACAGTATCCAGAAGGTGTATAATGTAATTGACAAGTTGAAGGAATTCGACCCTAAATACATAAATATCACCTCCCACCATAGCGAGTTCGTCTATAAAACCTTACCAGACGGAAGTTTCCAGAAAGTAAACATCCGTAAACGTCCGGGCTCCGTAGCGATCGCTTCGGCTATCCAGAATAAATACGGTATTCCTGCCGTACCCCATATTATATGTAAAGGCTTTACGAAAGACGAGACGGAATACGCTTTGATCGATTTGAACTTCCTTGGCGTAAACAACCTCTTAATATTAAGGGGAGATATAAAGACCTTAGAGGCCTCCCAGCAAAACCCGGAGTTATACCACGATCACGCGACTGATTTACAGCAGCAGGTAAATCATTTCAACGAAGGTATCGCGTTAGACGGTTCCAAGATAGACGGTATAGAGACTCCCTTCTCGTACGGCATGGCTTGCTATCCGGAGAAGCACGAGGAAGCGCCCAATATGGAATCTGATATCTATTACTTAAAGGAGAAAGTAAAAAATGGCGCTGAATATCTGGTAACCCAAATGTTCTTCGATAATGAAAAATATTATGCGTTCGTGGATCGTTGCCGTGCGGAAGGCATCACGGTTCCCATCATCCCCGGTATCAAACCGATCGTTTTCAAGAACCAATTAACGGTTCTTCCGAAGATATTCCGTGCGGATATCCCGGAGCCTTTCGCAACAGAATTACGTAAATGTAAAGATGATGCGGAAGCGAAAGAGGTGGGTGTGGAATGGTGTATACAGCAGTGCAAGGATCTGATCGCTCATGGCGTACCGAGCTTACATTTCTACACAATGATGGCCTCGGATAGCGTTTACAAAATAGCGAAAGAAATTTATTGAAATACAATAGGGGTTTTTATACGCTGAGTTGTCTAATAGAAGTACACGATTGAACAATCATGTACTAAGTATGGTTATTTTTAAAATTCTAAGGTAATGAAATACATATTCTTTATTGGACTTGACTTGGTATTGTATCCGTTCTTAGTTTTACTCTACATATGTCAATTGATATTTACAAAACCTCGCGCTTTTTGATATCTGAATACTTTTCCGTAACTTCGTTCATTATTCTATAGAAAAGGAAATATCTCATGTATTTTAAAGATATCATCGGGCAAGAGGAAGTGAAGGAACGGTTGAGACAATCGGCTCGGACGGGGATCGTACCCCATGCACAGTTATTCACAGAGCAAGGGGGAGCCGGGGCGTTTCCGCTGGCTTTGGCTTACGCCCGTTATCTGAATTGTACGAACCGGACGGACACGGACGCTTGTGGACGTTGCCCGTCATGCCTCAAATATGACGAATTGGCACATCCCGATTTACATTTTGTATTCCCGATCGTAGCCAAGAAAGAGAAAAAGAAAGAGGTCTGCGATGATTATCTCAGTGAATGGCGTGGGTTCCTCAAAGAACATCCCTATTTCAATATGGATGAATGGCTGGATTATATCGAGGCCGGAAACTCACAAGCCATCATCTATTCCAAGGAAAGCGATGAGATTATCCATAAACTGAGCCTAAAGATTTATGAGGCGGAATATCGTATCTTGATAGTTTGGTTGCCGGAGAAACTGCATCCTACTTGTGCCAATAAGCTTCTGAAAATCATAGAGGAGCCTCCTATGAGAACGGTTATCCTTATGGTATCCGAGACTCCGGATCTTATCCTCGGGACCATCCAATCCCGTGCGCAACGCATCCACATCCGTCCCATTGAGACCGATGCGATCATGAATGCCATGGTATCCCGTTTCGGGCTTTCGCCCGACGACGCTAAACACGTCGCTCACCTCTCCTCCGGAAGTTTTATCAAGGCGATGGAGGCGATTAGCTTGGGCGAGGAAAACAAATTCTTTCTGGAGCAATTCAAGGCCATGATGCGAAACTCATGGGCACGAAACGTAAAAGGCATGAAAGCGATGGCAGACGTCATGGCAGGGATCGGACGGGAGCGACAGAAAAACTTCCTCTCCTATTGCCAGCATTTGATCCGGGAGAACTTCATGTACCGGTTCCAATCACCCGAACTTAATTATATGAATCTAGACGAGGCAAGCTTCTCAGTTAAGTTCTCACCTTTCGTGAACGAACGAAACGTGATCGATTTGATGGAAGAATTGGCGAAAGCGGAACGCCATATCACACAGAACGTGAATGCCAAGATGGTCTTTTTTGATTTATCCTTACGAATTACCGTACTAATCAAAAGATAAGTCTTCAGATTTTCTTGTTACGCCAATTTCCTTTCCACAGATAGAAGAAAGAAGAAAGGATCATGATATTATATACATACTCCGTAGTCCAGCAAACCGCCACGTCCGCACGCAACCATACAGCGACATACAATATATATAATACGTACACGAATATGCTAGCCATATCGATTTCCAGCGCACGGCGGGTATTGCCTGTCCCCGATACGCTAAAGAAATAAATAAAACCGGGAACAGCGAAGAGATAAGAAGACAGCATCACCCACAACGAGGAGATCGAGCTAGCGATCAAGTCCGGGTTATCCGTATAAATACGCAATACGGTAGACGGGAACATAGCGATCAAGATACCGATCGGTAGCACGAACGCATAGCATAGCCCGATCATCCTCCGGCAAAGCGGAAGCACCCGGTCCGACTCCCCGGCACCGATCAAGTTACTTACCAGCGAGCTGTTCGTGGAGGCGAAAGCATTCACGAACATAAACAGGAACGAGGAGATGCTACGTACCACATTCGTAATCGCCAACGGCCGCTCACCCAGATGCTCCATAGCGATAAAGAAGATAAACCATCCCCCAAAAGCGATCCCATGCTGGATCATCACCCAGATAGAGACACTCAGTATTTGTCCCAGCATCCTAAAATCCACTCTCGTAAAACGGAACAGACCATATTTTTTATAATCTATCTTCTTCCAAGTATAAATCACGAAGAACAATACGGAAACAGCTTCCGAGATCGAGGAAGCGATAGCGGCACCCGCTATCCCCAAAGCGGGGAACCCGAACTTACCGAATATCAAGATATAGTTCAAGACCACGTTGGTAAGCACCATCACCACCGAATTGGCCGTCAAGATCTTCGTATTCGTCGTACTCACGTAAAACGCACGGAACATCACCGCTATAAAAGAGAAGAAGAACCCGTACACCCGCCAGTCCAGATAGCTCATCGTCGCTCGATACACCTCTTCCGAACCGATCATCCGGTGGAGCAGATGGGGCGTAAGCAGATTAGAGGCCGTAAACAACACCGCCGCCAGCAAAAAAAGGAATAGCCCGCCTTGCGTGAAAACCTCGCCGATCCGTTTATACTCCCCCTCACCGTTACGACGTGCCATCAGCACCTGAGCGCCTACACTGAAACCAAAGCCCAGCATATAAATCACGAGATAATAGACTCCTGCCAAGGCGGAGGCACCTAGCTCGACCTCGCCGACACGTCCCAGATAAGCGGTATCCGTCAATCCGATCATATGCTCCATGAGCAAGCTGATTAATACCGGATACGTGATCTTTAGAATTTGTTTGTTCGTATATCGCATGATGAATCTTAAATAAAAGGGAGGCAAAGGTAGTAATAAGATGCCAGTCACACAATATTACCCCATGCGATCCGTTTCTTATCATATTACATTATTATACGAAGAGATATGGTTACAAAACTCATCATGGCCTGTATTTTGTCCGCTACGCTATTGAGCTGCAACGGGCAAAACACAAATACGATCAACTACGCTACCGTCGAACCCCTGCATATCAATCGTTTTGACAAGGATTTATTCCGGCTGATCGATACGGAAGATACCACCTTGCAACCCGAACTAATCAAACAATACCCGGAAATGCTGGATATCATCGGGAAAGGCATATTAAACCTGCAAACCATCGAGACTCCCGGCTTCTTCGAGAAAATGCGGAATTATTACTCGGAGCCTACCTTGAAAGGCTTGTATCGTGACGCTATCACCCAATATGATTCCGTGGAGGATATCGAGAAATCCTTGGGATACGGATTCGCCTATCTAAAGGAGAATTTCCCCTCGATGCAGATCCCTGCTATCTATATGCATGTATCCGGTTTCAACCAGAACGTATTGGTAGGCGATAGCCTGCTTTCCCTTTCCATCGATAAGTATATGGGAAAGGACTATCCCTTGTATCAAGATTTCTTCTATGACTCCCAGAAATTGAAAATGCAACGTGGACTCGTGGTCCCGGATTATCTGGCGGGGTGGCTCATGTCCGAATATCCTTTCGCGGGAAAAGAGAACGTATTGCTGGACCGGATGATTTACGAGGGAAAAATCAAATACCTGCTCTCGCAAGCCCTAGGCGTTCCCGATGCCGCCGAGCTAATGGGATACACCGAACAGGCCTACAACTGGTGCAAGGACAACGAAGGAACAATCTGGAAAGCAATCATCGAGCGCAAGCATCTTTATACCCCGGATCAACTGACAACTTCCCAGTATTTCGAGGATACCCCGGCCATTTTCCCCGAGAACGACGCTCCCGGGAATATCGGGACTTGGATAGGCTGGCAGATCATCAACCAGTACATGAAGGAGACGGGATCTACCCCGGAGGCGTTGATGCAAAACAACGACGCCCAAGAAATCCTAACCGCCTCAAAGTACAAACCCCTATAAACAGGAAAACCGCCCTATTCTCACGAACAAGACGGATAACCTAATCTAACTTAATTCTAATACCATGAAAAACACTATATCTTAATAACAAGGCTTTTTAAAAAAGGTTCAATGGAATGAGATTTTAAACCTCTTATTTACCTCGGTTGTTGTAACAGGAAACGAAAACAAGGTGAGTCCGATGGATAATGATCTCTTAGATATAACAAAATTGAGGCGCTGGCGGATCTGGAAATTGAAACTTATTGACGCCAGACTTTATTTTGTAAGCATTTTCGTGGGATTGCTGACCGGGTTGGTAGCGGTACCTTATCACTATCTGCTCCAGCAGTTATTCAATAGCCGGAAACTTTTTTTCGACGGTCATTACCCTTGGTATTTCCATGTCTTGTTCTTCTTCACGCTATGGGGTATATTGCTTTGCGTGAATTGGATGGTCAAGAAGATGCCGCTGATTACCGGTGGGGGCATTCCCCAGACACGGGCGGTTATCAATGGCAGGATCACTTATAAAAACCCGTTGACACAATTAATCGCCAAGTTCACGGGAGGGATATTAGCGATCAGCGCCGGCCTGTCCCTTGGTCGTGAGGGACCGTGCGTACAGATCGGATCTTACGTGGGGAATATCATTTCCAAATGGGGACACGTATTGGCTGGAGAGCGCAAGCAACTTTTGGCTGCCGGCGCAGGTGCCGGATTGGCCGCCGCTTTCGCCGCTCCCCTCGCTTCCTCACTTTTGGTGATCGAGTCCATCGAACGGTTCGACGCTCCCAAGACCGCCATTACCACCTTGCTGGCAGGGGTCGTGGCGGGAGGCGTAGCGAGCTTGATTTTCCCCTTCAACCCCTACTCGCAGATTAGCGCTATTGCCCCGCAGGCTACTTTTATAGATCAACTGAAGTTGTTCTTATTTCTGGCCGTGGTTATTTCCGTCTTCGGGAAAATTTACTCGATGTTTACCCTTTGGTGCAAGGATTTCTTTACCAGACTGAAGCATCCTCCTTATATGAAGATGTTGTACCTGCTTATCATAGCGTATACGATCTCATTGACGGAGATCGATTTGACAGGAGGAGGCGAGCAATTCCTTATCATGCAAGCGATGCATGGATATCACCCCGTTTTATGGATAGCGGCGATGATGCTCATCCACTTGATATTCACGTCTCTCTCTTTCTCCTCCGGACTGCCGGGAGGGAATTTCATCCCTACACTAGTTACCGGGGGATTGTTCGGGCAGATCATCGCCTTATTATTGGTGAAGTATGGTTTCATTGAAACGGAGAGCATCAGCTATATCATGTTAATCAGCATGGTAGGTTTCTTGGTGGCGGTAGTCCGGACACCGCTGACGGGTATCGTCTTGATTACGGAGATAACCGGGCATCTGGATGTATTCTACCCCTCTATCATTGTCGGCGGGCTTACGTATTACTTCACGGAAATGCTACAGATAAAGCCCTTTAACGTGGTTCTCTACGACGAGATGATCTCGACTCCAGCCTTCCGTACCGAAGGGCGTTCCAGCCTGTTCGTAGAGATCATGACAGGTGCCTATTTCGACGGGAAGGAGGTAGATCACCTCACCCTCCCCCAACGTTGTATCATCAAGACTATTCACCGGGATCGCAAGGACTTGGCTCCCGCCGGACAGACTCTTATCCCCGGTGATCAAGTTGAGATCGAGATCGATTCGCAGGATATCGAGAAGCTGTATGAGCCGCTGATTAGCATGGCGAACATCTATTAATCGCAGACCTGCCAATCGCCTCGAAAAGAAATGCCACACCAAGAATCCCCCGGTGTGGCACATCAACAAAACGCTACATTATCAGAAGTTATATTGAGCGGAAACATTAAGTCGGTTGGCGTGGCGGGTCATATCGTTGAAATCGGTACGCCAGCCTCTCAAATACTCGGCGCCGACTTGCAGATTAGCGTTCACGTTCCAGAAAATGTTGGCTACCAAGTATTGACCGTAGCGGTATTGATCCGACGGGGTAACCGGGTAATCATTCTCGCTGTATAAACGAGTCTGGCTATAGGTGCTGGAGACGAATACCTTCGGCGTGATATTATACTGCAAGCCAGCGTACCAACCCATCATCGGAAGCACTTGCATCTTGCCTTTGGCCTCGGGGTCCGGAACCAGATCCACGTCCAGATTACTGATATCATTCAAGAACTGGCTGATCCCCCGGCCGTAAGTAGCCTGACCGTAGAAGTTCAGCTTGCTCGTCACATTGAACGTAGAGGCGGCAAACACGCCCCATCCGGCCTTAGACTCGGCCCGTTGCGCCACCAAGTTCTCATACGTCATATTACGTACGATACCAGCTACACGGATATGGCTGCTCTTATTCCAAGCGTATTGGATATAGGCAGGGAAGTTCGGCATACGTTGGTTACTGATATTCACGCTTTGGTTCGTGATGCCATCCACCACTGGCATCTCGATACCTACACCCGCTTTCCATCCCTTACCGAAAGCACGCTCATAGCGTAACAGGGTGGCACGGCTGAAAACCTGTCCGGCAGGCCCCGCATAATCGATCGAGGGCGGAAGGGCGGCCAGATCCATGAAGGTACTATAATCGTAACCCATCGTGAAACCAAGGAAAGACACATAGGCGTTCTGGAGCTCGAAGACCTTGCTGCCTCCCCGGAAGTTACCCGCCGTATACACGACGAAATCCCCGAGGTGTTTGGTACGACCCACTAATTTCAAGAATATCGTACTGGTAGTAGCGTCCATCTGGAACTGGTTACGGACGTAGTTCTGCCCACCATTCGGGATCATGGACGGATAGAAATCGACATCATCCGAGATCCCGCCGAAATCATACTCCGCCGTAGCCTTCACGTAACCGCCGATACCCAAGGCGAAACGTCCCTTACGATCGGTCAATACGAAGCGGGGGGCTTTCGGGTCGTGGAAACGAGGGCTCTGCGTCTCATTCATTATCCTCACGATTTCATCACCTGCCTTGTCTTGGCTGACAAGGACTATCGAATTTGGCACGTCATCCTCGATGACCACCTTTTGAGCCTTAGCGGGAGCCGATAAGAATCCCATACCTAGCAGTAATACTGCTCCTTGTACAAATAGTCTCATAAATGTGTTTTGTTTAGATTAATTACCTACCTTGAACAAGGCTATAAAGAAAAGGTTCTGATTTTAACAACCCTACGAGCACTTTTTCCACCCTATTGCCCGTTCAAAAAATATTCATATATTTGCGGAATATATTACTTGGGATGAGAAGATTTTTATTGTTCATACTCGCTGTTCTTTACCTCGGGGTTTCCTCCGGGTTTGCGCTGAATTACCATTATTGTATGGGTAAGTTGGCGGAGGTGAGTTTGCAGTATCTTGACACTTGCCCCAGTTGCGGTGAGGCGGGCACGTCCCATAAGTGCTGCTCTACCAAGACGGAATATGTTAAGTTATCCGTCGATCAGGATGTGGCGAATACGCTCGTGCAATTGTCCGCTCCTGTCGCTGTAGTTTTATTGTTCGATCTACTCGACTCCTATAAGATCGCCGGGCGAGACGAGACAACACGTTCCAATCCCTTTATTAATCCACCCAAGGAGAATAGCGCTATCCCGTTATTCGTCCATCATTGTACTTTTTTGATTTAGCGTATAGGCTTCCTTTTTAAAAGGCGATTTACGTCTGTTTACGCACGAGTACCGGCGTAATCTATTGCGAGTACTGGAGTAATCCACCGCAAGTACTGGAGTAATCCATTGCAAATACTGGAGTAATCCATTGCGAGTACTGGCGTAAAGCATCACGAGTACTCATGTGATCGCTTGCCTTCAAAGACGAACAAATAAGCGTTCTCATATGTTTTCAAATCATAAAAGCTCATTCAAATGTTAAACAGAATCATTCGTTACTTCCTTGAGAACAGGGTGGTAACCTTACTTTTACTAGTGCTGATTATCGTATGGGGCATCTCCACGTCCCCCTTCAATTGGCACGGGGGGATCATTCCCCGGAATCCGATTCCGGTAGACGCCATCCCCGATATCGGCGATAACCAGCAGATCGTGGCCACGGAATGGATGGGCCGCTCGCCGAAGGATATACAGGACCAGATCACTTATCCGCTGACCACCTCTCTTTTAGGTATCCCGGGAGTGAAGACGATCCGTAGTTCCTCCATGTTCGGGATGTCCTTCATATACATTATCTTCGATGACGATATAGAGTTCTACTGGAGCCGTTCCCGTATATTGGAGAAGCTGAACTCCCTGCCTCCGGGAACCTTGCCGGAAGGCGTGCAGCCTACCTTGGGACCGGACGCTACCGCCCTCGGGCAGATCTATTGGTATACGCTGGAAGGACGGGACCCCAAGACCGGTAAACCTACCGGAGGCTGGAACGCCGAGGAGTTGCGTACGATACAGGATTTCTACGTCAAGTACACCTTATCCTCCGCCGAGGGGGTATCCGAGGTTGCCTCGGCGGGCGGCTTCGTGAAGGAGTACCAGATCGAGTTGAACCCAGATGCCATGTACGCCTTCAACGTCTCCGTGATGGATATCATGAGCGCCATCAAGAAGAGCAACCTCGATATCGGCGCCGAGACGATGGAGATCAACAAGGTGGAGTACCTGATCCGGGGCTTGGGGTATATCAAGAATGTAAAAGATATAGAGAATGCCGTCGTCACCGTTCGGGAAGGCGTGCCGGTTCGCATATCGGACGTGGCGTTCGTGAATATCGGCCCCGGAACCCGACGGGGAGGGCTGGACAAGGAGGGTGTGGAGGCCGTGGGCGGAGTGGTCGTAGCCCGCTATGGCTCCAACCCCTTGGAGGTTATCAATAACGTAAAGGCGAAGATCAAGGAGATGGAACCGGGATTGCCCCAGAAGGTACTGGCGGACGGGACGGTCTCCAAGGTAACCGTCGTGCCGTTCTACGACCGTACGGGGCTTATCAAGGAGACGATCGGGACGTTGGAGACCGCCCTCTCCCACGAGATATTGATCTGCGTGATCGTTATCATCGTGCTGGTGCTCAACCTAAGGGCCTCTATCGTTATCGCCAGCATGTTACCGATAGCGGTGCTCGCCACGTTCATCATCATGCGTTATACGGGGATAGCGGCGAATATCGTGGCTTTATCGGGTATAGCGATCGCCATTGGCGTGATGGTGGATGTAGGGGTCGTCTTCGTGGAAAGTATCATCCGTTACCGGGAGATGCCCGAGAACAGGCATATACAGGGGGGAAAGGCGTTTGTCAACCTTATTTATAAGGCGGTAAGCGAGGTGTCCGGGGCGATCAGCACGGCGATGATCACGACGATCGTCAGCTTCCTCCCCGTCTTCACCATGGAGGCGCAGGAAGGGAAGATGTTCTCGCCCTTGGCCTACACCAAGACGTATGCTTTGGCTTCCGCCTTCGTGCTGGGATTGATCTTGCTTCCTTCCCTATCGTATTGGTTGTTCTCGATAAAGATCCATTCAAGGCAGATACGGAAAATACTGAATTACCTGTTGATCGTGGCCGGAATCGCCTTACTTATTATCTATGGCAGTATTCCCGCTATCGGGCTAACGGCAGTCGGGTTGAATAATCTATTGTCCGGGTATTGGAAGAAGCCTCAGATGAGCACTTATATCAATATCGGTATCACCCTCTTTGTCTCGATCTATTACCTGTCCGAGGAATGGTTGCCGATGGGGCCGCAAAAAGGGATGCTCGCCAATATCCTGTTCGTGGCGGGTTGCGTAGCCATCATCCTAAGCATCCTGTGGCTGCTCGTTATGTATTATGAGAGGATATTGCGCTGGTGCTTGGATAACCGCTGGAAATTCATGTTGATTCCGGGAGCTACCATCGTATTCGGTTTCTGGATATGGAGAGGCATCGGACAGGAGTTTATGCCTAGCCTGAACGAAGGTTCTTTCCTACTGATGCCGACTAGCATGCCGCATTCCGGTATCGAGCAAAACCTTGATTATATAGAGGCGCTCGACAAACGGCTGGCCTCTATCCCCGAGGTGGAGACCGCCATCGGTAAATGGGGCCGTGTAAACTCCGCCCTCGATCCAGCGCCGGTACAGATGTTCGAGAATACGATCAACTACCGTCCGGAATATATCCTGAATGAGGACGGGAAAAGGGAACGTTTCAAGGTAAACCGGCAAGGGGAGTATCTCCTAAAAGATGGAGGCGTATATAACCCCAAAGACGGTTTCCGGCTGATTCCCTCAGACAGCCTGATCCCAGACGCTAAAGGCGATTACTTCCGCCAATGGCGACCGGAGATCAAGAACACGAACGATATCTGGCAACAGATCGTGAACGTCACCCATCTTCCGGGATTGACTTCCGCCCCGAAGCTGCAGCCTATCGAGGCCCGTCTCGTCATGTTATCCACCGGTATGCGTGCCCCGATGGGTATCAAGGTGTATGGCCCGGATCTGGAGACGATCGAGAAAGCCGGAAAGGCGATCGAGAAGGCATTGAAAGAGGTACCCTCCGTTATCCCCTCTTCCGTATTTTACGACCGTGCGGTAGGCGCCCCTTATCTGGAGATCGAACTGAACCGTGAGAATATGGCCCGTTACGGCGTAAACGTGGAGGACTTGCAAGAGATATTAAGTGCCGCTGTCGGTGGCATGGTACTGACCCGCACCGTGGAAGGCAGGGAACGTTTCCCGGTGCGCCTACGCTACGCTCGTGAGCTTCGAGATAATCCAGAGGCGCTAGGTATGATCCTCGTACCGACCGCCACTGGGGCGCAAGTCCCGCTTAAAGAGCTTGCCGATATCAACTATACCCGTGGAGCGCAGATGATCCAAAGCGAGAACACTTTCTTGGTAGGCTACGTCATCTTCGACAAACTGGCGGGGAAGGCGGAAGTGGATGTCGTGAAAGAGGCTTCCCGCATCCTTGAGCAACAAATAAAGGAGGGAGGGTTGAACCTTGATCCCGGCGTATCCTATAAGTTCGCCGGCAATTACGAGCAGCAGGAGCGTGCCACCAGCCGGCTGATGATCGTCGTTCCCCTCGCCTTGTTGATCGTCCTGCTGGTTCTATACTTTCAATTCAAGACGGTCACTGCCTCACTGATCCATTTCTCCGGGGTGTTCGTGGCCTTCGCCGGAGGTTTTATCTTGCTATGGCTTTACGGACAGGATTGGTTCATGAACTTCTCCATCGCCGGAGAGAATATGCGGGATCTTTTCCAGATGCACACGATCAATCTGAGCGTGGCAGTCTGGGTCGGTTTCATCGCCTTGTTCGGTGTGGCTACGGATGATGGGGTATTGATGGGAACCTACATCCATCATGTATTCCTCGAGCGAGACCCCCGCACCAAGCACGATATCCGGGAAGCGGTAGTAGCCGCCGGACTGAAACGGGTACGCCCTGCGGCCATGACTACAGCCACTACCCTGATCGCTTTGCTCCCCGTACTTACCTCTACCGGTAAGGGGGCGGATATCATGGTACCGATGGCTATCCCTACGTTCGGAGGAATGCTGATCCAGAGTATGACCATGTTTGTCGTTCCCGTCCTGCAATGCTGGTGGCGGGAGAACGCTATAAAGAAAGAACAAAAGAATAAAATTCAAGAGGAGGTAACGACTTATGAGATATAAAAGAATCAGATCAATCATCATGGCAGGTGTACTGGGGATGCTAAACGTCCTTTTCGCTTACTCCCAGCCGGCCGATAGTTTAGGCTATTATCTGGAACTGGCGGCACGTAACAATCCGCAGATCAACGCCGACTTCTCCCTGTATAAGGCATCTTTGGAGAAAGTCCCGCAAGCCGGAGCCTATCCGGACCCGGAACTGGAGATCGGTTTCTTCCTGAAACCGATGGAGATCTTGTCCGGAAAGCAAATAGCGGATTTCACCTTGATGCAAATGTTCCCTTGGTTCGGTACCCGGAAGGCGGCCCGCAACGAGGCGACCGAGATGGCCCGGATGGCTTACGAACAATTCCGTAACAGTCGCAACAACCTGTATTACGAGGTGAAGAGTCAATGGTACCAGCTTTGCAATATCAGCGAGCAATATAAAAATACGCAGGCGAACCTTCGTCTGCTAGACCAGTTGGAACAGTTGGCATTGAACCGCTTCTCCGCTCCGTCGGCGAAGGCGGGCGGTTCCTCCGTCCTACCCTCCCCCGTATCTTCTGCTCCATCGACTCCTCCCGCCGTATCCGGTGGAGGTATGTCGGGTATGGGAGGCAGTAGCATGGGAAGCCCTACGGTACAAAGCACGGGAGCATCCGGTAGTACGATGTCCGGAATGTCCGGCGGTAGCCCTATGGGTGGAGGCTCTATGGGAAGTGGCAACTCCATGGGCGGAATGTCGGACGTACTGCGAATCCAGATGGAGAAGGTAGAACTGGAGAATACGCTAGCCTCCTTGTTATCGCAACGGAAAACGGCCGAGGCTGCTTTTAATACGTTGCTCAATCAGTCGCTAGCTACCCCGATTTCCGTCCCCGACTCGTTGGAACGGCTTCCTCTCTCATGGAGTGAGTCGATGGCTCTTGACAACGTCATCTCCAACAACCCCATGCTTACCATGCTGGAGGCGGAAGGAAACGCTTACCGAGCCAAGGCGGAGATGGACAAGAAAATGAGTTACCCCATGCTAGGTATCGGCCTCCAGTATTCCTTGATCGGGAAGAAACCAGAGGATATGTCTATGGGCTCTATGTCCGGTATGAACGGAAAGGATATGTTCATGCCCATGCTAAAGATCAGCCTTCCTATCTTCCGTAAGAAATATAACGCACAGCAACGGGAAAGCAAGCATTATTGGAAATCCAGCGAGTTGAAGTACGAGAACACGATGAACCAACTGCAAGCCGAGTATATCCGTATTACCCAGCAATTGGAAGATGCCGCACGGAAAATCGATTTGTACCAGAAACAATACGATCTATCGTTGGCCACCTACCAACTGATCGTCCGGGAATTCTCGACAGGAAGTACGACCTTGACCGACGTGATCCAAGTGGAGCGACAAATGTTGGACTATCACTTGAAGAAAAGCGAAGCGATAGCGGAATATAATACCCAAATCGCCGGAATCGAGAAATTAATATCCACCTCTGTAAACGAATAAGAAAATGAAAAATATAAATGAAACCGTAAAATCCAAGTACCTGATATATATCCTGTTCCTAGCGGGCGGCCTCTTGTTGGGCTGGCTTCTGTTCCATAACTCCGATACCGACAGCCATACGTCACAAGCGAGCGAGACCGGCACGGAAGTTCACGACCCTACGCATGGCCACGACCTCCAACAGAACGAGGCCGGCGAGTGGACTTGTTCCATGCATCCCCAAATTCGCCAAGACAAGCCGGGTAAATGCCCTATCTGCGCCATGGATTTGATCCCCGTACGTAAGAGCTCCTTCTCCGACAAGGCCATCGATCCCAACGCCATTCAGCTTTCGGAAGAAGCAGCAGCCTTAGCGGACGTACAAACCTCCAAGGTATCCCGCCAGAATCCGGTCAAGCAAGTCCGTTTATACGGCAAGATCGTACCGGACGAGCGTAGCCTGCAATCTCAAACAGCCCATGTAAGCGGACGCATCGAGAGCTTGAACGTTGATTTCACGGGTGAGACGGTGCGTGCCGGACAGACCCTCGCTACCCTCTACTCCCCAGAGCTTTTCACCGCCCAGCAAGAATTGTTGGAAGCGATCCGCATGGGACAATCTCAATTGATACAGGCCGCCCGTGAAAAACTATATTTATGGAAGATGACAGATGCCCAGATCGCCGCTATCGAGAAGTCCGGCTCTATCTCCCCGGTTGTAGAGATCAAGTCGAACACGAGCGGTATCGTCCTGTCCAAGCGGGTAAGCCAAGGTGATTATGTATCCCAAGGAGCTATCCTTTTCGACGTGGCGAACCTCACGAAGGTATGGGCCTTGTTCGACGCTTTCGAGGTGGATCTCCCTTTCCTTAGCAAAGGTGATCCGGTGGAATTTACCCTGCAAGCGCTACCCGGCAAGAAGTTCTCGGGTAAGATCTCTTTCATCGACCCGATCTTGAACACGACGACCCGTACCGCCAAGGTCCGTGTAGAGGTACCGAACGCCTCTTTGGAGCTCAAGCCCGAGATGTACGCCACGGCAAACGTAAGCGCCCCGCTCCGCAACTATAAGAACGAGATCGTCGTACCGCAAACCGCTGTGCTCTGGACGGGTAAACGTGCTATCGTGTACGTAAAGCAACCGGATACGAATACCCCCGCTTTCTTGATGCGTGAAGTGGAGCTAGGCCCTTCCCTTGGTAACTCTTATGTTATCTTGAATGGCTTGCGAGAAGGTGAGGAAATCGTAACCAACGGAGTCTTCGCCATAGACGCCAGCGCACAGCTGGAGGGAAAAACTTCCATGATGAATAACGGCGACGAGCCCGCCAAGCCTATGATTGGGCATGAGGGGCATATGATGCATGCGCAAAGCGCCACGGGGGTAGCCTCCGAGCATGCCATGTTCGGTGTCAAAGGCTCTTGCGATATGTGCAAGGAACGTATCGAGAAAGCGGCAAAAGGGGTAAATGGTGTGTTATCCGCTCATTGGGACAAAGATACCCAGATGATCCATCTCCAGTACGATCCCCAAAAGACCTCCCCGAAAGCGATCAGCAAGGCGATCGCTAAAGTAGGCCATGACACGGATATGGATAAGGCGGATAAAGCCGTATATGATAAGCTACCGGCTTGTTGCCACTATAGATAAAGTATTGGACATTCGGGGGTGTGTCAAAAGTGTGAACATGGCACGCAGATAACGCTGATTGAGCAGATGACCGCAGATTTATGACATGAAAATCAATATATTATCTGCGTAAATCTGCTAAATCTGCGTGCCATAATACCAACTTTTAACACCCCCTCCTTATTAGTAAAGATTCCAACGGAAAGAAGCGACTGCTTTAGCGGGAACCTCATAGGTAAACGAACGTTCGCCACTGTTTACCGTTATATTTTTAGTCCCGTCCGTATTATTTAGTAATACGAGCGCTTCCGTTCCATCTAAATTCTCGAAGGCGGAATACATAATCCCATCAGCCGTATACCCTTTAGAGCCGATCCGTACTGCCCCCGGTTTCACCACAGAGGATAAATGACCGATAATATAATAATGAGAATTCCGGGTAATCGTCTTATAATCCGAGCGATCGATATCCACGGCACCATAACAAGTCTGGCAACCACCCTCTCGGTTCGGTCCCCGCTCGTTGTCCAGCATCAAGTTCCATACGATAACTGCCTTACACCAGTTATTCACCGTACCCAAGGCCGTCTCCTCCATATCTTCCATCAAGCGTTTCTCTAAGTTACGTCCATCATTCCACATGCCGATAGAAGTTTCCGTAAATATTAATTCTTTATCGGGGAACTTGCCGTTTACGTTATTCAACTCCTCCCGGTCGCCCCCGTAATTATGGTAAGCGGCACCTGTCAGGAAAGAAGCGGCATTCTCATCCTCGTAGATTTTCATCGGATAGCCTTGCTGCTCCAACATATTATCGTAATTGTAATTATGGTCGAAAGCGTAGATCTTCGTCTTGAGGCCAGTCTCTTTCAGTTTAGGGCCTAGAGCGTCACGCACGAAAGAGAGTTGCTCCTCCCATCCCATAAATAAGGAAGCGGAATTTCCTCGGTTCAAAGGTTCGTTTTGGGGAGTTATCGCCTCGATAGGAATCCCCTCGGCCTCCATCGCCTGTATCCATTTCACGAAATAGGTAGCGTAATCTTGATAATAGGCGGGATTCAGCTGTCCGCTAGTCCATGACTCGAACGGGCGCAAATCCATTAAGTTATCCACCTTCATCCATCTTGGACAAGTCCAAGGCGATCCCAAGATTTTTATAGAAGGGCTGATCGCCAAGATCTCCTTCAAGATCGGTATCACATACTCCTTCTCCTCGCTCTGCAAGGCGAAATTCTCGACACCCTTCGTGTCACAACAAGTATACTCACTTAAAGAAAAGTCCGAGCAGCCAATCGAGATACGGATATAGCTATACCCCATCCCCTCCGTATCAGAGAAAGTCTCTTTCAGGAAAGCTGTCCGATCCTCGGGAGCCATCCGCATCAAGTTATAGCAGGTAGAGCCTGTCACGGCGGCGCCAAAGCCATCCATCGTCTGATAGCGCACCGAAGGGTCTATCGTTATCACGGAAGGCGAGGCGGCTTGTTTGTCCCCCAAGGCGATCTCACTTCTCACGAAATCTTTCGCACGATCGTTTGTCGTGACATACACCGTTACATTGTCCGAGGTCTTCGCTCCAGAACATGCGTTCAAGCAAATCAAGACCATTAATAAAGAAAAGAGAACCATACGTATTAAATTAAATAGTTTATCGAATTACCGGGTTTCTGAACCTTTCAAGATCGCATTCACGTGATTCTTTAAGATGTGGAAGGCAGGAGCGGCCATCGATCCATGATCATATCCGTCCAACTCATAGATATAAGTATTCTTATGTCCGGCCACTTTCATCATACGCCAAAAATAGGCGTTCTCCTCATAGCGGCCCAGCATCTCCATCTCCCGGTCGCCCGAGACGATAATCAATGGAGGAGCGTCAGGACGTACGTAAAACAAAGGGGCGAACTCGTCGATACTCGGTTGGGTATCTTTCATCCCCTTCGCCTGCCGATAAGCGAAATGGCTGATCGCATGACCGCTGAAAGGGATTAATGCGGCGATGGAATCAGCATCTATCCGGTACTTAGTCAACCACTTCTTATCCAGTCCGACCATATTTGTTAAATAACCTCCGGCGGAATGACCTGAGACAAAGATTTTACGCCTATCCCCACCATACTTCTCAATTTCGCTGAATGTCCAAGCGACAGCGGCGGCGGCGTCATCGATACAATCGCTCAACGTGGCTTTGGGTAGCAGACGGTAATTTACGGCGATAACGGCTAATCCGCAGTTCTTCAATTCCTCCGGGATGAATTTGCTACCTCCCGACAAGCCGCCTCCGTGAAACCAGACTACCGTAGGGAAGTCTTTTGCGTTCTCGGGATAATAAAGATCCAATTTACAACGTTCCACCGCATATGGATTTTTCGATTGGGTATAAGAGATATCTCTGACTATTTTATAGTCTTGATCTTGCGCCGCAAGGATATTACAGATAAACAGACTAAATAGAAATAAATAGATTTTCTTCATGATATTAGATAATAGATTTAATACATCAAATTTAATATAAAAAAAGGAGTCACCCCTTACGGACTGACTCCTCTCCATCGGCTATCGCCTTGCTTCAAGACGGCGGCTACCTACTCTTCCACTGTTACGCAGTACCATCGGCGTG
>NZ_QTLZ01000009.1:0-82082 GCF_003635425.1 Parabacteroides sp. AF27-14
CCGGTGAAGAACGACCGCTTGGAGATGATGCTGCAGGCTTTGGACGAGAACGAGATGAATATCTTCCAGCGGCTATTGAATGACTTCGTCGTGAATACGCTCTCCTATTACGACACGAACGGCCGTGAGCCGGAAAAGGTCTATCAGGCGTTCTTGTTGGGAATGCTGGTTAGCAACGGTGCGTACGAGGTGAGCAGTAACCGTGAGTCGGGTTTGGGCCGTTACGACATCCTTCTTCGTCCCCGTGACCTTGGTGGCAGGGGTTTTATCATGGAGTTGAAAGTGTACGACCCTATGTTTGACGAGTCTGTGGACAAGGTGCTTGATTCCGCCTTGGCGCAGATCGAGAAGAAGCAATACGCCGCTACGCTCCATGCGGCTGGGGTGCGAGACATCCTCAAAATGGCGATCACGTTCGATGGCAAACGTGTGTGGGTGAAGACCTCCGAATAAAATAACAATTCTTATCCTTATTAATCCCGTTATGCGATGATATGATTGTTGTCGCATGCGTGAAGTTACACGGTACCCCCGTCGGGTATCGTGCGGTTTCGTGCGTGCTTTTACGGACAGTAAGTCCGAAAGGATGAAAGTGATGTGATTTGTAAAGAGACAAAAAGTGAAATGAAAGAAAATGGAAAAGGGGAATGAAAATGGAAGATATTGAGAATGAAGGGATGAGAGAAAAAAAGTTGTCTCTTTCTTACGCAGAAAGAGACAACTTTCAGAATGGCGGATAAATATCCGTTTTCGGGTGTAAAAGTAGCTCAAATAGCTGATAAAGGCAAGGTGAGTGCTTAAATCTTTTGTCAAAATTAAAAAAGACAAACAATAGCGAGCCGTCAAGCGTGACGTGCCTTGTCCTATTAACATTTCCAAGGGCTTGAAAAACAGCGGATAGGAGCGTTTATCCTCCTGTTGTCTCTTTCTGCGTAAGAAAGAGACAGCGTGATTCAAGTAAAAAAATGTAAAATGTAGTAGTGAAAAAGCACGTGCAGGTATGGAGGAAATAGGTGTAAAATTACAAAAAGCAGTATTGATCATGATGTCAATAGTATCGATGTTAGGAATGTCAAGTTGTGAGAATCGTCTCGATTCACCCTGCCCATCTACGGGTGAGGGCAAGGCGGTGGAGGTATCGCTCTGCGTGGGTATCGCCGACGAGGTGGATGCCGCATCGCTTGCCGGCGGCACGTCCGGTACGAAAGCGGGGGAAGGCGTTGGTTCCGGCTCCGGTCTCAATGTGCGGCTGCAATCCTCTGCCAAGACCAAGGCTGCCGTAGAAGACCCGTTGGCCACCGCCAAGCCGGATAAGCTTTACGGCTTGGAGATCTGGCAATACGATGCGGGCGGTAATTTTAAAACCGGCAAAGGAGTGAGTTATACGAGCGCCGTTGAGATTGGTTCCTCCTTCACGGTCACGCTGGAGGCTTTGGACAATTGCCAGCTGGTGATAATCGCCCGGGGATATAACGGTTCCGCCTACACGGTGGGTTCCCTTAGCGGGAAAAGCCTTTCCGCCGTGCAAAGCACGACAGCCACGGCATCCATGATCGAGGGGATCAAGAATGAGGGGGATATAAAGGCCATGCCCTATATCCTTCACCTGCCTAAGGTGAACGTAACCTCGGCAGGCGAGATCCAAAGCCCTGACGGTACGGATGTCCGCATCCTCCTGCGCCGCTTGGCTACCCGCCTGACGCTGTCTTGGAAAAACGAATCGGAGAAAACCGGCTATACTCTAGAGCAAGTCCTGCTGCAATCCATCCCCGTAGACTACAGGTTGTTGAAACCCGTCAATGACGATACCTACCCGTCCCTGTTGGATCAATATACCACCATACAGGTGGCAAGCGTCTCGGACGAGGGAAGCTATACCTGCTGGATTCCCTCCGTCGTACGCGGGGAGAGCGCCTACGCCTCCTCCGCTTATTACCGCACGAAGGCGAACGCCCCGAAGGGCAGCGCCTACGCTACCTTCATCTCCCGCCACAAGAGCGACGGCGGCAACGAAACGGATAGCCGGAAGAAACTGAACTACCGCGTCTATCTGGGTGGCAGCACCAGCAAGGAGTTCGACTTATACGATAACACGAACTATATATATAATGTGGAGATGTCGCACAATACGCTTCCAGTTGACGACCGTCGCATAACCATCATCGACCCAATCCCTGCCTCGCAGAACAACAACAACATAGTCCCCACGGCGAACTGCTTTATGGTAAAACCGGGTGGAGCGTTCTGCTTCAACCCATACAACTACACCATAAAGGGAGTAGCCGGAGGCAATACGATATTGCGAGACTGGTGCGGCCTTTCAGGCACTACCTTCTCCACTCCGATAAAATCCGTGAAAGTATTGTGGCAGACGCTGGAGGATGGCGACTTGGGCGACCCCGCACTGGGAGTCGTTAACAAATACGCCCCGCAGGTACCGGCCGAAGATGACCACACGAACATAGTGGAGCTAAAGAACGGCGACAGCCTCACGGATGCCCGTATCTACTGCCGTGTCGCTCCGAACACCACGGGAGGCAGTGGCCTTATCGCCGCCTACGATGGCGAGAACGGAACGGGCAATATTCTTTGGAGCTGGCATGTGTGGGTAACGGATTATAGTCCCTCGGCGACAACCGACGCTACCATTCTCTCGCCGGACAACCAGCGCATCTTGAAATTGCAGAACGGGGCGACCTCATATAAGCCCATCATGGATCGTTGCCTAGGCGCCTACGATGGCTATGTGTCCGTCCCCTCCGATATCCTCGATATGTCGCGTGCCAACGGTTTTCATTACCAGAGGGCACGTAAAGACCCTTTCCCCGGAAGCTATACGGCGGAAAAAATAGCGAATCAATATAAATTCACCATCAATGCCGCCCTACCTCCCAAGCATTGCCTGAACAGGTATAAGGCGGACGGAATCACATGGGTGATGCCGACAGGTCTTAATTTCAGCTCGGTTCATCATGCCTATCAGCATCCCGAGGCTTTTGGGCAGCCCCAAAATCAAGAATGGTCATCCAATCCCAGTTCGGATGCGAACGGCAGGCCCACTTGGAGTGACAGCAAAACCGTGCATGATCCATGTCCTGCCGGTTGGCGGGTTCCGACACAGAATGAACTTCAAGTACTAATAAGCCGTAATTCCTCTGACTGGAATACGATACTATCTAATTCTGAAAAAAATGGTGGAGTCCTTTTGAAATACGATAATACGGCAAACGGCACGTACCTGCGATTCTCCGGTTATCCGGCGGATTTGACTACATTAAATAATGTGGGATACACGACTTTCTTGGCTATTACAGCCTCCAATGTCAGAGCGAGTAACGTATTTATCGCCAGTCGTAGCGGTGGGATCGTAGAAGGGGGAGGAGGACTTAAGTTCGCCGGCAAAGATAACCGTGATGCCCAAAACATCCGCTGTATCCAAGAATAAGATCATGACATAACATCTAATTAAACGGATTACTAACAATTAAAAACAAACCAATCATGGCAAACGAGTATTACTGGAAAGTATGGCTTCGGCCGAATTTGTTAACCAAGGATGACGACAACGACTACGTAGCGGAGGTATTGACACAAAAAGACACCCTGCACAACGAGAATATAGCCAACGCCATCATCAAGGAAGGCTCCGAGATCAAGTATGACACCTTGCTGTCCATTATCAAGCAACGCGACCGCATCGTGCGGGAGCACCTCATGATGGGCTACAGCCTACTCACCGAGGTGTGCCAGTACACGCCCCGTATCACGGGCCCTTGGGGAGGCGAGACGGCGAAGTTCGATCCCGCTATCCATAAGCTGACGCTCGATATCGTGCCCTCCGCCGAGATGCGTGACGCGTTGAGCAAGGTGGGCGTCGAGGTTCTAGGAGCCAAGTCCGAGGTGGGGCGCATCGGCATGGTGACCGATACCTTCACGGGATTGTCCAACGGCTCTATCACCCCGAACGAGGACATACTGATCGAGGGCGACCGTATCCGTATTAACGGGGCGGACAGCTCGGTAGGTATCTTTTTCGTGTCGGAAGACGGCGAGAAGGTTACGCCCGTGACCCGCCGCCTCACGCAAAACGACCCCAGCCGTATCATCGCCCGCGTACCGGCCTTGACCGACGGCAAGTACAAGCTACGCATCGTGACGCAGTTCTCGAAAGGCGTCACCTTGCTCAAGTCTCCCCGCACGATCGAGTACAAGCTGCCGCTCACCGTGGGTGCCGGGGGAGGCGACTCCGAGAGCCCGGATGAGATTTGATCCGGGGGAGGCATCATCCCTAGCACAGGGGAGACATCATCCCTAACACTAGGGAGGCATTGTCCCTAACGCTGGGGAGGCATCATCCCTAACGCTAGGGAGACACCCTCCCCGACGGCAGGGAACCGGCCCGTACAGAGGGAAAGGAAAAACTATAGATAAACTAGTATATGAGATTAAGACATTTATCGGAAAAAACAGCTTTTTTATTACTCGGCTTCCTCGTCTTGGGAGCTTGCGGTAAGGACGATCCGGAACCACCCGTTCCCGGTTCCGGCGAGGGATTGTTGCGGGTATCCGTGCGACATACGGGCGATACTCCCTTGGCCGTTTTCGCTTATAAGGCGGATGGTTCCCGCGTGGCGGGGAAGGAAGAGCCCGCCGGAACGCCGTCTACGTGGTCGTGGAGCGAGCGGCTCGTGGTGGGGGAGTACGCCCTGCTGGTCGCCGGCGCCGACCCCGCCGAGGTCCGGTTGGGCGATACGGAGAATTTGGGGAAAGCCTATGCCGCCGCCCTTCCCTCGGGAAGCGACAGCCTGCTGGTATCGCTGGATAGCCCTCTTTACGTGGAGAGCGTGACGGGGATTAAGGTGACCGATGGCGATGAGACCGCGATCTCATCGACCCCCAAGGATATCCGCCGGATCTTGCGCCTTACCATCGACGCGGGGAAAGGCTTCGGCGGGGCGAAGGTGGAGGGCCGTTTGGACGGGATAGCCTCGTCGGTGCGCCTGTCCGACCGGATAGCGACAGGAGTGGGTGTGCTCGACCTTGATTTCCGTGCCTCGGCTGCGGGCGTGGCGGGCGTTTACCAAGCCGTGGCGGGTATCTTGGGTACGGTGACGCTGGACGGCTCGGACCGGAGCAACGTCTGCACGCTCTCGTTCGAGACCGCCGGCGGCGAGCGTTTCAGCTACAAGGAGAACCTGACCGCGAGCCTGCATGAGGCCATGTCCTCGGGCCGTGATACGCTGGATCTCTCCTTGAAGGTAAGCCCCGCCGTCCCGATCCGCCTTTACACCGGCATCCAGACCCGTGCCGCCGTGGACGTTTTCGACTCCACGCCCGTATCCATCGCCGTAGGCACTTCCGCCGGCGATTACACGGAGCATTGGACGGGGACGGCCACGGAGGGCGATATCTTCTTAGACCCGGAGCGCTACTATCCCACGGACGGCTCCGCGCTTTTCATCCGTAGCTATCACCCCGCCGCCCCTCACGTGAACGGCGAGGTACGGTACGAGCTGACGGGGCAGGAAGACTTGATGCTGACCGATGAGCGGAGTGGCTCCCTGTCCCGCCGTTTCGACGCTACGGAAACGCCCTTGATCCATAAGCACCTGCTGACGCAACTCAGCTTCCGCCTACGTGTCAAGGGAGCGCCGGACGGGTATAGCGTACATGCCGTCAAGCTGAACGGGCTAGCCTCGGTAGCTAAGGTGTCCTTGTCGGATGGAGAGGTGGTCCCGGTCGGGGAGACCAGCTCGGTGATCATTTATTCTTCCGATGACGGGAATGGTATCCCCGTGGTGGATGGCGTAGTGACGCTCCCCGGATTCGTGCTGGTGCAGCCCAAGGCCTCCTTGACGCTTGACATGACGCTCGCGCCGGAAGGTGATCCGGCCTCCGGGCAGGATTTCAAGGATCTCCCCGTCTCGTTCGGCGGCGAGGGCAACGAGAGTGGAGGGGCTTACGATATCGAGATCTCGCTTGAGATACCCGTTGATCCAGAGGAACCGGACGATCCCGATACTCCCGAGGAACCCAAGGAGCCGGATCCCTTCGAGGAGTACCAAGTAAAGATAACGGCAACCGTCACCCCGTGGAAACCGGGCAATGGCGGCAACGCCGATTTATAGATAAGATTATTTAATTCATATTTTTTATTAATACTTTAAAATTACAAGACAAATGAAAAAGATTTTGACAATGGCGGCTGTGGCCCTGTTAGCGGCAAGCTGCTCGAACGACAAGGATGTGATCACTCCCGATTTGGGTACGGCGAACGCTCCGGTAGCGATCAAATTGACACAAAGCGTGGAAGGTCTCACGACTAAAGCCCCGATCACGAATGGATCGCAGGTGGAAGGTATCGTGGTGATGGTGGACGTGACTTCCGGACACGAGCATGATTGGGGTAGCTTTAATCCAGTTTACAAGAATGTGATCAATGAAACTACAAAGGCATTGGAAACACGTGCCAACGTAGCCGGCGCTGTATTTACGGCTGGGACAGAGACGGATATTACCTTGACTCCCACCTTGTATTATGATAATGCGCAGGTGAGTGCTAAAAACTCCCATATCACGGCGGTTGTTCCTTCCGGAACAATCGAGTCCTCAAAAGTGGTTTTCGGTAAGGTAGACGGATTGCAGGATGTCATGACGATCGGTACAGATCAAGATGCCGGAACAGCAGCGTTACCAAGTCAGGAGGGATGTAAGTTGACGTTTTCCCACAAGACCACCCAATTGGTTTTCGCCGCTAGTTACACTAGTGTGGCTGATAACAAAGGAGAATGGGCCGGAAAGGACGTATCCATCAAGAGCATCAAGGTTTTGGGCACGCAATTGCCCCAATCCGTGAACCTGACAAATGGTGACGTGAATTGGGCTACTGCCTCCGATTTCTCTGTTCCCAATATCACGACAACCACCCTTTCCACGACAGCTTCTACGATTAGCCCGGCAGTGATGCTCGCTCCGTCTAATGATATCAAGCTGAACGTAACGATCAACGTAGGCGGTACGGATCGTACCTTCTTGAATGTCCCGGTGATGGACTCAAAGAATGCAGGTGAAAAGTTGAATGCCCAAGAAGGCTATGCCCATACGGTTACGTTGAACATTACCGAGCCAGACAAACCTACAGGAGATAATGTGAAGGCACTGGAAGTGAAAGCCACTGTCAACGAATGGAAACAGGGTAACGGCGGAACCGTTGACTTGAAATAATCCTAAATATCCCTCAACCATCATGAGACAACTCTCTATATACATATTGTCGATGATAGTCATGGGATCGTTAGCCGCTTGCTCGGACAATGGTGAGGCGGGAGGTGAGATACCTTCCGCCGATCCTCCGATCGAGCTTCGGGCGACGTACCCGGACACGTCCATAAGCACGAAAGCGGAAGTGGGAGAGGCGGAGGCGTTCAAGACCACCCTCTTTTGCGTGACCCGTCTCGACGCCATCACAGGTGTTCCCGACTATACGAGTCTTGCCGATCGTTTCTCCACCCCCGTATCCGACGTGACCACAAGTTGGGCCGATGCCGTATTCTACGAGGAATGGGTAGAGCGGACGGCTGATGTGGCGGTAGGCGGGAGTATCTCATGGGATGCCTCTCGTAAGCACCATTATCCCCGCATGGGAGCGAACGTGTATCTGGTCGGCGTATCTCCCGTGGCGGGCGATAACTCGTACGATGCCGCCGAGGGTACCGTAAGCTATACCCTTGACGGGCATATGGACTTGATGTACGCCGGTCCCTTGGCGGGTAATAAGTGGGATGGTAACCGGTTTACGGGCAATACCGTCGCCGGGGTCGAGGCGAATCGCTCATTGAATTACGCCCACCTGCTTACCCAGCTGGTATTCAAGAAAAAGAAGCATGATGCCGGAGGACTGGAGGTGAAGGTGAACAAGATTATCGTGAAAAGCATACCTACGGCGGTAAATGTTCCGCTGGCTACGGGCGAGGCTGTCTTCTCCGGTTCCTCGGAAGTGATCCTTGAGCCTGCCGGCAACGCCACGGTAGGGGCATCAAATGTCGGTCCCATCGATCTGGGCTGCTTGTATCTGCCGCCTACACCCGATCCGGGCAATGTAAAAATAACGGTCGAGACTTCGATCGGTACCTTTACCGACGTATCCGTAAAGATGGGTGATGAAATATCTGAGGATAATTTCAAGCCCGGTTTCTCTCACGTGATCACGTTGGATATCTACGATGCCTCTTTAGGTATCTCCTCCGTGGAGGTAGCCGAATGGACTCCCTCGTATGTCGATGGCAACCTAGACTTGATCCACTGACTGACTAAACGAATTGAACAATTAATAGAACGAATCAAAAAAAGTAATCATGAGAAAACTGATAAACTATAAACTACTCTTTCTTTCTCCCTTCTTCTTGGCTGCCTGTAGCAACGAGGACAATATCCCCTCCATCCTCCCTTCCAACCAGCCGGATGCCGTAGAGCTGGGGATTACGGCGGGGGTGACGCTTACGAAAAGCGTGATAAATTCGGGTACCCAAGCTAACGCTAGCAAAGATGATGTCATGAAAAGCGTGGCGGTGTACGCACGCTTAAAGGGGACAGTCGTATCGGGTGAAGATCCTTATACGAATGCGAAAAGCAATAATTACGCATTATATACTTATTCGACAACAGGAACCGCAGGCTGGAAAAGTGGAGAGAATAAGAAAATATATCTGACCTCCGAAGTGGCAAAGATATACGCTTATTATCCGGCTTATCAGCCCGGAACAAATCAAGAGTTAGCCACAACCACAGCTCTAGTATTATCTGATAATACCGCTACGGATAACTCCACAATCCCAGTAACGGTCTTTGCTGGAACGACTGATGATGCGCATAGGGATTATCCCTCGACATTAATAGACAACTCTGAAACGACAAATACCAATAAGGCAAAGATTAATTCAGCGAAAGGTGAAATCGATTATATGTGGGCGGACCAAGGTAGCTCTGAGACGAATTGGATAACTGCGAGCAACACGAAAAAGGAAACCTCTATAGATGCCTCTGTTGATCTAACCATGAAGCATGCCTTGACTTTGGTTAGTTTCCGCATTTACAATGATGGAACTTATAAGAATAAAGGTGTGCTATCGAAGATACAGTTGAAGGATGTACCTAATCAAAAGGTAAGCGGTAATAGCAATCCTCTTGCTACGATGAATATTGATAAGGGAACCTTGGCTAATAATAGTTCCTTGACAACGGGATCTTATATCCGTGAGTTTGCTACTGGCGCTACTTATACCTTGAAAAAGAAAGGAGACTCTGGTTTATCAGACGATAATGCAGCTAAAGGGGCTTCATACCGATTCAGCATCTTGGCTTTGCCGATAACTAACCAAGCCCTAAATAATACCAAAGCCATCTTTACGATTGATGGAGCGGATTATGAGGTAGCGTTAGCTGATAATGCGACAGGAGTTACTTGGGAGCAGGGGAAAGAAAACATCTATACCGTAAAACTTAGCGGTAAGGAATTATCCATAGGCACCGTAACCGTAGCCGCTTGGGGCACCGTAACCGGCAATGATGATTTGAAAGTTAATTAACTTACAGTCTAGGGTTGTAGAGACGGGGCACGCCCCGTCTCTACAACAAAACACGAAACACGAAATACAAAACACGAAATCTGTGTAGTAACAATCAGACCGGGTGGTAATAATAAAACCGGGTGGCAAATAAACGAACAATATAAACAACGATAAATATGAAACCGTATAGATACCTATTATTAACAACAGTATCGCTTTCCCTTTTCGCCTGCGGCGGCGAGGATGGCGAAGACCCCATCGTACCCCCGGTTGATCCGGATACCCCTGTCGCCCTGTCCCCGCAGATCGCCAGCGTAGCCCTTACCAAGGCCACTGCCACATCCGGCGATATAAAGGCCATCGGCTTATATGCCGTAAATAACGAGACCAGTGAAAACCATTACGGCACATCCCCCCAAGGTACATACGGTCAATACACCCTCCAAGAGGGTTCCTTAAAACCCGCTACGATAAACGGTAAGGATCAAACGATCTGGCTAAGCACCCAGCAAGCCATAGTCTACTCTTGCTATCCAGTCACGGATGCCACCACGATAACCGCGGCCGGAAATGCCTCTTCCCCGGTCTATACCATCCCGGTACGGGCTAATGCCATAGTCTATTCGAATACGGTAACGAATGCCTCCTCCTTGGATTTCACAGTTCCCGGTAACGATTATATGTATGGTGTAGCCTATAACACTTCCACGAATACCTTTGGAACAACTCAACCCATAGCCGATAACGGCCACAGAGCCTCCGATTCAAAAGGCGAGAAGATAAACCTAGGCCTTAAGCATGCCTTTTGCTTGGTAAGCCTAAAGTTCAAGAAACACACGGACTACGCCGGTCCTTGCAACCTGACAAAAATAACCTATAGTCGCCCCATCCCGACACTACAAACGAATGGTACCACCACCATGAGCCTAAAGGACGGAGCCCTCGGCAACCTAACCGGAGCGAAGGCGGGTACACAGGTAAAGTACGAGTACACGGTAAATGGCGGCGTAACCGTTGCCGCTACCACAGACGGAATCGAGTTCATCAATTACGGCGTACCATTCCCCTCCGGCACTGCAAATGTTACCGCCGCTACCTTGACCGTCGTAGTAGATGGCAAGGAAATGAAACTAGACACCATTACCGACGGTGGCGAATGGTCCGCCGGAAATAAATATACATACACCATCTCCATCCACGGTACCGGCCTTAAGCTGGACGGCTTCAATGTGGTAGGGTGGACGAATGAATCATCCGACAATACAAGTACGACTATCTAAAAAAACTATACGACCTATGATACAGGATATTTACAAAAACGCACGTCCGCTACACCTCGGTGTAGGCCTGTTGGCGATACTGGCGCTCTTATCCGGCTGCTCCTCCGACGACTCCTTGCCGGAAGACACGACAGGGGCATTCTTACAACCCGTATTCCACATGAGCGGTGTCGAGACCCGCTCCATCATAAGCGGAACCTCCACGACGGAGGGTGAGGGAAGGATTAACGCGGTAAAACTTTTCGTTACTAAAGCAGAGGACGGCTATACTCCCTATGGCGGGGTTGGTACGGCGGGGGATGCCGGCCTTTCCACCTTCACCTATCAGTCGGTAGGTAGCGGCGGAAACGATTGGGTAGGCGATCCCACCGTGAATTTATCGAGTGTAAAGGCCCGGATCTATGCCTATAGCCCGACGAGCGCCACCCTCACAAAATCAACGACTACCACGACGCATACCATAGCGACCACCCTTCCCGCTCACCAGAATTTCTATGGCGGCAAGGGATGGGATTCTGACGCTACCGATTATATGTACGGTTCCGCCAGCAACACGGTAGGAGAGGTTACCGCTATTACGGCCAGCAATACCACGCCGTCCGGCGGTTCCCCCTCAAGCGGTACTTATCAGCCGGAAATCTACCTGCAACATGCGTTGGCCCGCCTTTCCTTCACGATGCAATCCGCCACGGGACGTTCCGTGAATACGACCTATGATTACGTGAAGAAGATAACGTTGAAAGCATCCTCCAATGCGTTCATTACCGGCACGGGAACGATGCAGATCGCGGATGGGATACTTAAAGGAACAAAGACCGCCGAACTCACTTTTACCCCTAAAAACGATGCGTCGAGTAAAACCACCGCCATACTTTGCGGTGCCGCGGGTGTTCCGGTGGAGGTAGGCTATGGGCTGGTGGCTCCTTTGGTATCGACTGACATGACCCTTACGGTAGTGGTCGGCAAGCGGGATGGCACTACGGATGACCGGACGTTATCCGCCAACCTAAGTCAGATCACTTGGAAAAGAGGACATACCCACAAAATACAAATAACCTTATCCAACCGAGCGATTACGGTGAACGCCAATATCGTCCCTTGGATGGAGAGCGGTTCAGCAGGAACGGGAGACGTTAAGCCCGGCGGCTATTAATTACGGCATAAAAAGAAAAATATGAATATGAATTACATGAACCTCAGTTTAGCATGGATGGGAGCCTTGAACATGGCGCTGGCTCTCTACGGTTGCACGAACGGGATAGAGACGGGGCTTTCCGCTCCGGAGGGAATCCCGGTGACGGTACTTGCCGAGATCAGCCCTGTTACCAAAAGCGGCGAGGCGGTTAGCTCGGATAATGGTTTCGATAGGACATCCTTCCTTTCCGGCGATCAGATAAAGGTGACAAGGACAAAAAAGGCAAGTGGGACGGCGGCTTCCCAATCGGCCAGCTATCGGTATGACGGAACTTCCGCATGGACCGTGGTGGGAACCTCGCCTGTGACCTTGGAGCCTGCCGTTACGTATTCGGCGCAGTTTCCGGCGGATTACTCGGCCATCAACCAGTTTCAAACCACGAGCGCTGCTTATCTGGCCAGTAACCTGCTGAAAACGGGTGATGCTACATCCAGCGACGGTACGTTGGACTTTACGTCGAGCGGCAAGCCCTTTACGCACGTCAATTCGAAGTTGACCTTGATGTTTACCGTGAAGCGTGAGACCTCTATCGCCAATGATGCCGTTACGGTAGCGGCGACGGGGATACGTACGGCTGTATCTACGAACCAGACGATCACGCTATATCGGCCTTACCCGGGCGATGCATCCCGGAGATATGAATGGTGTGGTATCCTAAGGGCTGTAGGTGGTAGCGCGGGAACCTCCGCTACGGATCTAACGGTCTCTCTCACTTGCGATGGTGTTACCTACAAGGCTACCTTAACGGGTTGTGCCTTGCGGACCGGTTACCACTATACATATAATTTGACCTTGCATAACGACATGCTGATCCCGGAAAGTTGTACCATCGGCAAATGGACGGATGAGATCATGGCTGGAGGAAATTTAACTTAACAACTATATAGCATTATGATACATTATACTATGAATATACGACAAACCATGCTCCACCTGTCCGGAGGCTTATTGCTATTGCTCGCCCCCGCCTGTACCTCAGAGGTGGATCTGGAAGGTGGACAGCCCTTGGAGGTGACGGCGGAGATCGTTTCTTCTCTGTCTACCCGTGCGGTCGACGCTACGAACTATGATAAGAGTAGCTTTAGTACGGGCGATGAGATACAGATCAATGACGGGAGCCAAACCGTGACTTACCGAAAGGATGCCACTAACGGGTGGATTCCGAAAACGGCGGGAAAATCGTTGACGGTTTCCGGATCATCTACGGCTTTTTCATTCTCGGCCTCATATCCGGCAGCTTTCACCGCTATTCTGCAAGACCAGAAATCATATCAGAATTTCTGGCAAAGTAATAAACTGGAGGCGAAAGGCGGCTCTAACGTTACCTTGAGTAGCAATAAGGTAAACTTTACCTTCATGCCGGTAGCGGCGAAGATCACGATCTCAATTAATTATGCCTCATCAGGGGGGACTACTACAAAATATAAGTATGTGACGGCTACCTTGGCAGGCAATGGCATCCGGACTGGTGCCTCTTCTTCTGAAACGATCGAGATGTTGCATACAGGGGATAATACCGTAGCTAGTGATAAGCATACTTTCGTCTGTATCTTAAGACCGGGAGCGAGTATGAGTTTCAAGCTAAGCGTTTCCCGTACGCTTGACGGTGCTTCAAGTCCAGAGGCTACACAACAAACATTTACTCAGCCAGCATACACATTTGGGGCTAGTAAGAACTATGTATATAACTTCACGTCATCCGATGAATTGATATTGACTTCCGTGGAAGTAATGGGGTTTACGGAGACAACGGTTCCCGACAATCCTGTTAGCGCCACTTGATCCATTTAAAATCTATAAAGAATGAAGAATATGAGAAATTTATATAATCTAGGTTGGGGATTGGCCCTCTGTTCCCTGTTGGGAGCTTGCCAGTCAGACGGGATACCGGAGGTGGAGGCAGGTTCCACCCTTGAGCTGCGATCGGTCTCTTTGGCTGACGACGCTGTTACGAAGGCTGTGACTACCTCTGTGGATAACGTGAAATTGTATTTGAAGAACTCCAGTGATACATGGGTGAATCCGGTGTATTCCAAATCCGGAGTAACATGGGGATGTGAATCTGCGCCACTGCTGGGTAGTACCGCTACGGATGTGTATGCTTATTATCCTACGGAAGAAGAAGGTAAGGCCATTAACGTAACAGCCTCCTCCGGCGTGTACTCTGTCGAGGTCACGGTCCGGGATGCGGATACATTCGATGGTAAACAGATCGATTACCTTTATGCTACGCCGGTTCAGGCATCCAAAACCTCAAAGATAATCAGCCTTCAATTGTTCCATGCCTTGACAAAGGTGAGTTTCTATATCTATAAGTCTGCGAATGCCAGCGATGAGATCTTAACGCTGAAAAAAATAGATATACGTAGTAACACCGGACGTCTGCAAATCGGTAAGGCGGACATGCGATTGAACGGGACAGGGGAGGAACTAGGGCGTCTGAATGGCCTAGCGGGGACATCCTCGATAGAGTTGACCGGTTCGAAAATATTGGAAACCTCGTTGACGCAACCGAACATATCTTGTCTCGTAGCCCCGATGGACGCAGCCGAGCAAGTATTGTCGTTCCGTTTGACAGTGGATGTAGACGGGGTGGAACGTGAGTTTGAGACTGCCTCTATTTCTTCCGAAAGCGGGGTGAAATGGTTGGCGGGTTATCATTATGTCTATAAGATACGTATTGATAAGATGGAAGGTACATTCGAGGGCGTAACCGTATACGATTGGCAAAATAGTACGGATCAGAATACGAGTGTGGGTATTTAAATAAGAAGGGAGGAGATATGAGATATGTATTAAGTTTTGTAAGTCTATGGCTTTTGGTCACGTTGGTGGGTTGCCAAAAGGAATCTTTTTGGGAAGAAGGGGAAGGTGATAAGGTTGCCTTGGAGTTCGATCTTTATCAAGCGAATGTAACCAAGGCTGCGGCCGTTTCAGTCTTGAATGATAAAGCGTTGATTAAAGTCTATGCTTTCAAGGTGGAGACTAAGACTGAGACCGGTACTAAGACTGGGACTGGTGAGACTGGTACTCCTTCGGCGGAAGGTACTTATGTGGTGGGTGCGGATGGAAAGGTCACCGCCCAATCGGGCAAGGCCCTATTTTTGTATCGGGGTGTATATAACCTTTATTTCATTTCCTACAATGAAGAGAATGCGCCGGAATTGGGTGATGGAAATCTGGTGACCGTGCAAAATGGGCAAGATTTTATGTATACGTTCATGAACGATATAACTGTCCAGCCCCAGAAAGCGGGACAAAACACGATGTCGGTTACCTTGACGAATCCGTTCACGCGGCTTTGCTCGCAAGTAGAGGTGTCGGTAAAAGCGGCTAGTGTATCTCCTGTTACTGTAAAAGGCTTGCGTGTAAACTTTATAACGATGAAAAACTTATCTGATTCAAGAACTTATCGGCTAGGGGATAATGCATGGTATTCGGATGGAGTTGCGAATGAAAACAACGGAGTGGATTTTAGCTCTTTCAATAATTCCGTAGCTGTAGGCCTGCCTCATACCTCAGATCCACGTAAAATCGTATTGCCTTTAAGCGGGTCGGAATTACAGTTTGTAATTGATTTAACGGTAGATTATGATAAAAATGGAAATGGTGGATCTGTGCCCGGTCATTTTGTATTCAATGCTACCGCTCGTAAGACTTTCTTGCCCGGTATGTCCTATAGCTTTGAATTTACCTTGAAGTTCTTTGGGGATTTTAAAGAAACAGAACTGACATTGGGCATATTGGAATTCACGGAAATAAAAAATGTGACAGATCCCGTTGGTGGAGAATAAGGAGGAACTGAAAATGAGAATAAGAATAAGTTTATTTTGTATACTATGCTTGCTGCTAGGGGCATGTAGTAATGAGGAAATGATACCATCAACATCCGAAGGAGGGGAGGAATGTGCTTTCCAGTTCCTGTTAAGGGTACCGGGTACGATTGATGTAGAGACGAAAGCGGGAACGGAACCGGAAATTCTTAAATTGGGAAATACTAATATATATAATGTATGGATTTTACAGTTTAAAAAGGATGGAACCGAGTTGTTGAAAGCTGTCTTTGCCGATAGGAATAGCATAACGGCTGTGCCGGGAAGTAGTAGCACTACCTATGACCAGTTATTGATTCAATTAATGAAGGATGATATGCGTTTCAAGAACGAGACTAGTGAGTTTTATATCATCGTAAATGCGGAGGATATGAATGCGACGGAGGTTACCGCCAAGTTATTTGTAAAAGAAGGTGGTATCCCTACGTCCCTTTCTGTAACAGAATTGATGGCTAAAACGAAAAGTATTACTTATTCATCAGATGGCTCTCCAACAGGTACTAATATACTATCTTCGGGACCGACCGACTATACGAAGGATCCCTCTAGCTCAGAGGCTGACATGAAGTTGGTCGTATTATCCCGTATGTACAGGGCGTTCGCGAAAGTGACCGTGACCGTGAACTCTTCAGTGGCCTCTGGCAATTTTAAGTTAATTGATACGAAACCGGTTATTATGTCAAATGTACCTAAAGCAACCCGGCTATATGATGACGACTCGACATATCCAACGATTTCAAGTCCTTTATCTACTAATTTCTATACGGAGGAGATACCTGTATCAGGAATAACACTCGGTGATAAAGAAGGAGTTTTCTATATGGCGGAAAATATCCGGGGTACAGGTTTAGCTACCACGGCGCAAGAGAAGAATAAGAAGGATATGGGACCGGGGGCTGGCGGATCTTTGGAAGGATGCACTTATCTATTGGTAAGAGGGCAATATCAGTATCCTTTGGGTGGAGGAGCATACTCTTCGCCGATCGATGTAGAGTATAAATTCTATCTTGGGGGTGACTTGGTGACCGATTACAATATCTATCGGGATTATCATTATAAGCTGACGGTGAATATCGCCGGCCCTAATAGTGCCGACCTCCGTGTAACGATCACAAACGGCAACGTGGCTGTCTTTGATGATGTGGACAATGTCGAGAATACCGTTAATTTTGGTGAAGAGAAATAGTATCCATTCTAAGGGCTGTGCAGGAATGCCTTGACGAATCTACCCTTTGGCATTCCTGCATGAACTATTTTAAATAAATGAGAATAACTTAGAGGCAATCGAGGAAATGAGCTTCTTGCATTTCTTGCCGATTGTCTCTTTTATTTGTATAGGAGGATTGTCTCTTAAAGCCATCACCTTATTTTTACTTCTTTGCCGGGAGGAAGAGCCGCGAACCAAATTATTCAACATATTATCGGAGGCCCTGTCTATTTTAGATACTGATATCCGGCCAAGATAGATCTCGGTAGTCCGTAGGGACATATGTCCTAAGGATTGGCTGATAATGCCGATTTCCGAATTCGCCTCCAGCATCATGGAAGCCCAGCTATGCCGCATCACATAGGTAGTGAATGGCTGTTCGAAGTGTAATTGCTCTCCCATTTTCTTTAAGTGGCGGTTCACTCTCCGAAGCGCGGACTGGGCCGTGACTTCTCCCTCTCCGCTGATTTTCTCGTGTAAGAAAGGGAATATCCACGGGTTATTGAAACGCCGATAAGAGAATATGATGTTCTTCATCTCGGGGGTGATCTTTACTTGCATCGCTACGCCAGTCTTGCTACGTACGTAGTGGATATAATCATCGTTTATATTGCTGTGTCGCAAATTAAAGACATCCACGAAGCACATACCTCTAGCGTAAAATAAGAAAAGAGCCAAGTGAAGGGCCGTACAGGCGTGTGGGTTCTTGGGCCGCTCAAGAGTCGCCAGATTTTGTAGGTCGAGGCTTGGCAAAGCCCTTTTCCGGGTGGGTGGGACCTTTATCTGCAGGCCGGAGAACGGGCTTTCTCTCGGAACATCCATTTGTTTATCTTGAGCGATCTTGTTGTACATTGTCTTTAGATTACGAATGTAGAAGTCCAAACTACCCGGTTTCAAGGGAGCCTGTTTCCCGTCTTCCCCTTGCATCAACCATAAAAGATAGTGATGAAGAAAATCGGTCGTTAAGTCGGCAAATGTAAACTCCGTTACTCTCGGACCTAAAAAGGTGGATAATTTATTCCATGCGCTTCGATAATTCCCAGCGGTTCTTCCTTTCCCCTCATCGATTTTACTACTGATCAATTCTTCTATACATTCCTGTAGCAAAGGGGAGTTGTCTGTTGTTTCTATATTCATATGATTACTATTTATGGATATAGAATAACAAAAATAGAAAAGATTGGTTTTATCAAAACCTCCCCTTACCAATTGTGGTAGAGGAGGTTTTGTTTTATTTATAGTTTATTTGAAAGCTTTCTCACTAATTCCGTCTCCATCGAGCCTCAATCGCTCCATATAATCCGGAACGGTACGGCCTAACGCTTTATCTACGTATAGTTTAGCCAAGTATTGAGCGAGCATGAAGCCGTGACCTTGCAAACCGACGAATAGTCCGTTATCCGGATCGATAATGTAGCGAGGCTCTACATAATAACCGGACCATGTGGCTTGTACGGGTACTGTGGCTAACGATGGAATCCAATCGCAGAACACCTCGGAGATGATCTCCATGAAACGACGGGTATTAAACTTCAACTCATCAAAGTTGCTGATCTCCGCTTTAGCGTCGACAGCGGGGGAGGCGCAAGCGATAATTTGTCCGGTCTCGGCGAATTGCTGACCGTAGACAGCGGAGAAGTCGTTACGTTTCCGGCGGTCTATCAACATATCGAGGATATCCCCGTCTTTACCCAGATTCGGTAGGCGATGGGTAATCAACGCTTGGTGCTTGACCGGATAGAGGCCGGTGTAAAGGCCTAGCATGCGGGCGAAACGCTCGGCGCTATAACCGAGGGCGTTCACGAAATGATCACATTCGTATTCGATGTATCGCTTATCATGCGTATATAATAAGACGTGATATTTTCCACCGTTTTTGTGTACTTCCACTAGGTGTGTGTCTTCCAAAACCTCACCTTGCCGCTCTTTGCCTTTGTTTCGTATAAAGTCTATCACACGCCCCGGGGTAGCTTGCCAACAATGCTGGGAGATTTGTGCGGCGAAATAGGTGTTTTGGTTCGTGTTGAAGTAGGGAGACACCTCTTTCTGGAAGTCTTTCTTGTCGATCAAATAAGCGTTGGACCAACCGCAGGAACGTTCCAGATCATTGTAGGTAGCCTCGTCGTGGGCGAACGTGATATAGCGTATCTCACGGTAATGGATATCGTATTCTTTTTGTGTCTCCTCGAATATCGTTTGGTTATTACGGGCGATCTCCGCTAATTCGGGGATCGAGAACGCTGGACGACCACCACCGATATTACGCCATGATGATCCTCGATCCGCATTAATAAGCACGGTCTTTTTACCGGCTTCCGCAAAATAACGGAATAATGCGCTACCACCTATACCTCCGCCGGCGATTAAGACTTCCGTCTTACGAACCTGCTTTCCGGAATCTACTTTATAGGTATCCGCTATCTGACGCTGCGGATACATTTCCCCTAGGACGAAGCGGGTAGATAGGGGAGCACGGGGGGTAGCGTCGCCTACCAGTTCGATACCTTTTTCCCTTAGTTTCATGCGTAGGCGGGGTATGCAGCGTTTTCCCCGGCATGGCCCCATTCCTAGGCGGGTGATATGTTTTACCTCGTCGACGGAGATATATTTACGATCCCCAATGGCGGAAAGTAGCTCGTCCAAAGATACGTCCTCGCAATGGCAAACATAGGTCTCCGACTCACACTCCGGCTCTTGCTTGAAGTCGATTTCCTCCGGATAGTTTTCTTTTACGATGAATCCTGTGATATTCAATAAGGCATCGTTTTCCATTCCTGCCGCTTTCACACGGGCCACGTTTGTTTTTGTCGGCTTCTTTAATACTTTCTCAATGATACCTTCGCCTTGTTTCTTCCCGTTATCATCGACGAGCCACACCTCGGCACCTTCTTCTACCTCGTATTCTACCGGTAAGAATAAGTTTTGCTTCCGGGTATCGTAGCCGAAAATAGCCAGCCCCGGACAATGGGATACGCATTGCATACAGCCGGTACATTTTTCGTAATCGATCTCGGGCGTTACGCTGGTGGAGCTTTTGGTGATCGCCTTTTGAGGACAAGCGAAAGAGCAAGGGTTACAAGCGAAACCGTATAGGCAATCCAAACGAACGAAAGGGCGTTGGGCTTGACGTTCGGGAGTGGGCCTTGGGGACTCTTCCTTGATGCGGATCGGATGTTGCTGGGAGTCGATGTATTCCTTAGATATTTGTAAGTAATCGTTGTAGTTGAAACGTACGCCTAGCTCTTGGGCGATCTCATAAGCGGCTTGCTTTCCTCTTAGTACGGCGGTAGTACCTTCTCCGATTCGTACAGCATCACCTACGCCGGCACAACGTTTTCCAAATGTATATTGGCCTTTGGTTAGCAATTGGTTGTCGGGAATCAATCCTGTACATATATTAATAACATCAATACCATCAATCACTTTCTCTGTTCCCGGGATTGGCTTGAAGTTCTCGCATTCGCAGACAACCGCGCCAGTGATACCTGTCCGATCCTGGTTTGGAATGGCTTTCAAAAGCATATGAGAGGTATAAATAGGTATGCCAAGGCGGCGAATTCGATTCGCTTGTACCGGAAATCCACCTTCATGGGGCATCGCCTCTAAAATAGCCTTGACTTTCGCTCCGGCTTGCATCAATTGGTAAGACGTTAGGTAACCTATATTACCGGCGCCTACTGTCAATATGTTTTTGCCGAGTAACGTGAATTCAGCGTTCATCATTTTCTGTACGACTGCCGCTGTATAAACTCCGGGCACATCATCATTCTCGAAGGTCGGCATAAAAGGAACCGCACCAGTAGCGACTATCAAGGCTTGAGCTTCTACATAAAAATTTTTATGGTTAAGCATGTCTTTTACGGCGATACGCTTATTTTGTAGGATATCCCAGACCGTAGAATGTAAGAAAATACCAGAGTGGTCGTCTCCGGCTAAAGTTTTCGCTATATCGAAACCACGCATACCGCCAAAGCGCCGCTCTTTCTCGAAAAAGAAAAATGCATGGGTTTGCATCAAGAATTGACCGCCAATCTTATCATTGCTATCGATTACGATGCTGTTCAAGCCTAGCTCTTTTAAGGTTTCCCTACAAGCTAATCCAGCGGGGCCGGCACCAATGATGGCCACATCGGTTCGATAGATCTCTACCGGTTCTTCTCTGGGTTCTATTTGGGAATCTGTCGTATAATTCTGTACTGTTATTTCCGATACTTCCTTTACATTGTCTACTTTCGTAATACAGATACGCTTTACTTCTCCGTCTACCAGCATTTCGCAGGCGCCACATTTACCGATACCGCAATTCAACGAACGGTTGCGGCCATTTACGCTATGACTGTGTACTGGATAGCCGGCCTGATGTAAGGCGGCGGCGATGGTAAAACCCTTCATTCCCGTTACGGGTTTGCCATTGAATAAAAAAGTGTGTTCTCCCTCTTGTGGAATTGTTAAAATAGGATGATTAACGATTCTTTCCATAATTGCTATTGATTTAATTGGGCTAAAATTACGGATATAATTGGATAAATGTCCTAATTTTACTTGAAATCTATTCATAAAAAAGCGATTATCCCTAAATATTTAGGAGTAATCGCCGTGTTTTACTTGAAATTTGTCGTTTTGGGTAACTGCTCCACCAACCATAGCGTCGGAAGCGCTTTCATTTAATGTTAATCCTAGTGCGCTAACGATAGGAACCGTTAGAAAAGTGTTCCTCATCCGCTTCCGCATTCATCCGGAAGGCAAAGAGCATTATCATAAACAATAATATAGAAAGTAACTTCTTAATCATGCCTCAAACCGATCAATCATCATTTTTATCTTTGTTTGTAAAACAATTTGCAGCTTGAAATGTTTTATATTCAAACAGTCGATAAAAAGAAAAGCTCTCAGCCTAAAAGAAATTACTGGTGAACCTTTTCAAACAATCTTCTGTTATACTATAAAATGACTCAGAAGTCACCTTGATAGTAGTCATCGTATAATAATTTGTTAGTAGTATTTGTTTTTTCATATAAGTAGAGTTTGTTATTTGTTTGGTCCGCATGTAGCTGTGAAGCTGGATGCGGATTTTTATTTGTTTCCGCATGGAATCCATATGTTAATGCTAAAATATAAGATGTTGTGTGTCATGATTATCTGTAGATAGGCGAAATTCGGCATATCCGTTGTTCTATATCTATTGATTACGTTAATATGAATAGATTGTTTAATTAAAAATCTTATCCGGATTCAGCGATCCAAGAGGTATATGTTGCGGAAAAGACTGAAGGTAAACTCTTTAAGGTGATTTTGGTAATCGAGGGCAAGGAGGCTATCGCTATCTTTAATGAAAAGGGAGAAGAGATGAAGTAGTTATTAATGAATAGGATAATCCAAGATAGAAATAAACTCTATATTTGTCCCAATAACCGTATGCAATGAGCGTCTACCACTTTTCAGGTAGGCGTTCTTTTTTTCTTCTATTCCCATTCTCCCTTCCAAATGGGAGATCATTGTACTTCGACACTACACTGGCGATTCAAGTCCAGATTTTTTAATTAGCTTGAGAAAGAGACTGTTTTTTGAATTTCGCTATTCATTTATTGTTTATCAATAAATATTTATTACATTTGCAACGTCGTTTAAAATTAACATCATACGTCATGAAAAGAATTTCAACAGCATTTCTTCAAACAGTTATTGTTCTTATCGGTATTGTGGCACTTATTATTTTGATTTGGTTTCCCTTAACTGAGGGACGAGCCACACACCTAGATTTATTTAGTACTTACGCTGATCCATTTATCTTATATGGATATGGAGCGTCAATCGCTTTTTTTGTTGCGTTGTACAATGCTTTTAGGTTGCTCGGTTATATTGGGCAAAATAAAGTGTTTTCAACAAACTCTGTAAAGACTTTGAAGAACATAAAGCATTGTGCGATCTTACTAAGTATTTTAATCGTGCTGGCAGGACTATTTATAAGGTTGACCCATAATACAGAAGATGACCCCGCAGGTTTTCTTGCCATTTGTATCGTAACTACTTTTGTCGCTATCGTAGTTGCGACAGCCGTGGCTGTATTTGAAAAATTATTGCAAAATGCGATAGATATGAAATCAGAGAATGACTTAACAGTTTAATTATGCCTATTATTGTAAACTTAGATGTAATGATGGCAAAGCGGAAGATTTCTTTGAACGAACTTTCTGAAAGAGTTGGTTTGACATTATCTAACCTTTCTATCTTAAAAACGGGAAAGGCGAAAGCAATTCGTTTTAGTACCCTAGAGGCAATTTGTAGAGCATTAGACTGTCAGCCAAGCGACATTTTGGAATATGTAAATGATGAGAAAAAAACAACATAAGGAATCAACACTTTGATGCGGTTCAGTCTGCTTATTAGTATAATACAACTTTATGTAGTGCCTAACTCTTGTAAGAGTTTGTTATTTTTGATCCGCATGTAGCAGTGACGCTGGATGCGGATTTTTATTTTCTGTTTTATTTTGGCTATTGAAATTCATCAAAAGCATAAACATTATGATCTTTAATCTGGTTGTAATAATATAAGGTATTAGTTTAAGGCAATATATCCACTTCCGCTTCACCTGTGAAGGCCGAGCGGTTTGGTTTTCTAACTTTACTTCATGGCGTTTAAATCCTGTTCATGCAAGACTTAAGCGCCATTTTTCTGTACTTTCCCTTGAAAACTTTATGGGATCTACTCGGTATCTTTATTTTCAGTCTCTAGTTCCTTGATCTCTTTATTCAGAAAGACAGACAGAACTGTTCTCAGCACGACTATTCCACCTAAAATGGCCAATTCATTAAGTGTTGGTTCCAATACTGTTTTTAAGATATCTGACGCTATCAAAAATTCTAGTCCGAGAAGTAAGTATGTACCGAATGCAGCTCTTAGTTTTCTTATGTTAGTAATGGAATAATTACCAGTAAGTCGCTTAAGTTCATTTCTGAAAAATGAGATGACTCCGATTAATGCACCATAGGTGACAATCAGAAGGCTTGTCACACTTATTATAGTCGCTAAGGTATTTAAAAAACCAGTAAGCATAAATAGACCATTTTACAACCATAACATAAAAGGCCTATAGAATGTTTGTTGGAAGGCTCGCAGGTATGGTAGGTTTTCGGACTCACACTTTTACACGTATAGGATCAATCATGGATAAAAAACAACCCGGTAGTACAAAACTTGCCGGGTTGCTGTCTGTGTTATTCCAGAACGTCAAAAAATCCCCAATATTTTCACTTGCAACAAAATGCGCATCAAACATAATCTTTATTATTTGAATATCAAAACAAATCTATTAAATATTTTTCTTTTAAGCCTATTTTTATTGTTGTAGGACCATCTGATTTCTTTTTAAGGAAACTACTTCCTATCTAATGGCAATGAACTTCAATGATCTCATTTAGATTAGTGGTATATAATTTAGAGATGTGTTCATTTTCCATTTTTGCTATTTTATGTAAAAGAATTAAAGATGAAAATCTGTCTATATGATTTGTTTATTTGATTAAATATATTATATTTGTAGTAATAAAAATAAAGATTATGGAAGACCTTGAATTAATATCATTGTTGAATGAGTGTAATAAGATGAGTGTTCTTGAAGTGAGTAATTATCTTTTAGGAAAAATGGATTATTTGTCACGTATAAAAAGTGATAATTCAAATAAGATACTAAAGTATATAGAGTCTTTTGTCTGGATGATAAATCACGCGGGTAACCGTAGGCTAAGTTATGTCTCTGATAAAGATTATGAATTGATGCAAAAATCATTTGCGATTATTTATAGGAATAGTATTGTCCATTGAGTAGAATCGAAAGTATTTTTTAACTTTAGGCAAATGACTCTAGGCTAAATTCTTTTGATTTAGCCTAGAGTCATTGATAGTGTCGTAGAATCTTTAATGAATACAAACCTTTGTAATATCTACCGTGAAACCATTTTCGACAGGCATGAATTTCCCCTTTTGTTTCAGAAATACGATTAACTCATCCGTATCCATATTTTCTGCCGAACAAGTATAGAAACGCTGATCCTCACCAAAAGTCTTAACGATCGCTTCTTTTAAAGAAGCTTCTGAATAACTATTACCCTCCATCATATGAAGGACTTCGTGTGCATGTAACTGTTCCATAAATCAAATTACTTAATTATCGGATACAAAAATAAGGGGTTTATCCGTATAAAGGTGTAACAAATGTGACATCCTTTCAACTTTAGGCTTTTCTAAACAAAAATTAATCAAACCTGTTTAAATGATAGGACGTCTTATTTTTTAATAACTAAAATATATCACAATATGAAACGTATATTCTTCATGACATTGTTTGTCGCATTAACGACAATCACATATAGTCAAACGGATGATAAAGGATATGAGGAAGGCAAATGGGTACTGAAAGGTGTGACAGGTTTGAACTTGTCGCAAACGGCGATGTCGAATTGGTCGGCTGGCGGTGAGAACTCTGTTGCCGGAAATGCGTATCTGAATGGGACATTAACACATAAAAGCGGTGACTGGTTATGGGTAACCAATCTCGCTCTCGATTACGGATTATCAAAGACTAAATCGCAGGGAATGAGGAAAAGTACCGATAATATAACCCTGTCTACCCAATTAGGATATTCCACCAATAATGTATGGTATTATACGTTGATGGGAGATTTAAACACCCAGTTTGCCAAAGGATATAATTATCCGGATAAGACACATTATATATCGAACTTCTTTGCGCCGGCGTATTCGAATATCTCCGTAGGTATGGAATATCGTCCCAAAAGCAATTATTCGGTTTATCTTTCTCCGGCTTCCACGAAGATGACTTTCGTGGAGGATGATTACCTTTCCGAGTTAGGAGCTTTCGGGGTCGATCCGGGAGATCGCTTCAGAATGGAATGGGGAGCTTACCTGAAAGCTCGTGCGGAATTAATCGTGATGGAAAACGTGAACTTGATTACTACAGCTGACTTTTTTACTCCTTATAGCGATCAATTCGGAAATATCGATGTCAATTGGGATGTATTGATAAGCATGAAGATTAATAAATTCCTGTCCGCTACACTCAATACGACGCTTAAATATGATAACGACGTGAAAACTTTTGAGGATAATGGAGAGAAACGGGGGGCGAAGGTCCAGTTCAAAGAAATATTAGGCATAGGTGTCGCCTATAATTTTTAAGTGGCATTTACTTGCAGAAAATTCATAGTTATGACTACTTTCACTCATAGCTATGAATTTTTTTATAACTATGACTTTTTCTTGTAGTAATGATAACGCTCCAACACTTCCCGCACGTAATTATATGTTTCTGAGCCACGCAAGTATCCATGCTTGCAAACAGGATCGTTATAATACTCGGGATCATTTTTCAAACGAATATATTCCGCTACATTATTATCCCATTTATTGGGATCTTTTCCATATTTTCGGGCCAATCGCTGCGCATCGTAAATATGTCCGATCCCAGCGTTGTAAGCCGCTAGGGTAAACTTGACTTTTTCTTCAGGATCCGTAATCTCAGAAAAACCTTGACGGAAGCGCCGTAAACAATCTACTCCCGTACGGATTCCCGTATCCGGATCTTTCAATTCATGCGGGGTGACACCTAATGCCTTCGCCGTATTTGGCATGATTCCCATAAGCCCCTCGGCACCGGCCCACGATACAACCGTAGGATTGAAATGAGACTCTTGATAGGAAATAGACGCCAGCAGCTGCCAATCCCATCCGATGTTTTTCGCATGTTTCTTGAATAAAGGGTCATACGGGGAAATATGTCCATTCTTTACCTCCGGAATATCTGCGGTAAAAGGTCGCTTGCTTAATTCAAAGTACCGCTTAGTAACTGCCTTGAAAGAATGTTTACCCGTTTTATCAGAAGCCCATTCATCGATGGCCTTCGCCAAGTCCGGACTACTTTTCCTTACCACCCATGAAGAGCGTTGGGGAAAACTAACCTTTAGGTCGACATTGATATTCCAATAATAAGTCTTGTTTAGGCGGGCGGTGTTATCATCGCTGATCGTATAGGGAATTTCGCCCAAGGAGACCATCTCGATAAGATCTTCGGTAGCAATGGAGTCATTTTCCACTTTTTGGATATGGATTCCTCCGCCGAGTTCCTCATCCAAGTTCTTCAGTCGTTCGGAGTATTTGGTGTTAGGCTTTACGTAAACATTCTTATCGATTAATTGAGTGACATCGGTAAGAAGCTTATCGCCTTTATTGGCCCGTTGTATCAATACTTGACTGGAGATATCCTCCCGGCCGCAATAAATGACCTCTTGTTTCAGCTTGTTATTGATTGGGATGGGGTAGGCTACAACATCGACCTCGCCGGCTTCTAGCATCTCGATCAGACGGGCAGGATTCTCGGCGACCTTGATGTTTAATTTCAAACCTTGGCTCTTGGCAAAATCGTTTATCAGATCGTATTCATAACCCATGGGTTGCATCTTATATTGGAAGTAGGAGGTAGAACTGTATAAAGTCACCGCCGTGATCTCGCCTTCCGCTTTCAGTTGCGGTAAATCCACGAAAACGGAAACGTCCTCTTTCTCCTCTTGTTTGTTACCGTTGCAACCATACAAGAAGAACAAAAAGAGCAGAAAGGGGACGTATTTCCTATACATTATATTATATGTTTATTTTTTCTCAAGCAAAACCACGTTCTCCACATGATGTGTATGAGGAAACATATCGACCGGACGGATTTTCTTGACGGAGTATTTCACGCTCAACAAACTCAAATCGCGGGCTTGCGTAGCAGGATTGCAGCTAACGTAAACGATACGTTCCGGCTCGGCGAAGAGAATAGTGTTGATCACATCATCATGCATACCGGCACGTGGTGGATCGGTAATAATAACATCCGGACGTCCGTGTTGGTTTATGAAATCCTGCGTAAGGATATCTTTCATATCACCGGCATAAAAAAGCGTGTTCTCTATATGGTTCAAGGCGGAATTCACTTTTGCGTCCTCGATAGCCTCCGGTACGTATTCGATGCCGATAACCTTCTTTGCTTGACGAGAGACGAAATTTGCGATCGTACCTGTCCCGGTATATAAATCGTACACCATCTCATTTCCGGTAAGACCCGCGAATTCTCTAGCCACTTTATATAGATTATAAGCCTGTTCACTGTTTGTCTGATAGAAAGACTTAGGACCTACCTTGAATTGAAGCCCCTCCATCTCTTCGATGATATGATCTTTTCCCTTGAATACGAGAACTTCTTGGTCGGTGATCGTGTCATTACATTTGCCGTTGATGACGTACATCAAGGACGTGATTTCCGGGAATCGTTCCGCCAGATGAGATAATAACGCTTCCCTGCGCTCTACATCCTCATGGAAGAAAACCAATACGACCATCAAATCCCCAGTGGATGCCGTACGGATCATCAACGTACGAACGAATCCCTCTTGGTTCCGTAAATCGAAGAAAGGATATCCCTCATGAGATAGGCAATATTCCTTGACGCAAAGACGGATCTTGTTCGATATATCATCTTGCAACCAACATTTATGGATGTCCAATACCTTATCGAACATCCCCGGTATATGAAACCCGACACCATTCATGCAATCGAAAGAAGCACCGGACTGGATCTCTTCCTCCGTAAGCCATTTCTTGTTTGAGAAAGTAAACTCAAGCTTGTTCCGGTAGAAAGTCGTGCGCTCGGAACCTAAGATCGGAAGTTTCTCTTCCATTTCGACTTTCCCGATGCGGGTAAGATTATCGTAGACCTGTTTTTGCTTATAGTAAAGTTGTTCCTCATAGGGAAGATGTTGCCACTTGCAACCTCCACAGACACCGAAGTGCTCACAAAACGGCTCCGCACGTTTGGCCGAGTACTCATGGAAATATACAGGTTTCCCCTCCGCATAACTATTCTTCTTACGGGTCAGTTGAATATCAACCACGTCTCCCGGAGCGACGAAGGGTACAAATACCACCATATCGTTCACTCTCGCGATAGCCTTGCCCTCGGCGGCTACGTCCGTAATGGTTACCTTTTCTAATATAGGCAACTGTTTCTTCTTTCTTGCCAATGTCGTTAAGTTTTAAATTCGCTTCGCAAAAATACTTACAATTCCGCTAAGAACAAAGAGCTTCGTTCTATATACTTAAATGAGTCCGGCAAACAGTTCTCGTTATTCTATCAAGATTGATGAAGATATGATTATGGACAGAAAGGGATGTATAGTATGTGTTTATAAATCAATATATTGCAGTTTCTTAAAATTTCTTATAAGGAAAACTTTTGTTTTGCTATAGAAAAACTTTAGTTCCACTAGGGAGAAACTTTAGTTTCTTCAGCAAAAAACTCCTGAGTCTTCCTATTGGAAATAAATAGACACAAATAAAAGAAAAAGATCATATAATTATGTAAGGGGCAAAGAGATAGGCGGGAAATCCGATGGGAAATGGAAGCGTCAACAAACTTCCGCACGCAAATGTAAGCATTTGCTGGATATAAATGGTAAAGAATAGTTGTAAAACATGTAAAAATCTTTAACGCTATTCGTGCTTGCAAAGTAGAAATAGCATATATTTGCAGCATTGCAAAGTTGAGATAGCAATATAACAGTTGAAATCAACAAAACTAGAATCTAAATTCAATACTGTCGAATATGGAAAGAAAAAGAGTTTACACGTTCGGAAATGGAAAAGCCGAAGGTAAGGCAGATATGAGAAATCTGCTGGGTGGTAAAGGCGCTAACCTTGCCGAGATGAATCTGATTGGTGTACCGGTTCCTCCGGGATTCACGATTACAACAGAAGTTTGTATAGAGTATTACGAGTTAGGCAAAGATAAAGTCGTAGAGTTGCTGAAAGCGGATGTTGAGAAGGCGATCGCTAATATCGAAACGTTAATGAACTCTAAGTTCGGTGATGTTGCCAATCCTCTGTTAGTTTCAGTTCGCTCCGGTGCCCGTGCGTCCATGCCGGGTATGATGGATACGATATTGAACCTTGGCTTGAACGACGAGGTAGTGGAAGGATTGTCTCGTAAGACGGGCAACGCTCGTTTCGCTTGGGATTCCTATCGTCGTTTCGTTCAAATGTACGGAGATGTCGTATTAGGCATGAAACCGACAAGCAAAGAGGATATCGATCCGTTTGAGGCGATCATCGAGGAAGTAAAGAAAGCGAAAGGCGTTAAGTTAGATAACGAGCTTGACGTTGAAGACTTGAAAACATTGGTCTCTAAATTTAAGGCAGCCGTTAAGGCCCAGACCGGACAGGATTTCCCGACTTGCGCTTATGAGCAATTGTGGGGCGCTATCTGTGCCGTGTTCAATAGCTGGATGAATGAGCGTGCTATCCTGTATCGTAAGATGGAAGGTATTCCAGACGAGTGGGGAACGGCGGTTAGCGTACAAGCCATGGTATTCGGTAATATGGGCGATACTTCCGCTACAGGCGTTTGTTTCTCTCGTGACGCGGGTAATGGTGAGGACTTGTTTAATGGCGAGTACTTGATTAACGCTCAAGGTGAGGATGTTGTAGCAGGTATCCGTACCCCGCAACAGATCACGAAGATCGGTTCACAACGTTGGGCTGAACGTGCCGGAATCTCAGAAGAAGAACGTATCGCTAAATATCCGTCCATGGAAGAAGCCATGCCGGAAATCTATAAGCAATTAGACGCTATCCAAGAGAAATTGGAAGATCATTATCGGGATATGCAAGATATGGAATTTACCGTACAAGAGGGTAAACTTTGGTTCTTGCAAACCCGTAACGGTAAACGTACCGGTGCCGCTATGGTGAAAATCGCTATCGACTTATTGCATCAAGGTATGATTGATGAGAAAACAGCGTTGAACCGTATCGAGCCGAATAAATTAGATGAGTTGCTTCACCCTGTATTCGATAAAAAAGCCGAGAAACTGGCGAAAGTGTGGGTAAAAGGTTTGCCGGCTTCACCGGGTGCCGCTACCGGACAGATCGTATTCTTCGCTGATGATGCCGCTAAATGGCATGCCGATGGCAAAAAGGTTGTCATGGTCCGTATTGAGACTTCTCCGGAAGACTTGGCCGGTATGGCTGTCGCCGAAGGTATCCTTACCGCTCGTGGAGGTATGACATCTCATGCCGCTGTTGTAGCTCGTGGTATGGGGAAGTGCTGCGTATCCGGTGCTGGTGCCTTGAACATCGATTATAAGAATAAGACTGTAGACGTTGATGGCGTGACTTTGAAAGAAGGTGATTATATCTCTATCAATGGTACGACCGGAGAAGTCTATGTCGGGCAGGTTGAGACAAAAGCCGCTGAGTTATCGGGTGATTTCGAGGAGTTAATGGCTTTAGCCGATAAATATACAAAATTGCAAGTTCGTACAAACGCTGATACGCCTCACGACGCTTCGATCGCTCGTAGCTTCGGTGCCGTTGGTATTGGCCTTTGCCGTACGGAGCATATGTTCTTCGAGGGTGAGAAGATCAAAGCTATGCGTGAGATGATCTTGGCCGAGGACGCTGAAGGTCGTAAGAAAGCGTTGGCGAAGATCCTTCCTTATCAGAAAGAGGACTTTAAGGGTATCTTCAAGGCTATGGCCGGATGTCCTGTTACCGTTCGTTTGCTCGATCCTCCTTTGCATGAGTTCGTTCCTCACGATTTGAAAGGTCAAGAGGAAATGGCTGAGACTATGGGCGTGTCCGTTAAGGAGATCCAAAAACGTGTGGAATCTCTTTGCGAGCATAACCCGATGTTGGGTCACCGTGGTTGCCGTCTAGGTAATACATATCCGGAAATTACGGAAATGCAGACTCGGGCCATTTTAGGTGCCGCTTTGGATTTGAAGAAAGAAGGTATTGAGGCTAAACCGGAAATCATGGTACCATTAACAGGTATCTTATATGAATTCAAGGAACAAGAGAAGGTGATCCGTACCGCGGCCGAAGAGCTATTCAAGGAAGTTGGCGATCGTATCGAATTCAAGGTAGGTACGATGATCGAGATTCCTCGTGCGGCATTGACAGCGGATCGTATCGCTTCCAGCGCTGAATTCTTCTCATTCGGAACGAATGACTTGACTCAGATGACATTTGGTTACTCTCGTGACGATATCGCTTCCTTCTTACCGGTTTACTTAGAGAAGAAGATTTTGAAGGTCGATCCGTTCCAAGTACTAGACCAAAATGGTGTAGGACAGCTGGTTCGTATGGCAACTGAGAAAGGTCGTGCCATCCGTCCGGATTTGAAATGTGGTATTTGCGGCGAGCATGGTGGTGAGCCTTCTTCCGTTAAGTTCTGCCATAAAGTTGGCTTGAATTACGTATCATGTTCACCTTTTAGAGTGCCCATCGCTCGTATCGCGGCGGCGCAAGCGGCTCTAGAAGACTAATCAAGGGGTTGATTTTTAATAGTTTAAGCACACGATAGACAGGAGGGTGGATTGAGTGATCAATCTACCCTCTATTTTTTTATAGTCATATGGTATAATCTTATATATCAGGATATTGAAGTGGTGGGGAAGGCAACAAAACGACTAGTTTAATCGTTCGTTTTAATTAGTCGTTTGCAAATATCGCAAAAAACATTTACTTATGAAAGTCAAAAAGACTTTAGAATATAATTTTGATGCGGTTTTTGGGGTATTTTACTAAACCTATATGTTCCCTATAAAATAATCGATATAAACGACTAATTAAAACGAACGATTAATTCATTCGTTTTTTGAAGAAAAACAATCGTTTTTTTGTAATCGGTTGGTAGATAAGACTTAAAGAGTAGAAAGTTCGGTAGCCGGTAGCGATTTGGTAGCTGTGCGGGTTTCGCTGCATTGCTTCGCTCTGCTCTTGGAACTGATGCAAATATAGGGATTTTGACCGAAAAAGGGAAATGTTTCGGGGGATTTTTTATTTTTCGGGATTACCGGATTACAGGAAAAGCATAAAAGCAGGAGGCGGTGCAAGAAACGAGGTTGCACCAGTGGTTTTACCAGAAGTGTAAAGCATTGATTTTCAGCGTGTATTTCTGTGGTGCAAGGTGCAGCTATATTTATATATATAGCTGCACCTTGCACCAGCCACAGGGCTGTTTTGCGGCTTGCACCGAAAATCTTTTAAGTTATTGTAAATGAGTTGGTTTTGAGTTTTGGTGCTTGTTTCGGGGGAAAGGTGGGATGAACGGGATGTTCCGATAGGGCTTGGCGGCTTCGTGCTTGCCCTGCAAGGGCTTGGCAGGCGGGGGGCTGGAATGTCGGATTTAGGGCAGTCTTGGGGCTTTTATTCAATCCTTTGCCCCTTCCGGTCGATGTAATACCAATCATCGCTTTCCCAATAGCGGTATTCCCCATCCGAACCGGGAACTTCTTTCTGTTCTCCCGTGTCGGTTACTTTCGCCTTCCCGTTCTCGAAAGGAAAGCCAAAAGCGAAGCGTGGCTCTATGAGGGTATTGCCATGCTTGTCCGCATATCCGATACGCCCTTTTTCATCGATGATGCGGTAAACGCCTTCCTGCACGGGGTCGTTGCCGTTGTCATACCGGTACGGGACATAGAGGCTTGCGGGATGGCTGTTGCCGGAGGATATGGCCGTGCAGCGGTCATGATAAAGGGTGAACAGCCGTATTTCAAGCAGGATGGCAAGGACTGCAAGCACCATGCAGACAAGGAAACGGAGGCGATAGCGTTGCCGTACCGATACATGGAACGCCCCGTAATAGTCGTGCATCATGCGGTAACGCTCCTCGGTATAGATGCGCATATTCCTCCAGAGCAATACGGGGAACGGCAGTATCAGCGGGAAAAACGTAAGGCGGTTGTCTGTCTCGTAAAGAAAACGGACAGCCGGAGTGTCCAAGAACTGTAAAGCGATGGCGACAGGAAACAGGAGGCAGGCGAACTGAACCACACTGATGACCGCAAAACTACGGTCCGGGAAGCCGTGCCGACAACTGCGCCACGTCCAATAAAAGAGGTGGTCGAAGAATCCGGGGAGCTTCAACCGGCTGGTTCTTTTATGTGGGGAGGCTTTCTTCATACGTTGCGGCTATATAGGTGCAAATAAAACGTATTTCTTCCAAACGGAAAAGAATTTTGCGGTGAAACTTTTTGAGTGATTGGACTTTTCGCTATTTTTGCTTTGATATATAACGGTTCGTCCGTAAGGTATGAATTTGGCTTTTTCTGTTATTGCTATGGAATGGTTCGATAAGATAAGCGAGTTTATGGAGGGTCTGCCGGAGTGGTTGCAGGCGCATCCGAGGTACGGCTACCTGATCGTGGCGGGAATCCTGCTGCTGTGGCTCGTGGGGATTGTCTGCGGATGGCGGTGGACGTACTCCCGTCCGGGAAGTTGGGAAGGGAATTTCTGGCTGGGTACGCTGGGTGAAAGGAGTTACCGTTTCTGGCTGGGGCTGATCGTTGCCGCCGCAGCGGGATGCGCCCTGTTGCTGTTCTTCGTAACGGGATAAGCAAGCGGAAAACAAGGAAAGGAGGAATCTATGTTCAAGGAACCGGCATACTGGATGTATTACTTCTGGAGCAAGAACAAACGTGCAAGGAAAGACAAGGCGGTTATCTCCAATGCCACGTGGACGATGGCAATCCTGTGGTTTCTTAACCTGATGGCTCTCCATCTTTTGTTCGAGGCATGGGGATGGGATATGCTGACGGGCTGGTTCTCTTCCCTGACGGACAAGGTGGAATGGAGCAGGTTCAACCCGGTTGCCTACCTGTTCGCCGCAGCGATGCTCGCCCCTTTTATCTGGATTGCCGGAAAGCTGTATTACCGTCCTGCGAAGCTGAAAGCGATGCAGGCGAAGTACGAGACAATGGGCGAATACCGGAAATTGCTCGGTCAATGCCTGTTCTGGCTGTATGTTATCGGCAGTTTTGCATCGTTCTTCATTATAGCCGAACAAAAGAACCATTCCAAGGAGCAACCGCTGATCGAAAGGTTGCAGGAGATACGGGACGGCAAATATCCCGTTGAAAAGACGCACTCACCAACCGGCGAATGACTTTCTTCCGGCTCCCCCTGCTTACTGTCATGCCGTTCTGCGGGTGGAACCGGCACAGCCTTTCTGTTTTTCACGATTGAATATCCGGACCTATGGAGCAAAATCCGAATCTGTAATTCAAGGAAATATCGTGACCGATACGGGGTGTCGGCAGGACATCTATTGCAAACAATTTGTAATTTCGTGTAAGATTTGTATTATTTAATATCGTGTTGAAACAAAATGAAACAGAATCTTACACTAATTCTAATGAATGAAGCCGTCCGGGAGGGATGGCGGGAGTGGATGGAAAAGGTACGCAAGGTATTGCCGCAAACGGATGCGGAGCGTCCGGTGACATGGATTGCGGCGGAACGGCTCGCACGGGAGAACGGACGGATGGTACGGCTGGTGGAGCTGCTGCGGGAACACCGCCCCGTACTTTCGTACCGGGTGAAGGAGGAAGCCGGGCTGCTGATACTGGTCGCCTATCACCGCCACGGAAGCTCGTCAGACTTCCTGCTGGAAACGGCGGAGGCGTATTTCCGGGAAAGGGACTGCGGAGGATTCCTGTTCCTCTGCCGGATGCAGGCAAGCATCAACGCCTACGACGAATACCCGCACCTGAACGTGCTCTGCAACCGTCTGGCGGGACTGCTGTTCCGCTTCCGCCGTGAACGGGCGTCCGAGTACCGCAAGGGCATACCGCCGATGTTCGGCAAGGCGGACTTGCAGGAGGTGGAAAAGTACCTGCCGCACCTGCGGGGCTGCTCGTTCCGGGAAGAAATCGCACTGGCTCTGCCCAAGGTGAAGAACGTGGAGGAACTGGCACGGGAATGCGCCATGTCGGTCAATACGCTGGGACGGCGTTTCAAGGAGGAGCTGAACACCACTCCGCACCGCTGGCTGACGGAACAGCGGAAGGCGCACGTGACCTCCCTGCTGGCGGACACGGACATGCCCCTTCAAGAGATTGCCGACATGTGCGGCTTCGCCACTCCGAGCTACCTGTGGGACTTCTGCAAGAAGCACCTGAAGGCTACTCCTGCCGAAATCCGTGAAATCGCCCGGTGCGCCCGTACCGTTTAGCCTCCCTTTTCCAGCCCTGCCGTGAAAAACCGACCGTCCGGAGCCGATTGGCGGACAATCCGAATCCGGCGGTGAAGATTCAGAACGTCCGTTTCCCTGCCGTCCGCTAACTTTGCGCCCTTATAAACAACATGAAACAAGATTTATATGGAAGAATATTTTAACGGGCTGCTGAAGGAGGTGGATCAGCGCATGGCGACCACAGCCCCCGGCATGGACGGCAAGGAGGTGATAGGCGTCTGCCGTGAGATGGTCTCGTACCTGAAAGGCAAGAACCGGGAACTGAAGGAGTACGCCCTCGCCCATCCGTTCGCCGGGGACGCGAAGGAGATCCTCTACTTCAAGTATTACAAGCCCGCCCTGACGGGCAGGCTGCTGTACTATTACCGGGTGTACCAGATAGAGAGCGGCTGCCCCGCCTGCCTGCGTGTCGCCGAACCGTACTACCGCAAGGCGATGGAGCGTGCCGAGCGGATGATGGAACGCTACCTGCCCTTTTACCAGTATTACCACAGCGGGGCGACATACCGGGACAGCTACTATTTCCTGCGGGCGAAGGACGAGCTAAGCCCCGAGAGCGGCAGCTTCGTGCTGGACGAGGAGGCGGAGTTCTCCACGGGCTATGACATACTGGCGGCACGGCTGATCTCGGTGGAGATGCTGCTGGTACACCTGAGCCGCCGGATGGAGCGTGCGGCGCAGGGGACGGAGACGGAAGCCGTGCCGGAGAAGGAACACCGCTGGACGAACACGAAGGTTGCCGCCATACTGCTCGTCTATGGCATACACGTGACGGGAAGCGTGGACGAGGGCAACGCCGAGATCGGCGAGCTGGCTGCGCTGTTCGAGAAGCATTTCCACGTGGATCTGGGCAACGTGTACCACGCTTTCGGCAGGCTGCGGGGGCAACAGAACCCGACGGCGTTCTTGGACGAGATGAAGGAGAGGCTGCTGAAAAAGATGCGGGACATGGATAGCCGGTAGCAAGTTGGCAACGGGGCGGCAGGACACGGGAAGGGAGCGTCCGAAGGGCTGGAAAGAGCCTTCCGGACGCTCTTTTTTACCCCGTCTCGGTCCTTTTTACCGCCCGGAACGGCGGCAAGGGCTAAAATGCGCCCCGAAAAAAAATCTTTGCCAAGGTGCTGATATAGTGGCAGGAAAAACCGGCGAATCGGGCGACATTTGCGGCAGAAACCTAAAAATGAGTACGACAATGGAAATAATGACCATCGAGAGCAACGCCTACCGCCTGCTCGTGGAGAAGATCGAGAAGATAACCGCCTACGTGGAGGAATCCCGGAACCGGGAGGAAACGGAGCGCAAACGGAAAGAGGAAGCGGAAAGCCCTGCGACCAAGGGACGGAAAGCCGACCCGAAGTGGATGACGCACAAGGAGGTGTGCGAGGCGCTGGACATCAGCCACCGCACCCTGCAACGCTACCGCCAGAAGAACATCGTCCCCTATTCGATGATCGGGCGGCAGATACGCTATCCCCGGCAGGCTGTCGAGAGCCTGCGTGAGCGGTGGATGGTGGAGACGCCCGCCGCCAAGATCGACCGGATGATAGCGGAACATCCCCTGCATAACCGAAAAAACGGAAGCTATGGTAAGAAAGGAAGAAGTGCTGGCAAGAACCAGTAACGGGCTGGACGTGTTCCGTCACTACCTGCCCGTGAAGTGGCGGGTGGGCAGGAACTTCCTGAACCCGCTGTACGCCGACAGCAAGGCTTCGTGCAACGTGTATTACGACCGCCGGAGCGGTACGTACCGGATGAAGGACTTCGGCAACGGGGACTATTCGGGAGACTGCTTCTTCCTCGTGGCAAAGCTGAAAGGGCTGGACTGCCGGAACGCCGCCGACTTCGTGGAGGTGCTGCACACCATCGACCGGGAGTTGTGCCTCGGACTGGACGGGGACAACCCGACCGACGGGACGGTGGGAACCGGGGGCTGCCGGAGATTGCGACCCGTGCCGGGCGCAAGGGGCGGCGACGCCGGGGAAGCCGGAACGGACACGGAAGAGGCGGCAATGTCCGCCGACCGTCCCGAACCGAAGCCCTACCGGGCGGCGGAGAAGCCCTTCACCGAGGGGGAGCTTGCCTACTGGGGCGCATCGGGCATCACCGTGGAGGTGCTGCGCCGCTACGGGACGGTATCGCTCGCCGAGTACCGGGGCGAGACGAGGGAGGGCAAGGCGTTCGGCTTCAGCTCCACCCCGGCGGAACCGATGTTCGGGTACAGGGGGAAATGGGGCGTGAAGGTCTATCGCCCGATGTCGGAGGTGCGCTTCGTCTATGGCGGGCACACGGGCGACAACTACTGCTTCGGGCTGGAGCAACTGCCCTCGAAGGGCGACCTGCTCTTCCTCACGGGCGGCGAGAAGGACGTGCTGACGCTGGCGGCGCACGGCTTCCACGCCATCTGCTTCAACTCGGAGACCTCGGTCATCCCGGCGAAGACCGTGCGCAAGCTGGTCTATCGCTTCAAGCACATCGTGCTGCTGTACGACACGGACAAGACGGGGCTGGAATGCTCGGAGAAGCACCGTGCGCAACTGGCGGAGTACGGGGTGAAACGGCTGGTGCTGCCGCTGCCGGGGACGAAGGCGGAGAAGGACGTGACGGACTACTTCAAAGCCGGGCACACGAGGGCGGAGCTGATGGGGCTGTTCCTGAAACTGCTCGACACGCTGTACGGGGACACGCTGGCGATGCTGAAATCGTGCGAGATCGACTATGACCACCCGCCCGAACAGGCGGTCGCCATCGTTACCGCCGGGGACGTGCCGTTAGGCTCGGAAGAGAACATCCTCTGCATCACGGGCGGCGAAGGGACGGGCAAGAGCAACTACACCGCCGCACTGGTCGCCGGGGCGATCATGGAACGGGAGACGGACGCCGATCTCTTGGGGGTGCGGGTGGAGCCGAACCGCAAGGGGCGTGCGGTGCTGCTCTACGACACGGAACAGAGCGAGCAACAGCTCCACAAGAACACGGGGCGGCTGCTGCGCCGTGCCGGGCGTGAGCGGATGCCGGAGTACCTGCACGTGTACTGCCTGACGGGGATGTCGAGAAGCGAGCGGCTGACCGCCATCGTGCAGAGCATGGACCGGTACCACTACCTGCACGGGGGCATCCATCTGGTCGTCATCGACGGGGTGGCGGACCTGATCCGCTGCGCCAACGACGAGGCGGAGAGCGTGGCACTGATTGACGAGATCTACCGGCTGGCGGGAATCTACCGCACGTGCATCGCCGCCGTGGTGCATTTCGTGCCGAACGGACTGAAACTGCGGGGACACCTCGGCAGCGAGCTGCAACGCAAGTCCGCCGCCATCCTCTCCATCGAGAAGGACGAGAACCCGGAGGTGTCGGTGGTGAAGGCGTTGAAGGTCAGGGACGGCAGCCCGCTGGATATTCCGCTGATGCAGTTCAGATGGGACAAGCAAGCCGGGATGCCCGTCTATGTGGGCGAGAAGCCGAGGGCGGAGAAAGAGAAGCGCAAGGAGAAGGAGCTGGCGGAGATGGCACGGGAGGCGTTCGCCCGGCAGGAGAAGTACGGCTACATCGAACTGTGCGAGCTGATACAGGAGATGCTGGAAGTGAAGGAACGGACGGCGAAAGGCTACATCCGCTATATGCGGGAAAAGGAAATCATCGAAAAGGAGGGCGACTGCTATGTACACGGACAGGGAAGAGTTTGAGGGTTGGATGGAGCGCATCATGGAACGCTTCGACCGGACGGAGAAATTGCTGGAAAGGGTGCTGAGGAAGAACAACACGCTCGACGGCGAGGAGGTGCTGGACAACCAAGACCTGTGCCTGCTGCTGAAGGTGGGCATCCGCACGCTGCAACGCTACCGTGCCATCGGGGTGCTGCCGTACTTCACCATCAGCGGCAAGGTGTTCTACCGCACGAAGGACGTGCACGAGTTCATCCGCACCCGTTTCGCCGACGTGGAGGAACGGGCTGCGAAACGCAAGGAGAAGGAAGCCCGGAAAGAGGAAAGGCGCAGGAAAAGGGGGCTGTTCCCGTGAGAATGACATTTTTCTGACGGTGCTTTTAGTGGATGAAGCCCTGCCGGATCGTGAGATTAGGCGGGGCTATTGTTTTGTTATTCGGGAAGTTTCCGTATCTTTGCCATACGAAGACAGAAGGCGGTGCTCTCGGGCACGGTCTCTGTCGTGACATAGAAGATTCATGCCCGGCTTGGAAGCAGGCGGGGATTGATATACATATTGTACGTTCGCTGAACGTCTTGACACGGAAAACTGGCACTTTTCAAAAAAGACAAGATGTATAGCGCAATGTTCATGCTGTATGCTTATACGGCGTGGGCTTGCCTGTCTTGTCTTTTAGGTATGCCAGTACCTTCGTGTCGGGATAGTGTGAGTTCACGCTGTTCTTTTGGGTGCGAGGCGGACATAATCCTTAAAAACACATTGATATGAAACAGATTACCTTGCATGTGTACCAATCCATTGACGGTTGTCCGGTCAGATCGGACAAGTATTTTGATGCGGCGGTGGATGCCTCCGGCTGCGTGCTGATCGACGAGGAAACCTACCTGCGCATTTACCTGAACCATCTGGGCTGGCCGCTCACGGCAAAAGAAACTTTGGTCGTGACGGACGGCTGTATTGATTTGACGGAGAAGGAACGGGTGCGGTTTGTTACAGGGGATGCGGCAGCGGAACTGCGGGGAATAAAAGCGGACGGCGAAGGGACGGTAACGGCTTACGGAGCGGAAACCGGGGCTTTGCTCTTGGATAACGGGCTGGCGGACGAAATCGTGGTGATAACCGTGCCGGTGCTGGTCGGCGGCGGCGAGAAGGCACTGGAGTGCGGGCTGAACGACGGCAGGACGTGGATCGTGCGGTCGAGCAAAGTATTGGAGGACGGGAAAATCCGGACGGTGTACGGAAGGGTATGCCCATGAAATGCAAAAAGCCACTGAAAAGTGGCTTGGGTCATTCAGGAAAGGATGACGGGTTATAAAAAAACGACCCGCCGATTTGAGCATTATCAAGAGGCTTGGCAGGTTCTACTGGCGCAAAGATAACGGAAATAGTTGGAATGACAAAGATATGTTGAATTTAGGTCTTACTGATGCCTAAATTTGAAGTATAAACAAAAGGTGCATCAATGATGCACCTTTTGTTCTAATATATTAATTCCTTTATAATGTTAAAGTACATTTGTCGGAAGAATATTAGTTCTGTCTAATTTCTTTCTAAAGAATGTTTTTTGAATAGACGATAATACGCTATGTTCAATCACATCCTTATGCAAAGTAAAGAATTTATCAGAAGCACTAATACACTCTTGTGTAGCTTTACATTTTCTCAAAGAATTATTCAATAGACTAACTCCCATGAGCTTAGTTTTGAAAAATCTATTTTTTAATCCGTTACGGTATAGAAAATCAAAATAAACTTCAGCATCGGCAACATTATATTTTGCCAATTCTGATTGGAGAGCAGTCCAATAGTAATCCGTCATTTCCAATGACAGAACTACTACTAAAAAACTTCGTTCTCCTAAAGAGATTATTTGATAATCTTTTGTCTTCATTTCTTTACCAATTAGTACATAAGTCATTTATAATAACAAGTCCATCCTTTATTATGTTCACCGCTTCATCATAATATAAGGTTCTGCTTGTTTCTAAGTTCCTGCGATCAATATGGAAAGTTGTATGCCGATTCTTGTTATAAAAGTCATACGCCTTTTCCAATGCTCTTTTTAACGAGGGATTACCATTGTAAGTTCCCACATTCTCCAAAAAATGGTAGTTTCCATCTTTACCTCTCTCAAAATATGTACCATAATCTTTAAAATCCGGTGCGTCTTCCAAGAGTCTTTTGCTAATCAAGCCATCCAAAGCCTTCATTATACCGAATGTATAACACCCGTAATCATCAACCACAACACCGGAGTTAGCAAGAGCAATAGATGTTTTCAGAAAATCTTCAAGAATACTTCCTTCAATGTTTTCAGTTTTCGTGAAATGCTTATTCAAATCTTTTTCTATCACACATCCTACTAAAGGTTGAATAGCCAAGAAGTCTTCCATTACTTCGGTTGGAACAGAAGATATTGTCTCCATTATTTCTGTAATAAGCTCAATATAAAAAGCTGTTACAGCTCCCTGTAAAAATAAAGTCCCATTATTATAAAAAATAATAGATACCTTGGCATCATATTTCCCCTTTAAATGATATTGGTTCCTGATAGCAGGATTGTTATCTGTATTGACCGTAGTTATTTCGATTTCATCACTTTCCGATAATACATCTATAAAAGCATCAAAATCTTCTTCACTTATTCCTTTTGCCGTAAAGCTTTTCTTATCAGGGCAAGGAATTGAAGTATTTTGAAGGATAACGTTCCAACATTCTTCACATATTCCTTTTAAATGTGCTTTTCCTTGCGTACTATAAGAAACTTGCCCGCCATTAATAAAACAGTTTAAGATACCAGTTTCCTTATTATGAGTTATTGCTATTTTTTTTAATTTACCTTCTTGGCAATCTGTTATTTTGATTGAATATGAAGGTTTTGTCGCTATAAAATCAATAGCAACCTGATCTATGTTTTCAACAGATAATGAGTGCTTTTTAGCCATTGTCGTCCTATTTTCGGGTACAAAAATACAATATTTTTCGAATATATGTCCACAAATTCAAGCATTTAACCCTTTTTGAGCTGTAAAAAGGCTGTTTAAAGGGAAATGGAACGCTTCATATTATGAACAGAATAGGTTCGAAATCCTTTCGAGTATTTGCCAGTCGGTTATGGGAAAGACAAATCCGCCTTCTTATATAATCGGCTGGTAAAGATAGTGAATATTGCCGGGATTACGGGTACAAGACCTTGAAATCCCGTGGGTGCGACATGAAGTCGCATAGATAATTGTTGGAATGATACTTACGGGTATCAGCTTTAACCCGCTGTTCCGTCAGCGGTAGCCTACCGACCGATGCACCTTAATGTTGTATTAAGCGGTCGGGACGAAGTACACTTTCGCAAGACAAGACAGAACCGTGAGGGGAAGTCAAGTACGGTTAGTATCATACCGTAGAGTGGCGAGGCTGGATAGTATGGTTAGCGCAAGCGAACTGTTAGTAAACTTCGTAATGTCACGAAAGAGTGTAAGATACTGGCACACTCTACCCAAAAGGGAAGCGGTCGGTTAATCCTCTCCATGGTAGGATTACACGGATATAAGCACCGCCGGAGGATGAGACAGAACCTAACCTATCCGTTAGTTATCTATGTGGAACATGGTAAGCCTGTATATCTCCTGTCATGTAAAAATGACAGGTAAGCTGACAGCAATGAAAGCCGAATGGTGTGCAGGTATAAGATAACAGAAAAAGCGAATGCCGTTCTGTAATGGAGCGGATACGGATTGAACCGACATCACGGGCTGATGTGGGCGACATCATCCGACACGAAAGTGGGCAGACTTCTGTGACGACATTAGGTAGGCAATCAAACCGAATGTTGTCAAATGGTGATTCTTTACAATTAACTTTTAGAACTTTCAAAAGGAGGAAAGCAAATGAACGAAAACAAGACATCGTGTGCGCCTGCTGACAATCAGCAAACACTTTGGGACAGAATAGACTGGACTAAAGCGGAGTTGGCCGTCAGAAAGCTACAAGCACGAATTGTAAAGGCTCAGAAGGAAGGCAGATACAACAAGGTGAAAGCCTTGCAGTGGACGCTGACCCACTCTTTTTACGCAAAAGCCTTAGCCGTAAAGAGAGTTACTTCTAACGGAGGTGGCAACACCCCCGGAGTGGACATGGAAACATGGGAGAAACCTGAAGCAAAAACACAAGCGATAAGCGAACTCAAACGCAGAGGCTACCAGCCGAAGCCATTGAGAAGAGTCCACATCAAAAAGAGTAATGGCAAACTGCGACCGTTGGGAATACCGACAATGAAAGACAGAGCCATGCAAGCACTCTACCTTATGGCATTAGAACCAGTGTCGGAAACAACAGCCGACTCACGTTCATACGGTTTCCGCAAGGAACGCCGCTGTATGGACGCGGTAATGCAATGCCATAACATTCTCCGAAAAGGCTATTCTCCCGAATGGATTCTGGAGGGTGACATAAAGGGGTGCTTCGACCATATCAGCCATGAATGGCTGCTTGCCAACATCCCTATGGACAAGGCAATACTCCGAAAGTGGTTGAAATGCGGCTATATCTTCAACAAACAGATGTTCCCGACAGAGGAGGGAACGCCACAAGGTGGCATTATCTCTCCCACGCTTGCCAATATGACATTGGACGGATTGCAGAAAGTCCTTGCAGAGAAATATAAACGAGTTAGAATCAAAGGTAAGTTATATTCGCCAATGGTGAATCTTGTCCGTTACGCTGATGACTTTATAATTACCTGCGAGAACCGTGAAACACTTGAAAAGGAAATCAAGCCATTGGTAGCCGACTTTATGTCTGAAAGAGGTCTGACCTTATCAGAAGAAAAGACGGTGATAACCAATATCCATGACGGTTTCGATTTTCTCGGTTTCAACATCCGCAAATTCGGCAATGAAATATTGACCAAGCCGACCAAGAAAGCCGAAAAACGCTTTATGGAGAATATCCGTAAGGTGACAAAAGGTCATAAGGGTTGCAAGCAGGAATCATTAATCAGGATGTTGAATGCTAAAATTCGAGGATGGGGAGCATATTATCAGCATGGGGCGACACGTGATTCTTTTCACAGAATCGACCATCAGATATTTCTCGCCTTGTGGCAATGGGCTAAACGCCGTCATTCCAAGAAAGGGAAACGGTGGATAAAAGACCGCTATTGGCACAATATCCGAGGGAATAGCTGGACTTTTGCGGCTAAGTTCAAGAAATCAAACGGCAAAGAAGACCAACTTACTTTGTTGAAACTGGCATCTTCGTTTCCTTTTCTGCAATATACGCAGATAAAGGGGGACATGAATCCGTTTGACGCAGACTGCCGCCTGTACTTCAATAAAAGAATGAAGTCAAAGATGCTTGTGACGCTGAAAGGACGTAAATCCCTGCTTTACCTATGGGAAAAGCAAGGTCGGAAATGTCCGATATGTGGTGAACCGATTGACACGCATAAGGCATGGAATGTAATGCCGACCGTACAAGACGGACGGAAATGCAATCTGTTGGTTCATGATGAATGTTTCAAATTATCCCGTAAAAAACAATGGAAACAAGAAGTAGGATGAGCCGGTCTCTGCACACGAACAGAGACTTTGAAAAGCTTGAGCCGTATGAGGGGAAACCCTCACGTACGGTTCTGAGGGGGGAAGAGGGCAGTAATGCCCTTGACCTACCCGATGCTGCCGCCGTCTGTCAAGCCGTCCTGCCGGAGCCGCCGGAGGGTCTCGGCTGCCGATCCGCTGCCGAAGTTGCGGACACAGTACAGGCGGGAGAAGCGGAAGCGGCGGAGGTGGACGAGCAGGTGCTCCACGGTGAAGACGCCCAGCTCCCGGCACGCCCGGACGATGCGCTGCGACAAGCCGAAGGTGTCGAGCGGGGTGTCGAGCAGGCGGCGGAGCCTGCCCGGTCTGCCGGGCTTGCCCCGCTGTTGCGCCACGTCCTCGTAGATGGTGGCGACCCGGTTGCGGCTGAACAGGGCGGCAAGGGATGCGCCGTCGATCATCAGGATGCCGTCGAAACGGGCGTAGGCGATGTGGTTGCCGTTCATCCAGAGGGTGATGCGCAGCTCGTCCGTGCCGCAGAGCCGGGCGGCTTCCGCCACGGTGATCCAACCGATGCCGTTCATCGCCTGCGCTCCTTTCCTTTGGGCTTGTCCGTACGGGGCGGGAACCCGTACACGGTGTGGAAGTCCTTGTCGAAGGTGAGGTACGCATCGAAGGGCTTGCCCTCCCTGCTCCTGAAGCCTTTGATAAGGGATGTTTTGCCTTTGGTCACGAGGTCGGCAATCTGGCTGTCGGTGAGCTGCTTCTCCCCCTTGTTGCGGAAGACGGTAAGCCCACAATCGACGTTGCTGCACTTGGCGACTTTCGGGTAAAGGAGGATGCGACCGGAACGGCACTTGGGACACGGGATATGTCCGCCGTCCGCCACCGATACCTGCACTTGCAGGAGTTCTTCGGTAATCTGGGCGGCATAGACCTCGATGCCCTTGCGGAAGGTGTCGGGATTCATCTCCCCGCTCTCGATCTTGGCGAGGGCGGTCTCCCACTGCCCGGTCATCTCGACATCGGCGATGCGCTTGTCCTTCACTATCTGGTACACGGCAAGCCCCTTGTCGGTCGGCACGAGGCTCTTCTTCTCCCGGCGCACGTAGTCACGGGCAAAGAGGGTCTCGATGATGGAGGCACGGGTGGCGGGCGTGCCGATACCGTTCCCTTTCAGGCTGTCCCGCAGCTCGTCGTCCCGCAACTCCCTGCCGCAATGCTCCATCGCCGAAAGGAGGCTGCTCTCGGTGTGCAGGGGACGGGGCTTGGTCTGTTTCTCCACGCACTCCGCCGATTGCAGGGGGAAAGACTCGCCGGGCTGCAAGGGTGGCAAAGCGGCTGTACCCTCGTCGTCCTCGTCCCGCTCGTTCCGCACGGCACGCCATCCGGCGGACCTGACGACCGTCCCCTTGGCGGTGAACACGCTGTTCCCTGCCGTGAAAGAGACGGTGGTAGCGTCCTTGAGGCAACGGGCGGAGAAGGCTTCGAGCAGGCGGGCGGCTACCATGTCGTATACCGTGCGCTCGTCGGCGGACAGCTCGCCAGGCAGACACTCGGTGATGATGAGCGCATGGTGGTCGGTGACTTTCCCTGCGTCCACGCTGCGGCGGTTGAGCGAAGCTCCTTTCAGGGCGGCGGCATGGGCGGCGAAAGCCGGGTACCGCTCCAGCAGGGCGATACGATCGGGTATCTCGTCGAACACATCGTCCGATAGGTAGCGGGAGCCGGTACGGGGGTAGCTCAACACCTTCTTCTCGTAAAGCGACTGGGCGATGGAGAGGGTCTTGTCTGCCGAGAAGCCGTACCTGCCGTTCGCCTCTTTCTGCAAGGCGGTCAGGTCATAGAGCAAGGGAGGTTCTTGGCTCACCTCTCTGTGCTGCACGTCGGCAACCTGCACCGTCCCCGTTTTGGTTACAGCGGCGAGGGCGGCGTTTGCCGCCGGAAGGGTTTCGTAACGCAATTCAGAGATGGCGGCGAAGGGCGTGCCGTCCTTTTCCGCCGTAACCTTCAGCCGGAAATAGGTCTGCGGGGTGAAATCCCTGTTCTCCAGATAACGGGAGCAAATCATCATCAAGGTGGGCGTCTGCACCCGTCCGAGGGAGTAGATGCCCTGCCCGGCGGCGATGGAAAGCGCTTGAGTCGCATTCAATCCAATCTCCCAGTCGGCGATAGCACGGGCTTCGGCGGCACGGTAGAGGTTGTCGTAGTCGCTTCCGGGCTTGAGGTTATCCAGCCCTTCCCGGATGGCACGGTCGGTCAGCGAGGAGATCCAGAGGCGCAGGCAGGGTTTGCGGCAGCCAAGGTAATTGTAGATGTACCGATGAATGGCTTCGCCCTCACGCCCGGCGTCGGTCGCCACGACGATACGGTCGGAACGGTCGAAAACCTCCCTGATGACCTTCAACTGTTTGAGCACGCCGGGGGCGGGCTTGTACTCCTTGCCCTCCCGTATCTGGCGGGGGATGTACTTGAACCCCTGCGGCAGAATGGGCAGGTTCTCACGCCGGAAGCCCGCATAGCCGTATGCTTCGGGCATGGCAAGCTGGACGAGATGGCCGAACGCCCAGGTAACGAGGTAGCCGTTACCTGAAAGGTAGCCATCGTGCCGCTCCCGGACATTCAACACGTTTGCTATATCCTTCGCTACGGAAGGCTTTTCAGCGATAACTGCTGTAATCATATTTCTTTAAAGTTTAACGGTTTGACAAAAGTTATCCCGCCGCTCGGACGGGATAACCGGTAATTCATTTACAGAATAGCGGGGAAATCAGCGGCGGACACCCCGGCTGCGCTTGGGCTTGTCGGGCTGTTCCTGCTTCTGTGCCTGTTTCCGGCCCTCTTTCTGCTCCTGCTTGCGCTCCTGCTGCTGTTTCTGCTCCCCGGTGGGGCGCTGCTGTGCGGATTGCAGGGCTTCTTTCAGGTTGCGGGTCGCCTCTACGGTCTTGCCCTCGGAATTGACCGCCACCTGCACCTCGTTCTCCACAGCGGGCTTGACACGCCCCTCTTCGAGTGCCGCCTTGTAGTCCTTGGGGAACATGAAGGCGGGCTTCTCGCCGGGCTTCCATGTGATGTAGCCTTGGTAGGCTTTTCCTTTCTTGTCCACCAGACCGGAGACCTTGACCGTTCCCCCGGCTTCGAGTTCGAAGCGGGACTTCTCGGTAAGCTCCTGCTTGCGGAAAGTCTTCGGCACCTCCTGATTGGCGGTCTGTTTCAGGTTCGTCTTGTACGCATCCATCGCCAGCTTGCCCCGGTCGCCGAAGAGAAATTCGAGCTGCATCTTGGCTGCGCTGAACTGTACGGGAGCCGGGTAGATCTTGGGTTGCTCCCCCTCCTTGGCTCTGGAAAGGAACTGGCAGACCACCGCCTCGCCCTGTTTGAGCCGGGCTATTTCGTCCGGGGTGAAGGTATGCCCGTTCTTCTCCGCCGGGATATTGACCTTGGAGAGCGGGAAAGCGACCAGCTCGTTGGTCTTGAGGTTGCGGCTGACAAGGGCTTCGACCTGCTCGCCCGCCCGGTTGGTGACGGTCGCCGGGTGTCCCATGTTGCCCGTCTGCCGGAGCACCTGCTTGTCGGAGTCGGTGATGTCGTAACCGAAGAACTGCTTCTGCATCTTCTCCGGGTCGAGGATGCCGTGGCTGCAAACGGTCAGCCTGCCGTCCGTGCCGGGTTTGAGCGAGAGCTGGCTATCGTTGCTGTGCGAGATGCCCTCGAAGTGGAAATGCACCCGGACGGTCTTGTCGGTCTGGAAGCCCCGGAGCATCTGGTCGAGCATCCCGTTGCCCTCAATCTGTTCCCGCTGCACGCCGAGGGCAGCGAGGCTGTTCCAGTCGATGTCCTCCGGGCGGTACTTGTACTGCGGGTTCTGTTCGGTCTGCCCGGCGGACTGCTGCGGCGCATCCTCCGGCTGTTGCTGCTGCCCGGCTTGGGTCTGCTGCTGTGCCTGCACGGGCGGCTGCACCTCGTACTGTGCGAGGAGCGGCTCACCTGTCTTGACCGACCGGCTCTCCCGCTGCCGGAAATCGGCGGCTACCCGCTGCACCTCCTCTTCCGGCACACGGAAGAAATGGAAGCGGGTCGGATCTTTCAACTGGCTCCAGAGGTTGGAAAAGAAATTTGAAAACATATCGCCGTGGCGATCCACCCGCAGGAGGTCGTTGTTGTCCTCCAGTGGGTTCTTGGTCTGTAACTCGCCGTCTTTTACTCCGCTGACGGCTTGGAGCGTGCCTTTCTCGTCCATGACGAGCAGGATGTCCATCAACTGCTGGCTGCTGTCCGGTCGTTCGTCCATAATCTAATGTTTTTAAATGGTGAATACTATTGGTTCTCAAACGAAACCGGGCGTAAATATAGAGGGAGAAACACGGGGAACGTGCGAGTCCGGGGCGGGCTGTCCGCACTTGTCGTCCGGTTCGCAGGTTTGTCGCAGCCCTTTCCTGTGAAAAATACCAAAAAATCATGCCCCGCACGCATTTTTCTCCTCCGGGAAACGGCGATAATTCGTTGTTTTCTCTATATTTGTAAAATATGGGTAATGAGGGACACGGTCTGTCATTGCCACCCATGCGATGCGTATGAAAGTCTATCAGAGCAAACCGAGAATAACGCTTTCACCTGCCATCCGTGACGGGCAGAAATACGTGGAAGTGGAGTTCGACGAGGACGATGCCATCCGGCTGTCGCTGTCGAAAGAGAAGGGCGTGCGGTTCGAGGGGGACAGAGCCTACCTGCCGGAAGAAGGCTTCGACCTGTCCGGCTTTTTCGACCGCCATGTGGAAACGGCGTATATCAATTACTCCGCCCTGAAAAACACCTTGCCCAAGAAAAACGGGAAAACCAGCCCCGCCATCCCGCCCGGCTATGCCGAAACGCTGCGACAACTGCGATACAGCGAGCATACCGTCCGTGCGTACACCACTTACTTCAAGGAGTTCCAGCAATACTTTGCGGGAAGAAACCTCCGCTACATCCGACCGGAAGAAATCAACGCCTACATCGTGCACCTGATTGACACACGGGGGATCTCGTCGTGCCAACAGAACCTGCGCATCAACTCGATCAAGTTTTATTTCGAGAAGGTGCTGGGATTGGAACGGAAATGTTACGAGGTAAAGCGAGCCAAACGGGAACGGACGCTGCCCGACGTGCTGAGCAAGGAGGAGATAAAATCCATCCTTGACGCAACCGGTCCGGACATCCGGCTGTTCTGCATGTTCTCGCTGCTCTACTCCGCCGGGTTGAGAATCAGCGAGCTGCTGGACTTGAAGCCCCACGACATCAACGTGAGCCGTTCGCTGATACGGGTACGGCAGGGCAAAGGGAGGAAAGACCGCTACACGCTGCTGTCGAAGCCCCTTGTCAGGAAGCTGACCGAGTACACCAAGCTATACAAGCCGCAGGAATGGCTGTTCGAGCGGTACAAGGGTGAGCCGTTTACGGAGAGCATCGTGTCGAAGAAGCTGAAAGAGGCGGCGAAGGAAGCCGGAATCACCAAGCGGGTGTACCCCCACCTGTTGCGGCACTCGTTCGCCACGCATCTGATCGAGCAAGGCACGGACTTGAAAATCGTGAAAGAGCTGTTGGGGCACAACCAACTGAAAACGACAGAAATGTACGTGCATATAGCCGACACTTTCAAGAGCAGCATCCGCACTCCATTGGATGATATTCTTGAAGGTGATAATGAGATAGTTAAATAAGAAAATAACAGCGAAAACCGCTGATAATTACATGTTACCGATAATAATAAAACAAAGAAAATATGAATGAACGATATGCCAAATGTATTCCATTTGATAAGAATGTAAAAGGCAGGATTGGTGGCAATCCACCTAAATGTATAGAAGGACAAATCCCCAGCGATTATAAATTCTATGCAATATTGGTACATCCTGAAAAGGAAAACGTCATGCTTTCTATCATCATTCACCAAGATTATGATACTCTTATTGACAATAACATATATCCTTCAATAGCAGTAAAAGTAATAGAACATGAATTTTCTGAAATTGGTAATTGCACAGAAAAACGAAATACCAACTTAGGGATGTGTTCTATTAGTGAATATTCAGAAGATAAGGATAGTGAAAATATACTTGTAAAAATAGGTGGAACTCCTATCCTTATTCAAGATGAAGAAAGCTATTATAAAGAATTAGAGGAATATGGTTTTTCTTTTTTCTTGTCAATAGACGAAGACGGATATAGTGAAGATGTTACTATCGGCAGTTATCCTTTCGGATATGGTGCTTTGTATTTGTATAAGCACTGTACAACCAATGAAATAATCGCAGGATTTTGGCAATGTTCATAAAAATATATCGGTAACATGCACCTGTTCCGCCTAACGGCGGCAAGCTGCATCCCATTATAAACTCGTAAAATAAAAATATGATTGAAGCACTGAAAAATATAGGATTCATCGTTACAGAACGATTGGAAAGAAAAGATTTAAGCTCTGATTTACAAAATCGGTACTCCGAACTTCCTGCGGACTATCAGGAGTTTTTACAACGGTTTCAGACAATCACGAATGAAAGTGATAATGTTTGGTTTAATTCCATAGAGGACTTTAACGGAGAAAGCGATAGCGGATTCCGTTGGAATGAATTTGAGCTGATGGGACTTGAGGCGTTGGCAGATGATAAGGAATCCTGTGATATGATACGCCTGTTTTGGGATAGCCATATTCCTATTCTTATGTCAGTAAAAGATGGATACCAATATTTGTGCATAGATTTATCTCCGGAAAATTACGGTAAAATCTATTATGGAGTTGAACCTGAATTTGAAGATTCGGCAGAATTTGTTTGCGATAGCTTTAATCATTTATTAGAAATGTTGTCTTCCAATAAAAAGAATGATATACTGACAAATTTCAAATAGGTTTATAACAAGCAGATAAATCTCTCTGAAAGATTGATTATCCACCGAACATTATAAACTCAATAGATGAATAATAAAGAAATTTATATAAAACTGGAAAAAGCAGTTGGCGATAACAACGTGCAGGAAGTGTCGAATATACTCGACCAACATTCAGATCTGGATTTGAATGATGAGAATTTATATACGCTTCATCCACCTTTATGCCGAGCTGCAAAGAAAGGTTTTTATGAAATTTGCAAGACTTTAATTCAATATGGAGCCGATGTAAATTGTATTAAAGATAGATTATTTTCTCCTTTATGGGGTGCTTCGTCTGGAAACCATTTAGAAATAGTCAAACTATTGATAGAAAATGGTGCAGATATAAATGCTTATGAAAGTTCTACAACAGCAGCTTTGAATGAAGTAGCCGCTAAAGGGCATTTTGAGATTGTTCGCTATCTTATAGAGAAAGGTGCGGATATAAATAGGCTTACTACAACTCTACTTTTTTCTCCTCTTGATTGGTCTATTAGTAGTGGACATAACGAAATAAGCCTTTTTCTGAAGGAAAAGGGTGCGTTGTCCAATATCAACCACGATTATGTATGGTCTGAAGTAGGTGGTGGCATATCCCAACATATAGACTGGAATATTGGCAGAGTTATTCCTAACAAATTCAATGAAATGGAAAATGGTGTATTCAATAGGCTTGCGGTTGTTAATAGAGGCAACAATTCGTTATTGTTCAGTGTAGGAAATTTCCAATATACCCAGCCTTATGTGGAGTTTGTTATTGTGCTTCCGTTTGGCTGGAATCCATACTCTAAAATGGAGAAGACACAGTTCCCTTATATGGTAATGAAAGAATTGACGAACCAAGTCCGTAACGGAAGAACATTCTCTGATGGAGATTTTATATCCAAAACAGAGAAAGGGTTCAACGCAATCTCTTGGTCGGAGAAATTGGCTGGATTCTATGTCGTAGATTATAACTACTCTGATACAGCGAATCAATATGATAACAAAGAGGATATGGTTACTCTTTATACGCTTATTCCTGTAAAAGCTACTAAAAAGGGATATAGCGAACACTCTTTAGAAAAATTGAAGTCTAAGAAATGGAAAGCGATTGAATTGAGTTTATAACAAGCGAATTAATCTTCTAAAAACTCGATTATCCGCCGGACATTACCAATAATATAAAATTAAAAATGAGAAATAAATTAATTGATGAATTGGAGAAAATGATAGAATTACTACATCAAACAGGTTGGCATAAACAAGCGGTTTGGTATGAGAATAAGTTGAAACTAATAAAAGAAGGCGAAGAAGATTGCGAATCATTTTATCAAAATCTCCATGAAATTGATGCCTCACTTTCAGGCATTGGTTCGTTCTCTGATCTACCAATGAAACAAAAATTTGTCTCACTACAATGGAATTTGTCAGAAAGGATTCATCAATTAATTTTAGAAAACATTGGTAACAATCACCTAAACTGCTAAACGCAGTTAGCTGCATCCCATTATCGTCAAGTAAATAGAAGGAAATGAATAAGATTAAAGAAAAATGGTCTGATCCAATATTTCTGGAGCAAATTAGCCCTGTTTTAGAGCAATTTACCCAAAGCAACATCGAAATGTCAAACTTAGATCTATCGGGTATAGAACTTAGTTGCAAATCATCAGTTATTCAGTTGCGTAAAGCATACTTGAAACAATCAAAATTTGAAACAATCAACATGTCTTATTCATTTCTTTCTTGTTCTGTTGTTGAAAGTTCTTTGTACAATGTTGATTTTTTCAGAACGAAATTTGACGGTTGTTTAATGGATAAATCAATTTTCAAAGAATGTAATTTTCGAAAATCTAAGTTGGTAATTAATGCTAATGATGCCATTTTTGAGAATTGTTGCTTTATTGATGCTAAATTTGGTATTACAACATATGGATATGAATATGGTGGCAGGCGGACAAAATTTTATAATTGTGATTTCACCGGTGCTGAATTTAAAAATGTAGAGTTTAGAGCCTCAAAATTCTATAATTGCAATTTTACAAGAACAAGATTTATCAGTTGTGATTTGCGAGGAATTAAATTTGAAGGAAATAAACCTAAAATAGAGCAGTATGAGAAAATGAAAATTCCGGAAATGATTCCTGAATATAATATTTCAAGCCGACGATAACAAGCGGCTCAACCTCCCCTGAAAAGGTCGGTTAGCCACCAAACATTATCAACAATTAAACAGAAACGCAATGACAAAAGAAGAAGCATATATTTTATTAAGTTTTCATTCTTGTAGAAACAATGATATAGAAAATGAGAAATGGGAAAATGGCTTTCTTGGCTTACTTCGTCCATTTCGAGGAAAACTATATGAGTGTAATTTTATGGAGATAATGGAATGTCTTAAAGTTCTTGCGGATGATTTTATGAAGCCGACAATCAATCAAACCCTAATAAGTGATGTGTATAGCATTATACATTTAGGCAGGAGATGGATTGTCGGGGCTAATTTTGTCTCACAAGAACAGCAAAAGCAAATTATTGAATGGATTGATATAATACAAGATTGTTTCTACTACCTGTTAGAAGGAGATGTTGATACTGCGTTTCTTGAATATGAAGAATATAAAATTGATAACAAGGAAAGCTAACTCCTAAACGGCGTTCCTTTCCAACCCATTAGCAACCTAAATAACAAAAATATATGATGAACGAAAGGTTAAAAGCTGAATTTGAAGCATATAAAAACGACTTTGAACTTATAAGGCAACAAATTGAAAAAGAGGTCGTAAGAAATGAATATTATAAAAGTGAGTTTTATGAACTTACCCCATTCTCTTATCAGCGTAATGGTTTCAAACAAGGGAAGCCTGTAAAACGTCATGATACAATAAAAAGTAGCAAAAATCTTTGTATATATGGATTTAATGATCAAGCAAAAATAATTGAAGTAAAGGCTGGTTGTTCGATTGAAAATCAATTCTATCACACCTTCCTATTTTATACTGACAATCTTGTGAAAAGTATTCTCTATGATAATGGCAAACATCTGATGAATGTATGTCATTACTTTTTCAAGGATGGAAAGCTGAATCGGTTGCTACTTTGTGGTAATTATGGTAGCCGTGAAGAGAGTTACATCTATGATGGAAATGTCTTGACACATATTGAAATCAAACAGTATAATGAAGAGGGGGAAAACGCTGGAGGCTTGGTTCACATATTCCAATATCAGGACGATGGGGCTTTAGACTCCATCACCAAATCATTTCCAAATGGATATTCTGAAATAATCTATAAAACAAAAAGAGGTTGCTAACAAACAGATGAAACATTTAAGGTGGTTTATCTGCCGGACATTATCTGCCAGAATAAAATAACAATAAAAAAGAAAAAACAATGATTAGGTATATTGAGAAAGGCGACATATTCCGCATTGAGGGTGTAAGTAGTTATGCGCACGGATGTAATTGCGCCGGTGCAATGGGTAAAGGCATTGCCGTGCAGTTCAAAGACAAATATCCAGATATGTATCTTGAATATAAGCTATTGTGTAAAGAAAACAAGTTTTGCCCCGGAGATGTATTTGATTATGATTATGGCAACGGGCATATATATAATCTTGGCACTCAAGCAACGTGGCGAACACGAGCTAAAATAGAGTATATCGAAAAGGCACTGATACAGATGCTTGAGTTAGCCAGTGGTGATAATGTAACGGCAATAGCCTTACCTGCAATCGGTGCTGGATTAGGAGGATTAAAATGGGATGATGTAAAAGCTGTTTTGAACAAAGTTTCAAACGATTATCCTAACGTTGATTTGTATGTAGTTGAAACTTATCAAAGTGAATAGTGGCAGATAACAAGCGGATCAATCTCCCCAGAAAGGTCGATTATCCGCCGGACATTATCGTTGTTTACATTAGAATCAAAGAAATGAGAACAATAGAAGATATGAAACTTGAATTATTGAGTGATGACTCAAACAGGTTTATACAAGCTCTAATAGATTATGACATAAATAGTAAAGATAAATATGGGAGTAATCTACTTCATTACTATATAATGAATTACAAGAGTATCGTACATCCCGCAGGTGTAATTATACCCGAATTTGTAAAAAAAGGGTTGGATATAAATGAAAAAAGGAAAGACGGACGCACTGCATTATATCTTTCTGTTCAATATCAGTTGAAAGGTATTTTTGAATTACTCCTGAATCATAATGCAGATATAGATATGCAAAATGCAAATGGTAATACTCCTTTATGGGAAGCTGTTATGCAATACAAGGGAGATGGCTTTTTTATCGAACACCTTTTGAAAAATGGAGCTAATCCCGATATAGAGAACAACAATGGAGTATCTCCTAAATCATTGGCAAGAACTATCGCAAATTATGATGTAAGAAGATTCTTTAACAATGATAACAAACAGCAAACCGACTGAACAAGCGGCACGCTGCCGGACATTATCATCAAAAGATAAATAATGAAAGATATGAATAACATACCGGGTTATGAAAAGATGTATGGTATTGAATTTCTATATATTCAAGGTGAGCCATCCTCAAATTTCAAAAAAGTAACTTCAAATTTCGACAAAGTAACAAGATTTGTTCAGCCTTCATTACCTAAAGGTGGAGGAGTTTCAGAAGAAGGTTGTTGTATTACAACACCTGATGGCAATAAGTTTTATGCAGTAGAATACCACTCTGATATATTAGGTTGGAGAAAACAAATAACGCAAGGAGCAAGTATGTTGAATTTATTGACGGGAAAAATCAACAATGACAATATTGAATTGTCTAATGGACGAAGTTACACTTTATCGGACTGTATAGTTGAATTTTATTAAATTGATGATAACAAACAGATAAAACATTTAAGGCTGTTTATCTGCCAACCCATTACTAACTTGCAAAAAATATGGTAAATCGAATAGAAATTGAAAGACTACTTCAAAGTAAAGAATTGAAAGAACTATGGCAAACAATTCAACAAGAGTTGCCACAACTTTATTTCTGTAAAGAAAATGACTCTTGGGAGGAAGCACGAATTGATAACCTTGAAGATTACATCTCCGAATGTAATACTTTGCTCTGTAAGTGTAACTTTCAAGAATTATCAATAAAAGATTTATATACTTATCTTTTATCGGATAGTTTTAGGGCTTTTTGCAAATACGTGCTTTTAGAGTGGGAAAACGAAGAAATTGTTATAGATGAGTCGGAGCGAGATTATATATTAAATGAACTTGAAATCTCGGAAGACGAATATAAGCAGCGTTGTAAAACGCATGATTATCTTGATGTTGCAAATTGTTTAATAGATTATTATTTACTGAATAAGCATCCGGATATTTTACTTGAATATTATAAAATGCAAGGATATAAAGAATCGGAACAGATGTTCAAAGATAAAATAAATCTCTATTCGATGTGTAAACGTTAGTAACAAACAGCAAACCGACTGAATAAGCGGAACGCTGCCAAACATTATCGTTTAATATGGTAAGTAGAAAAGAAACAGTAAAAAGTTGTTGTGTGAATATACTTGATGATGTAAAAAGAATATTAGCGCAACCTTTTGAATGTAGGAAGACTTCTCTTCCTGATGGTGCATTACATAATGTACAAAAAGAATTGGAAAATATGATTAATGCGATTGATAAAGATATTTACTCGTTTACACCAAGTTATGGCAAATATCTAATAGATTGTTGGCTTGGAGATGAATTAGTAGATAAACTTCTTGATGTTTCTTTTCAATATGAAAAACTAATTAAGTTGAAATAAACGATAACATACGGATTAATCTTCCAAAGGTCGATTATCCAACAAACATTACTGACTGAAGAAATAAAAAGGAAATATGGAAAAAGAATTAAGAAAAATCCTTTTAGAAATAATAGAGTTATTAGAATTTGTGGGTGAAACTGGTTGGATAATCACTCTCAAAAGATTGTATGCAGCCAATGTTTCTTCCCCAAAGGATTGGCTAAGAGAAATTAAAGGTCTATTTGGTGGAATGGGATCATTTACAGATTTGGTTTTAATGAGAAATGGTATCATTTGCATTGATGAAAACAATAGATTAGACCAGCTACGTGATAGATTATACAATAGAATGGTACAATTTTTTGTTGAACTTAATAATTCAGAGAAAAGTCAGTAACATACGGATAAATCGACCTTTTCAAGGTCGATTATCCGCCAGACATTACCTATAAGAATGAATACGAAAGAACTTATTAGAAAATTGGAGCAAATGACAGAGCTATCGGAAAGTAGGAATGAGTTTTATAAGAAACTAATACATTCCTTCCAGAATGATGCTGATCCACAAATCTATGATAAGATATATTCTAATCTTTGCGGATTATTAGCGCATGGAGATTTGAATAATAAAGAATATGACTTACTGAAAGAAGTTTTATATGAATTAGAAAGGATATAAGAATTAAAAGAATGTATCAGTAACATGCACCTCAATCGCCCATAAAGGTCAATTAGCTGCCAGACATTACCAATTGAAAATAACGAAAATAAAATAAGCTATGTATAAGATAAAGACATCAGAACTACTTTCTGAAAAAGGTATCGCTGAAGAATTGACAAGTATTGAAGTTGTCAAAAACATATCTGATGATTTGTTTGAAACTAAACATCATTATCTTATGGCAGCTTACTCACTCGAATATAAAATTGAGTTCTCTTTTGATAAAGTAAATAATATGTGTCAATATATTATGGTTGAAAGAAACGACATTAATAGAGAAAAGCAAAATATCAATATTGAATTTATTGACGATATATTCATTCTTGGACAACATATAGATGGTGTAAAAGATAAATTCAAGAATAATATTTCCAAGAATGGTTCTATAAGAATTGGTAATATAGAACTATTTTTCGAGAAACACAAAGTTGATAGCTTATATTATTTCCCAAAACAAAACATTGGTAACAATCAACTTAACAGCTAAATTTTGTTAGCTGAAACACATTATGTATCTTAATAAAATTCAATATGATATATATTCGTAAACAAACTTCACAGGAAATTGCAAATATAACCATAGTACAAGGAGAATCAATACAATTGTTTGGTACACAGGGCTATACTGTGAGTCAATTGCAATCCATTAATAAATTGCTTGGAATGAATGATTGTATGATATGTATTGATTGTGATTTAGGAATAAGTCAAGAAGATGAAGATTTGATATACAATCTCAATATTATTGAATTTTTGAGTAATGTACGGCATTTACTTGTCTCCAACTTTCCGCATAAAGCAGAATTGGATTCTATTGATTTTGTTCAATATACTCCATTACTGCAAAGTCTTTCAATTTTAGGTCTGATTAAAAGAAGCATATCATTGCAGAGCCTGCAAGAGTTAAAGTTCTTAGATACTCTTAATTTTGGAGACTATTTGGAAATTACTAAAAAACAACTTTCTGTCATTAACAGTTTGACAAATCTTAAAGAATTGGAGGTCAAAAAAATGGACGCATCGAGTCTGAATCCTAACTTCAATATGAAAAAGTTATCCATATTCTCCAAACTGACAAACGGGGAGTGTTTGCCTGACAAATTTCCGAATTTGGAATATCTGTATCTGAAAAGGCAGACGAAATGCTCGGATTTTTCGTGGATATCTAAATTGGTTAATCTGAAAAGACTTTATCTGCACTGGACTTTCAGTCTTGAGACCTTGCCAGACTTGTCAAAACTGAGCAACTTGGAATTGTTGGAGTTGGCAGGCTGCCCGAATCTGCGCTATGGTATAGACAGTGTCAGATATCTTCCGAAATTGCAGCGTTTTGTCGCAACGGAACTAACATGTCTAACAACCGAAGAGTTGGAAAAAACATTATTTCATCTGAAAACCTTGAAATCTGTATATATTTATTTCAGAAATAATAATGCAGAGAATAAAGCAATGGAAAAGTTAATGAAAAAATATAATTGGGTAAGTCATCCCAACTTATAAAGATACATAACAAGCGGCTTACCCTCCCCTGAAAAGGTCGGTTAGCCACCGGACATTACTAACAAGGGAAAAATAATATGTGTCAATACAAATCAATATGTAATCCTATAATAGAGCTTACAACACTTTTACAGAGTTGTGGTTTCACAATAGAAAAACAAGAACTTAAAGATTGGCATTTCAATGAGTTTGAGATTGTGATGAAAGGAAAGAAATTACAACTTCCAATGATAGATATAGAAGGTATAGAACAACATAGCGACAATATCTATTGTTGCAAATGTCATTGGTCTGTTGTAAAACTGATAATGAATTGACACAATAAAATGTTAGCAGCAAACAGCACTACTGCTTAAAGCGGAACGATGATGATGTTTCGGCTTCTGCCGTGAAATGGAAATTAGCCGATATGTAAGTAATCCCAGAGATAGAACCGATGCTTATTCTCCTGCCGTTTATCATGCCCAATGTATAAATCCGAGGTGAAACATCAGTGCGACATTCACCACAGTCAGAGCGATAGCGATAAGGACTATTTTGGCGAGCTTCCTGCCGGGATGTTTCATCTTTCCGTAATATTCACGGAGTGCTTCACGCTGCCCGGCTGTGTAGCGGAGCTGGCAGAACAAGTCGGGAAGAAAGCAGAGCATCATCACTACGGCAAAAGCAACAATCCAACTGAAATAGCGAAACATCAACGGTATTCCAAGCGGTACGAGTATGGCAAAGAGCCAGCAAAAGAACAACAGCATACGCCCGTTAAGGTTGGTATGCTCCCTTTCGTGCCATATCTCGGCTACATACCACATATAGTCGATGAAGCAGATCCGGTATTTGCGATTGTCCTTATCCATATCATTACAAAAATAATGTATTTTGCCCACTTAACCATTACTTCATGCCGAAAAACACCATACCCGATAAAAAGGACCTCGCCGGCTTGTTCTTGCCGACGGGGTATTTTTATCCTCACTTGTCCTTAATCAGATGCGACAGCTCCGGGTCTGCCTTGATGCGCCCGATCTCGTCGGCGACAATCTGCCTGACCTCGTTCTTGATGCGGTAGTAGTTGGCGTCGATCTGCTGCTGCATGGTGTCGTTGCCGTCCTTGTCGGTGAAGTCGATGATCTGCGGTATCTTCACGTAGCGGGCGGTCTCCCGTCTGACCTTCTCGTTATCCACGACAATCTCGGCATGGAAAATCTTCTGCTCGATGCGCTCGTCGAAGTTGTCGGCTACCGCCCCGACGAACATGCCCTGCGTGAGGTTAGAAATCTTGCTCGCCGGAATGAGGCTGTCCATCTGGGTGTTGATGGAGACGGAGGTCTCGTTCCGGTTGATGGTCATGTTCTGCCGTTTCTGCAAGACCTTGCCGAAACGCTCGGACAGTGTCTTGGCGGTTTCGGCAACTACCTGACCTGCAAATACATTGCCGACGGTATTACAGATTACAGCGGACTCTTTGTCTCCGTAATCACGCTTCAACTGGCTGAAATCCTGAAAGCCGAGCATGACGGCTACCTTGTTGCTTCGGGCGGTGGCAATCAGGTTATCCAGCCCACGCATATAGATGGTGGGCAGCTCGTCGATAATCACGGCGGATTTGAGCCGTTTCTTCTTGTTGATGAGCTTCACGATACGGGAGTTGTACAGTCCCAACGCCGCCCCGTAGATGCCCTGCCTGTCGGGATTGTTACCGACTACCAGCACTTTCGGCTCTTCGGGATTGTTGATGTCGAGGGTGAAATCGTCCGCCGTCATCACCCAATAGAGAGCCGGGGAAATCATGCGGGAAAGCGGTATCTTGGCACTGGCAATCTGCCCCTGCAACTGCTCCACCGCCGAGGATTCCCATGCGTCCATAAAGGGAGAAAGGTAGTTCTCCAGCTCCGGGTACGAGGTCAGGATAGGGAAAATGTCGGCGTACTTGCGGTTCAGGAACTCGATGGCATGGGGAAAGGTGCAATACTTGCCGTTCTTGTAGATTTTGAGATACCATATAATACTGGCTAACAAAATGATAGGCGATTCCACGAAGAAGTCGCCCTGCTTGGAAATCCACGTGCGGTTCAAATTTAACATAATCGTGTAGGCACTCTCGTAGGCATCGGATATGTCGGTCATGAAGTCGGGGTGGATGGGGTTACAGCGGTGGCTCTCCCTCGGATTGTCGAAGTTTATCACGTAGAACTTGGGCTTGACCTTGTAGCCGTCCAAGTGGGCGAGCAGGTGGTTGTAGGCTATCTCGGAGAGGTCGGGGTACTTGAAATCATACAGGAAGAGCGAATAGCCCTTCTCGATGGTCTGTTTTATGTACTGGTTGATAATTGCATAGGACTTGCCCGAACCGGGCGTGCCCAAGACCATCGTCGCACGGAAGGGATTGACAAGGTTGATCCATCCGTCATACGCCCTGCCCCTGAACCAGAAGCGGGTGCGGAGGTTGACGGAATACTCGTTCTCCTTCAGCTCGGTCTCCTGCATGAAGGATTCGTTCTCGACATTGAACACGTCTTCGAGCAGGTCGGTCTTCAGCAGGCGGGACATCCACAGCCCCGCCATGAGCAGGCAGATATACCCGGCGGTAAGGGTGGCGATATACAGCACGGTGCCCGCCGGAAGCGGCAGAGGAAGGGCAAGCAGCCACCCGTTGCCGAAAAAGAGCAGCAAGCCGGACACGCCGCAAAGGATGATCCTGCGCCACGTGATTTTCTGCTCCTTCACGCCCTTTGTGCCGAGGCAGCTAAGGGCAAGGAACAGCACGGAGAAGAGCTTCGTCCAGAGGATATTGGAGAACAGCCCGGCGGTACGCTGGAAGCCGAGCAATATCCTATCGACCACACCGATGTCGATGCCCCACTCCCGGACGGACTGGTAACAGAACCAGTAAATATTTACCACTACAAATAAAATGCTTATCGCACGCATGAACTCCATGACTTTGGCGAGTCCACGCAAATCGTCTTCGTTTTGCATAATTCGTTGAAAATTAATGATAAAACTTCGTTTTATTATGTATATGTACTTTTTCTTTTGTCTTGACACAAAAGAAAAAGATACCAAAAAGAAAAAGTCAAGACTGCATTTTCTCGCTACTCCACTTCGCAATTTTCGGGGACAAAAAGAACTCGCTACGCTCAAACAGCTTTTTGTCCTTATCCGAAAATCGCTGCGTTCCGCTTTACGCTGCGAAAATGAGGTCGGTATGCCATGCGGATGGGCATTGGGCATTGTTACTGTTGCCTTCCATATTTGCGTTTTTTCTTCCTTTTTCGGGGCGGTACGGGCTGGTCGCCGGACGCTCCGCCGGGTACGGGGGCAAAGAGGTTGAAGGCGGCCGCCACGTTCTGGGTGGTGCCGTCCTTGTGGTCGGGACGGTAGCCCGTGTGCTGCTCCTGCCATTCGGTGATGTGGGAATGTTCCGGCTGGTGCTGTTGTGATGCCAGTCCGGTGGTATCCTGCCCGGCGAAAAGGTCGTTGAACACGCCTGCGGAGAACTCCTTGCCCAGACGGGAGCCGTTGAAGACGGCTTTGGCGGCATGGTCGATGAAGGTCGCCCCATAGATGCGCCCGGCATCGTTGGTGCGGAATACCACGCCTATTCCCTGCCGCATGAGTTCCCGCTCGAACTGCGCCCGGTCATGCCCTGCGGTCTGCATGGCGGCTGCAACCTTTCCGGCGGTGGCGGCGGCGACCTCCCTGTGGGTCTTTTCCCATGCGGCAGCGTTATGCATCCGCCTTTCGAGGGCTGCGACGCCCGCCTCCTTGCCGAACACGGAGGACTTGAAGGGCTTGCCGACCTTGTTGCCCTCCCTGTCGGTTGCCGAATAGGTCAAGCCGTGATACTCCCGCCCGCCGTATTCCCCCTTCACCTCGTCCACCGTGATGCCGTAAAGGGAAAGGACGGCACGGTATTCGCCCAATGTACGGAAACGCCACTCCCGGGCAATCGGGCGGATGACTCCCGCCAACTGCCCCTTGAGGTTGCCGTCCCCGTAACCGACGGGCGACAAGGGCAGCCCCTCCTTCCACTGCTTGGGCGTAGCCGGGACAAGACCGAACTGCCGTTCCAGCTCCCGGCATACCTTCATCGAACGCCCGTGCTCGTAGCTGTCGGAAATCGCCCGTCCGGTTTCGTCCACCCGGACGGAGACGATGTGCAGGTGCTCCCGCCCGATGTCGTTGTGGCGATAGACGATATAGGGCTGGTCGCCGAAGCCCATGCGCCGCATATACTCCTCCGCCAAGCTGACAAACTGCTCTTCGCTCAAGCAATCCTTCGGGTCGGGATTGAGGGAGATGTGCAGGACGGGCTTCTCGGTCTTGCGGTTGGCGGTCAGGTAGTCGCCGAACGAGCGGGAAAGATGCCCTATCGTGTAAGGATTATCGCCCTGCGGCTCGATAATCCGGCTGGTGAAAAGCACGTCGGCGTGCCGCTCGTCCACCTTCAACTGGTTGTAGGCAAGCACCCCGTACAGGCTGCTGCCATGCGAGATCTTGGCTATCATCGGACGGGGTATTTGCTTTGGAACTCCTCCACCAGTGCGGAAATCCGCTTGCTTAACTCGACCAGTTCGAGGGTGTGCCGCTCCAGCTTGTAGAGGAAAGCGAGGGCTTTCTTCTCCGAGAAATTGGATTTGAGCGCACGCACGCATTGGTTGTAGTTCGTGCCTATGGCACGGAACTGCGAGTGGAAAGTGGTCAGGCGCATGTAGAAATCCTGCGTCCCCTTATCCAGTTTAATGACCTTAATCTCCCTGCCAAAAAGTGCGGAAACGATAAACTCCGCCTTGGTCGCCTTGCCCGACTCGTCGAAAAGCGCGAGGAAACGGGCGTTGTCCCCGTCGTCCAGACGGAACACGTAGCGGTGGCGCATCTTGTCGGGCTTGGGCTTTCGCCCGTGGTTGCCCGCATACTTCTTCTGGTTGTCCATCATCCTGTAAAATTTTAAGTGAAACATGGTCTGAAAACGCCGTATGCCTACGGCTCTCCCCCGTGAGCAGCCCCCGACTCCGGAGGGGGATGCCACATCGAGGGGGCAAGGTGGTGGTGAGGCACGAAATTCATTTCGAGTGCCGCAGCACACAACTTGCCATTTTCGTTTGAAAATAAAATCCGTCCTGCCGGACAGATTGGGGATGCCCTTGCCTGCTGCGGAGTGCCGGGGCACTCCCTCGGGCGGTTGCCGCTCTTTTCCATTCTTACTCCATTTTGGTTTCCGCATGCAAAGTAACAGCCCTTTTCCCGTCCGGACACCATGCCCGGATGCGACAAACCTACGGGTGGGAAGACAATGCACGACACGCTGATAATCAAACGGATAAACTACCGGTATTTTGATATTCCTTTGCGCCGTGGAAGCGGTGAAACGACTGTCCGGATAGACAAGGAAACAACCGGATAGCCGACCGGACGGACAGCCGAACGGCTGACGGTCTTGCCGGACAAACGGACGGACAACCGGATAACCAGCCGGACGATCGGCTAAACAGCCAAACGGTTAAATGACTAAACGGCTAAACGGTCAAACGGCTGAACAGCCGGATGATTGGATGGATGCCGGGCTGAATGTATGACCGGATGAATGAACGAATGAACGGACGGATGAATGAACGGCAGAGTAGCTGAAAAGCTGACCGATTGAGTGAACAGAGAAGCGGCTGCACGGGCAGCCGGATGAATAACCAACAGAATGACGATATGGACAGACAGACATTGAACGTGGCTTTCGCCACACAGAAAGGCGGCAGCGGCAAGACGGCTATCACGGTGCTGGTGGCGGGCTACCTGCACTACCGCTTGGGGTGTCCGCTGGCGGTGATCGACTGCGACTTCCCGCAGTACAGCCTGTACGAGATGCGGGAGCGTGACAGCCGGGCGGTACTGGAGAACGAATACCTGAAACGGGCGGCTTACGAACAGATGCGGCAGCCGGGGCGTGCCGCCTATCCGGTGCGCAAGTGCCGGGTGGAACAAGCCCCCGACACGGCAAGGGAGCTGGCGGCGGAAGGCTGCTACGACCTGCTCTTCTTCGACCTGCCGGGCACGGTGAACTCGGCGGGCATCCTGCGCACGATCGCACAGATGGACTACATCTTCGCCCCGGTGAGTGCGGACAAGGCGGTGCTGGAAAGCACGCTCTCCTTCCTCGACGTGCTGCAACGGATGATGCTGGGCAAGGAGACGAGCCGCCTGAAGGGGCTTTACCTTTTCTGGAACCAAGTCGACAAGCGGGAAACGAGCGGGCTGTACGAGAAGTACGGGCAGGTGGTCGCCGACATGGGACTGCCGATGCTGCAAACCCGCATCCCCGACACGAAACGCTTCCGCAAGGAGGCGGACGGCACGGGACGGACGGTGTTCCGCTCCACGCTGCTGGCTCCCGACAGGCGGATGCTGGCAGGCAGCGGCATCCCCGAACTGACCCGTGAGATAGCAACCATCCTCAAACTGGAAGGCTATGAAGAAACAGCGGAATGAGAAGCCCATCGACGAGGAGCTGCTGATGCGGATGATGGCGGGCGAGGCGGCAGGGACGGGAGAACCGGGAACCGGAAAGGTTGAAACCGCCGTGCCGGTGGAGAAGGCGCAGGAAGGGAAGGCGGCGGACACAAGACGGCGCAAGGGAAGGCAGGCGGACTACGAGACGACCTTCCTCAAGGGCATGGACATCCCCGCCCGCTACGGCAAGCCGGTCTATGTGCGCCGTGAGTACCACGAGCGCATCGCCAAAATCTCGGTGATGCTGACGGGCGGCAAGGTGTCGCTCTCGGCATACATCGACAACGTGCTGGCGCAGCACTTCGAGCAATACCGGGAGGAGATCGAGGCGGCATACGCCGGGAAACTGGAGAACCTCTTTTAAAAAGGAAGGAGGAAACGGCATGATACTGAAATTATCGCTCACCGTCCTGCTGCTCTATTACCTCGCCGTGCTGTGGAAATACTACCGGCAGGACATCGCCGGGATGTTCGGTACAGCGGAGACGGACGAAGGCACGGACGAGCCGGATCAGGAGCCGGGGCAACCGGGCGAGCCGTACACGGTCATGGGAGAAAGCACCTACCTGCCCTTCGCAGCGGAGGACGGGGAGGAAGCGGCAGCCGGAGCCGTGGACGAACCCGCCACGGAGGACGACGGGGCGGACTACTCCGACATCGAGCCGGAGGAGGACGAGGAGGAGACGGACTATGAACCCACGCCGGAGGAGATCCGGGAACTGGAGGAGGAAGAGGAATTAGGGGCTTATTACCCGGACGGCAACCCCGACTTCGCCACGGGGTACTCCTTCGATGACCTGAAAAAGGTGCGCCGGGTACTGGTGTCGGACGATGCGGGCGAAAAGGCGGAGCGGGAAGCCCGTGAGGTGCTGCCGTCCGTGATGGGGTCGGACATCTGGGAGGCGATGCTGGACGAGTTCGAGGGCGCACGTGAGCGTGTCGCCCGGCTGATGGACAACCATAATGTTTAATTAAAATTTTAAAGACAAATGAAACAGAAAAGAATCTTTTTTACGGCGGCCTGCATACTGGCTGCCGTGGGCGCAATGGCGCAGGGAAACGGGCAGGCGGGCATCACCGAAGCCACGCAGATGGTCACCTCGTATTTTGAGCCGGGGACGAAACTGATTTACGCCATCGGTGCGGTGGTCGGCTTGATCGGAGGGGTGAAAGTGTACGGGAAGTTCAGCGCCGGCGATCCGGACGTGAGCAAAGTCGCCGCAAGCTGGTTCGGAGCCTGCATCTTCCTGATCGTGGCGGCTACCATCCTCCGTTCGTTCTTCCTGTAAAACAGCGGACTATGGACTTGGAAATCAACAAGGGGATCGGCAGGAACGTGGAGTTCAAGGGGCTGGAAAGCCAGTACCTCTTCATCTTCTGCAGCGGTCTGCTCGCCGTGTTCGTGGTGTTCGTCATCCTGTACATGGCGGGCGTGAACCAGTGGGTGTGCATCGGCTTCGGCGTGGCTGCGGCTACGCTGCTGGTATGGCTGACCTTCCGGCTGAACGCCCGGTACGGCACGCACGGGCTGATGAAGGCAGCCGCCCGCAGGCGGCATCCGAGGTACGTGGTGAACCGCCTGAAAATCCCCCGATTATTCACCTTTAAACACTGGCAAGAATGAGAAACGTAATGAAAGCGGCGACGCTCGAAAGCAAGTTCCCGCTGCTGGCGGTGGAGAACGGCTGCATCGTGAGCAAGGAGGCGGACGTGACGGTCGCCTTCAGGGTGGAACTGCCGGAACTGTTCTCCGCCACGGGAAGCGAGTACGAGGCGGTCCACTCGGCTTGGCACAAGGCGGTGAAGGTGCTGCCGGAGTATTCCATCGTGCACAAGCAGGACTTCTTCATCGAGGAGAAGTACCGGCCGGAAACGGACAGGGACGACCTTAGCTTCCTGAGCCGGAGCTTTGAGAGGCACTTCAACGAACGCCCGTTCCTGAACCACTTCTGCTACCTGTTCCTTACCAAGACGACGAAGGCACGGAGCCGTCAGGAAAGCACGTTCTCCACCCTCTGCAAGGGCAGGCTTGTCCCCAAGGAGATCGAGGACCGGGAGACGGTTACGAGGTTCATCGAAGCGGTCGGTCAGTTCGAGAAGATCATGAACGACAGCGGGCTGGTGACGCTGCGCCGCCTCACGACGGACGAGATCACCGGCACGGAACGGTCGGCGGGCATCGTGGAGAAGTACCTCTCGCTCTCGCAGCACGACACGACGGTACTGAAGGACATCCAGTTGAACCCGGAGGAGATGCGCATCGGCGACGACATCCTCTGCCTGCACACCCTCTCTGACACGGAAGACCTGCCGGGCAAGGTGGCGACGGACAGCCGCTACGAGCGGCTCTCGACCGACCGCTCGGACTGCCGCCTGTCGTTCGCCGCCCCGGTGGGCTTGCTGCTGGACTGCAACCACTGCTACAACCAGTACATCTTCATCGACGACCACGGGGAGAACCTGAAACGCTTCGAGCAGACCGCCCGGAACATGCACTCGCTCTCCCGCTACTCCCGCTCCAACCAGATCAACAAGGCATGGATCGAGGAATACCTGAACGAGGCGCACTCGAAAGGGCTGACCTCGGTGCGCTGCCACTGCAACGTGATGGCGTGGAGCGACGACCGGGAGGAGCTTAGGCGCATCAAGAACGAGGTGGGCAGCCAGCTCGCCCTGATGGAGTGCAAGCCGAGGCACAACACGGTGGACGTGCCGACGCTCTTTTGGGCGGCGATACCGGGCAACGAGGGGGACTTCCCCTTCGAGGAGAGCTTCTACACGTTCATCCCGCAAGCCCTGTGCTTCTTCACCGAGGAGACGAACTACAAGGACTCGCTCTCGCCCTTCGGCATCAAGATGGCGGACAGGATGACGGGCAGACCGCTGCATCTGGACATCAGCGACCTGCCGATGAAGAAAGGGGTGATCTCGAACCGCAACAAGTTCGTCCTCGGTCCGAGCGGGAGCGGCAAGTCGTTCTTCATGAACCACCTCGTGCGCCAGTATTACGAGCAAAACAGCCACATCGTGCTGATCGACACGGGCAACTCGTACCAAGGGCTGTGCGAGCTGATCCACCGCAAGACCAAGGGCGAGGACGGGATTTATTACACGTACACGGAGGAGAAGCCCATCAGCTTCAACCCCTTCTTCACGGACGACTACAAGTTCAGCGTGGAGAAGAAGGACAGCATCAAGACGCTGCTGCTGGCACTGTGGAAGGGCGAGGACGAGAAAATCACGAAGACGGAGAGCGGCGAGCTGGGCAGTGCGGTGTCGGCGTACATCCGCCGGATACAACAGAACCGGGACATCGCCCCCTCGTTCGACACCTTCTACGAGTACATGCTGAACGATTACCGGAAGGAGCTGGCTGCAAGGGACATCAAGGTGAGCCGGGAGGATTTCAACATCGACAACTTCCTGACCACGCTGCGGCAGTATTACAAGGGCGGGCGCTACGACTTCCTGCTGAACTCGAACGAGAACATCGACCTGCTGCACAAGCGGTTCATCGTCTTCGAGATCGACGCCGTGAAGGACAACGCCGAGCTGTTCCCCGTGGTTACGATCATCATCATGGAAGCCTTCATCAACAAGCTGCGCCGCCTGAAAGGGGTGCGGAAGATGCTGATCTGCGAGGAGGCTTGGAAAGCCCTTTCCTCGCCGAGTATGAGTGAGTATTTGAAATATATGTACAAGACTGTCAGGAAATATTTCGGCGAGGCGATTGTCGTCACGCAGGAAGTCGATGATATTATCTCGTCCCCCATCGTGAAGGAGGCTATCATCACCAACTCGGACTGCAAGATCCTTTTGGACCAGAAGAAGTACATGAACAAGTTCGACGGCATCCAGTCGATGCTCGGTCTGACGGACAAGGAGAAGTCGCAGATACTCTCCATCAACCTCTCCAACCATCCCGGACGGAAGTACAAGGAGGTGTGGATCGGTCTGAACGGGGTGCAGTCGGCGGTGTACGCCACGGAGGTGTCGGCTGCCGAGTACCTGACCTATACCACCGAGGAGAGCGAGAAGACGGAGGTGTTCGCACTGGCGGAAGAGCTGGGCGGCGACTTGGAACTTGCCATCAAGCGGCTGGCAGAGACGAAGTATAAATAATGTGCCGATGCGCTGAAGTGGCGGACAGGTTGCCGGACGGGTTGTTGATTGACCGGACGAACGGCTGAAGGGTCGGATGATTGACCAAACGGCTAAACGGTCAAACGGTTAAACGGCTGGCTGGCTAAACGGCTGGATGTACAAACGGCTAAACGGCATGGAGAGAATAAAATTTTGTAAAACTTAAAAAAACGGAATCAAGATGAGACGATTGAATTTAATCCTGCTGCTGTCGGCGGTGACGGCGGCGCTGGCGTTTGTCATTTCCTGCAAGGAGACAAATGCGGAACGGTTGGAAAAGATGTGCGGCGAATGGGTCAGCACGGGCGGAAAGCCGCCCTTCACCCTCTGGGAAGAGGACGGCAGGTACCGTGTGACGGTCATGCACAGGAACCACACGGGCGGCAGTGAAGCGGAGACCTACCTCGTCCGGGAAACGGAAGGGGTGCTGTTCATCGAGACGGGCTTCGCCGTGATGATGGACTATGACCGGGAGAAAGACCGCATCCGGCTGTCGCCGGGCGGAGAGTACAGGAGAAAGAGTGACGGAACCCTAAAACAGTAAGGACATGAGAACGATAAAGGCAATCATCGTGGGCGTGGCGTGCCTGACGGCAGGTGCGGCCAACGCCCAGTGGGTCGTACACGATCCCGGCAATCTGGCGCAGGGCATCATCAACACGACCAAGGAGATCGTGGAGACCTCCGCCACCGCACAGCACACGCTGGACGGGTTCAAGGAGACGGCGAAGATATTCGAGCAGGGACGGAAGTATTACGATGCGCTCAAGGCGGTGCATGACGTGGTGAAAGGCGGCGTGAAGGTGAAGAAGTCCATCGAGATGGTGGCGGACATCTCGGAAATCTACGTGCGCAACTACCAGAAGATGCTCGGCGACCCGAACTACACGCCGGACGAGCTGTCAACCATCTCGTTCGGGTACGCCAAGCTGCTCTCCGAGAGCGCGGACATCCTGCAAGATTTGAAGAACGTGGTGAACGTGACGGGGATGTCGCTCTCGGACGCCGAGCGGCTGGCGATCATCGACCAGAGCTACAAGCGGCTGCTGGAGTACCGCAACCTCGTGCAGTATTACACGGACAAGAACATCTCGGTGAGCTACCTGCGGGCGAAGAAGAAAAAGGACGCCGACCGGGTGGTGGCTCTCTACGGGGATGCGGAAGACCGTTACTGGTGAGGCGGGCAAATATATAATAATGTATGCGTACATATAATAAAAATACAGGACTATGTTGTTAGCGATAGACTTCACGAACCTGCACGAGATATTGCAGGCATTGTATCAGGACATGATGCCGCTCTGCGAGAAGCTGACGGGTGTAGCCAAGGGAATCGCCGGGCTGGGTGCGCTGTTCTACGTAGCCGCCAAGGTGTGGCAGGCGCTCGCCCGTGCCGAGCCCATCGACGTGTACCCGCTGCTGCGCCCGTTCGCCATCGGGCTGTGCATCCTCTTCTTCCCCACCTTCGTCATCGGCACGATCAACACGGTGCTCTCGCCCGTGGTGAAGGGCTGCCACGGGATGCTCGAATCACAGACCTTCGACATGAACCGATACCGGGAACAGAAGGAGACGCTGGAGAGGGAGGCGTTCCGGCGTGACCCGGAGAAGGCGTATCTGGCGAGCAAGGAGGACTTCGACAAGAAGCTCGACGAGCTGGGCTGGTCGCCCAAGGACTTGAAGACGATGGCGGTGATGTACATCGACCGGACGGAGTACAACATGAAGCGGAGCATCCGGCTGTGGTTCCAAGAACTGCTCGAACTGCTGTTCCAGTCGGCTGCGCTGGTGATCGACACGATACGGACGTTCTTCCTGATCGCCCTCTCCATCCTCGGTCCGATAGCGTTCGCCCTCTCGGTCTATGACGGGTTCCAGAGCACGCTCACGCAGTGGATAACGAGGTACATCTCCATCTACATGTGGCTGCCCGTGAGCGACCTGTTCAGCTCGGTGCTGGCACGGATCCAAGTGCTGATGCTCACCCGTGACATCGAGGCGATGAGCGACCCGACCTTCATCCCGGACAGCTCGAACACGGTGTACATCATCTTTTTAATCATCGGGATATTCGGGTACTTCACCATACCGACCGTCGCCAACTGGATCATCATGGCGGGCGGGGTGAGCCACGCCAACCGTGCGATGAACCAGACCGCCACGAAGGTAGGCAACGTCGCCGCAGCGGGTGCGGGCGCAGCCGTGGGGAACATCGCCGGAAAAATCATCAAGTAGCGGCGGATGTCCCAAGAACATGAGTCATAACGAATAAAAAACCGGAAACATGGAATTTAAAAGTTTGAAAAATATAGAAACGAGCTTCAGGCAGATACGGCTCTTCACGCTGGTATTCGCCAGCCTGTGCGCCGTGGTGACGGGCTTCGCCCTGTGGAAGTCGTACAGCTTCGCCGAGGCGCAGCGGCAGAAGATCTACGTGCTGGACAACGGCAAGAGCCTGATGCTGGCACTCTCGCAGGACGTGCGGCAGAACCGCCCGGTGGAGGCACGGGAGCACGTGCGCCGCTTCCACGAGCTGTTCTTCACGCTCTCGCCCGACAAGTCGGCTATCGAGGGCAACATCAAACGCTCGCTGCTGCTGGCGGACAAGAGCGCCTTCAACTACTACAAGGACCTCTCGGAAAAGGGGTATTACAACCGGATAATCTCGGGGAACATCAACCAGATGATAGAGATAGACAGCCTGCGGTGCGACTTCGACAAGTACCCGTACAGCGTGCGGACATTCGCCCGGCAGATCATCCTGCGGGAAAGCTCGGTTACGGAGCGCAGCCTTGTGACCCGCTGCCGCCTGCTGGATGCGGTCAGGAGCGACAACAACCCGCAGGGCTTCATCATCGAGGGCTTCGAGGTCACGGAGAACAAGGATTTGCAGACCCTCAAACGCTGACGGACATGATAGGCAAGTTCATCGTAAAGGCGCAGGATTGGGCGGACGGGAAGCTCCGCCGCCTCGCCGGGCGTATCTCGCCCGACATGCGTGTGGCAATCATCCTCGTGATGCTGGTGGCGTTCGGCGCACTGTCGGTCTATATGACCGTCTCCGCCATCTACCGCATCGGAAGGAACGACGGGAAGGAACTGGGGATAGAGCATATCAGGCGCCTGCAACTACCCAATGACAGTATTGTCAACCCCTTTGAAAGCGGACGGCATGGGACTGGTGGAGAGGTTGAGTGAGTGGCTGCTCCGCCGCCGGGAGCGGCAGGAGGAGCGGAACATGAGGCAGGTAACGGCGTATTTCGGAAGCCTGCTGAAAAAGAGGCGTGCGGATGCCGGCGCAATCCTCCAGTCCGTCAGGGACTACCGGGACTGCCCGGAGGTGACAAGGAAACAGGCGGAGCTGCTGCTGGAACACAGGTTCTTCCGGTACGTGTACCAGACGGGCTATCCCGAATGGCGGGCGGTCATGGACGCCCTGAAAGAGACCCGTTACGGGATGCGTGAGGGGACGGCAATCCCCCGGAGCGTGAAGGAGGCGGCGGAAAGCCCGATGCTGCGTCTGTCGGCGCAATACAAGGTGCTGGAGTACGAGTACACGAGGCGCAACGCCCCGCAGCCGTTATCCCCCGAAGCGCAGGCGGAACGGGATGCGGCGCACCGGCTGCTGAACTGCTGCATGAGGGAGGGCGACCTCGACGCACTGAAAAGGCTTGCCTTGAAAGGCGAGAAACCGGACGACTCGGTGGCCATCCGCCACGGGCTGGCGGAAGGCTACCGCAGGCTCGAAGAACTGAGCCGGGAATGGAACGAGGAGATGCGGGGCGACAACCACACCGTCATGGAACAGATCGAGTTGCGGGAGGCGGACGAGCGGGGAAAGCTGATGCGGCAAGCCGCCGCCCTTTACGAGAGGAAGACGGGCGGCAGACTGCCCGGCGACTATCTGGAAGCGGTGAAGGCGGAACGGGCGCTGCTCCACGGGCTCGCCCGCCACGGCTGGGACGGTCAGCGGGAAGTACCGAAGGAGACGGTGGAGAAGTACGGGCTGACGGAGGACTTTGCCGGCATCGCCCGGCTGAGGTGGGACTACCACCTGAGCGAGGACAACGGCGACCTCTCCCGTGACTACCCGGAAGCCGCCATCGGACGCCACAACCGTGCCATCCGGGAGCGTGCGGCGAAAGAACTGGCAGGTCTGGAAGCGAGGCTGTTCCCCGAAAAGGCGGCAAGCCGGGAACGGAAGGCTGCGCACCTGCGGGCGGACAACCGGGCAAGCCCCACGGTGTCGGTCGGGCGGGAACAAAAGGAGCCGCCCGGCAAGCGACAAACCGGAGAGACAGGCAGAAGGAAGCCTCCGGGAAGGAGAATCAGAATGTAGGACAACCATAAATTTTTGACATGATGGAAGAACAGAACCAAGAAAAAGCAACGGCAACGCAGCACGTAAAGGCGGCGGATGCCGCAGCCCCGGAGACGGGGAACGGAAAGAAAGAGGACAAGGGCGGCGGGAAAAAGGAGAAGAAGACTGCCAAGCCGCTCACCCCGAAACAGTTGCAGCAACGGAAAAAGCTGATGGTATATCCGCTGATGGGCTTGCTGTTCCTCGGCTCGATGTGGCTGATATTCGCACCTTCGGAAGAGCGGGACGTGAACCGGGACACCGTGGGGGCGTTCAACGCCGACATCCCCCTGCCGGAGAACGACGGGATCATCGGCGACAAGCGGAAAGCCTACGAGCAGGCGCAGGCGGAAAGGCGGCAGGCGGAGAAGGTGCGCTCGCTGGAGGACTTCGCCTTCTCCGAAGAGAGCGATACGGACAGGGTGGAAATGGAACTGCCGGACAGCGAGCCGGAACGGGAACCGTTCAGGGACTACTCGGGCAACAGCGGCGGCCGCTCCTCCGTCGCCGCCTACCGGGACATCAACCGGAAACTCGGCTCGTTCTACGAGGAGCCGAAGGTGGACGGGGAAAAGGAGGAGCTGAAAAGGCAGGTGGAGGAGCTGACCGCCAAACTGGAAGAAAGGGAACGGCAGGCGGGCGGAATCGACGATCAGGTGGCACTGATGGAGAAGAGCTACGAGCTTGCCGCCAAGTACATGGGGCAGAACGGGCAGGACGGCGCAACCGTGCAGGCACCCGCCACCGGGCAGGGCGGCAACGGTCTGGGACAGCCCGCCGTGGCGGTGCAGGCGGCACGGGAGCGGACGGTATCGGGGCTGCGACAGCCCCTAAGCGATGCGGAGTTCATGCGGCGGTACAGCCAGCCGAGGAACTACGGCTTCAACACGGCGGTGGGCAGCGGGTACGCCCTCGGGAAGAACACGATAGCCGCCTGCATCCACCAAGACCAGACGGTTATGGACGGTCAACAGGTGAAGCTCCGGCTGCTCGAACCGTTGCAGGCGGGAAACCTGATTATCCCACGCAATACGGTGGTATCCGGTACAGGCAAGGTGCAGGGGGAACGGCTCGACATCACGGTATCGTCCGTCCAGTACCAAGGTAACATATTGCCGGTGGAGTTGGCGGTCTATGACAACGAGGGAATGAAAGGGCTGTGCATAGAAACCTCACTGGAGCGGGAAGCGGCAAAGGAGGCGATGGCGAACATCGGCGGCGGGCTGGGAACGAGCATCTCGTTCGCACGGAGCGCCGGGCAACAGGTGGCGATGGACATCACCCGTGGGCTGATGCAGGGCGGCAGCCAGTACCTCGCCAAGAAATTCCGCACGGTAAAGGTGCACCTGAAAGCGGGTGATCCGCTGATGCTCTACGCCAAACAACAATAAATCAATAAATTATAAAACCATTAAAAAGTAAAGACAATGAAAAAGATTTTTGGATGGGTCGCCCTGCTTGTGGGCATGGTGACGGGTGCGAACGCACAAGTGAATGATACGATACGGCGGACCACGGGCAACGACCTGTATCAGGGGATTACACGGAAGCTACCCTACCGGCAGATGGTTACGCCCCACGGGGTGCAGGTGACGTTCGCCAAGACGGTGCATATCATCTTCCCCTCGGCGGTGCGGTACGTGGATTTGGGAAGCGACCGGATTATCGCCGGGAAAGCGGACGGTGCGGAGAACGTGATCCGGGTGAAGGCGACGACCGAAGGGTTTCCGGGGGAAACGAACTTTTCCGTCATCTGCGAGGACGGGAGTTTCTACTCGTTCAATGCCCGGTATGCGCATGAGCCGGAGATGCTGAACATCGAGATGAAGGATTTTTTGGAGAACGGGGACACGACGGACTTTTCGCATACCCGCATGAACATCCATTTCCGTGAGCTGGCGGGCGAAAGCCCGCTCTTGGTGAAGCTGATCATGCAGAGCATCTACAAGGAGGACAGGCGGGAGATCCGGCACTTGGGCTGCAAACGCTTCGGGGTGCAGTTCCTCCTGAAATCCGTCCACTCGCACAACGGGCTGTTCTATTTCCACACGGAAACGAGGAACAGGTCGAACGTGGCTTTCCGGACGGACTTTATCCGGTTCAAGATCGTGGACAAGAAAGTGCCGAAGCGCACCGCCATTCAGGAACGGGTGATAGACCCGGTGCGCAGCTACAACGAGGTGCTGGTGACGGAGGGGAAAAGCGACGTGCGCACGGTGTATGCCGTCCCGCAGTTCACCATACCGGACGACAAGCTGCTGGTCATCGAGCTGTTCGAGAAGGACGGCGGCAGGCACCAGACCATCCGGGTGGAGAACGCCGACCTCGTGGCGGCAAGACAGATTAACGAACTGAAAATCAAGTAAGCGATGAAAAGGTTACTGTTCATTATCCTGCTTTTCGGGGTGTGCCTGACTTTCAACCGGGCACACGCCCAACGGTGCCTGCCCGGAATGAGGGGCATACAGCTCACGGGTGGGCTGTCGGACAACATGCGCTGGAAAAACGGCGACGGCTTCGGCTACCACGCCGGGATAGCGGTGAGCACCTACACGAAGAACGCCCACCATTGGGTGGTCGGTGCGGAATACTTGGAGAAGCGGTACGGCTACCGGGACTGCCTCTATCCGGCGAGCCAGTTCACGGGCGAGGGCGGCTATTACCTGAACTTCCTGTCAGACCGGAAGAAGACGTTCTTCGCCGCACTGGGGCTGTCCACCCTTGCTGGGTACGAGACGGTGAACTGGGGCGAGAGCCTGCTGCCGGACGGCTCCCGGCTCACGGATGAAGACAATTTCATCTACGGGGGTGCGCTGACGCTGGAGCTGTCCGCCTACGTGACGGACAAGATTGTCTTGCTGGTAAACGGTCGCCAACGGGTGCTGTTCGGTGGCGACTGCGGGAAGTTCCACACGCAGGTCGGCGTGGGAATACGTTTTATGATTCGATAACAACTGATTGATTGCAAAGTATATGAAAAAGATAATCTATCAAATGCTCACGGGCTGCTACATCGTGGCCGCCCTCGTGCTGGTCGCAGCCTGTAATGACGGGCTGGACATTCAGACGAAATACCCGTTCACGGTAGAGACGATGCCCGTCCCGAAGGAGCTGAAAGTGAACGAGACGGCGGAGATACGGTGCGAGCTGAAACGGGAAGGACGCTGGGAGGACACCCGGTACACGATCCGCTGGTTCCTCTTCGACGGGGAAGGCACGCTCAAACTGGACGACGGCACGGCGTTGCTGCCCAATGACCGCTACCCGCTGGAGAAAGAGACGTTCCGGCTCTATTACACCCCGCTGTCGGACGAACAGAGCGGCTTCACCGTCTGGGTGGAGGACTCGGACGGTCAGGCGGTCGAGCTGGAGTTCGACTTCAATGCGGACAACGACAAGGAGGACGGGGATGGAACGGAATGATCTGGTTTTATACCTCGACATACCGGAATTTTCCGAAGCCCTGCATGCCTCGAAGTGGCGGACGGACATTGTCCTTCCACAAGCGGGGGACAATATATGTCCGGAAAACCTGCTGTCGGAGAAAACGCTCGCCATGCTGGAGACGGTTTCCGCCGGGGAGGTCTGGGAAGACATGAAGGACGACTGCCGGACCATGCGCCGGGTCGTGGAGCACGAGCTGTTCCGGGTGACGGAACGGGGATTTCACCTGCGCAGGGACGGGACACCGTGCTGCACGCTGACGCTGCAAAGATACCGTGTGCACGATGCCGGAAGGCGGATGAAAACAGAAGTGCCGCCACCTTGTCCAGCCCGGGGCGTGGAACGGAAAAGCGGGAAAATCCGGTTTTATTTCCGGAAATACTTTGTGCATATCGACGTGCCGGACACGCTGCCGCAATACCCGGAGGTGCGTGAGTTCGTGAACATAAAGTCGCTGCTCTCGGAGGCGGATAGAAAACTGCTGGCGGAAACGGAATGCGATGAAGCGGAAAGCCTGCTGGAGTGGATAGAGAATGAAGGCTATTGCCATGTCCGGGCGAGATGCTGGACGCCGGACGAGGAGAGCGGCGGATGGATGTGCGTGTTGTCGGTGGATGTTTAAAGGGGTTTATAACAAGAAAAAATGTAAAAACATGGAACGAGAAGAAAGAATGTATCAGGTGCCTTTAGAGATGATATGCAGGCACGACCGCACGGCGGAGGTCTGCCGTGCCGCCGTTGAAGAGGACGGCTGGCAGTTGGAGAACGTGCCCGAGGAGATGAAGACTCCGGAACTGTGCCGGAAGGCGCTGGAAACGGAAGCGGGATTCGGGAACGACTTCCACCGGGGGCTGGTCCAGCATATCCCGTCCCCGGAGGTGTGCATGGAGGTGCTGAAGGAGTGCCGGGAGAACAACCCGGAAGAACTCTACGGGGTGGCGGTGGCTATCCGCCCGGAGGTGATGAACGGCGAAATGGCGGACTTCCTGCTGCCGCTGGACGGCAGGTGCATCAGCATCCTGCCCGTGCACCTGCAAACGCCGGAGCGGGTGCGGGTGGCGGTGGAAACGTCGGGGATGTCCGCCGTCGGTCGTGGCGGAGTGCCGAAAAGCCTGCTCACGCCCGATGTGTATGTCAGGTGCGCCGCCCACAGCCGGGAGTCGCTGATGATGATCCCGTGGGCGGAACGCTCGCCGGAGGTCTGCCTGATGGCGAAGACACTGTACCCGGACTGGGTGAGGAACCACCCGGAGTTCGTGCCGGAGAGCGTGCGTAACCAAGACAGCATCTACACGCTGAACAGCCTGATGGAAAGCCTGACGGGAGAAAAGTTCAGCTACCGGCAAATGACGGACTTCTACAACGGGAAGCCGCTGGAGGTGAAACGGATGGAGACGCCGGACGGCGTGCAGAAGGACAAGTCGGTGAAGTTCGACAAGGAGACGGGGAAGTTCTCCTTCTCCGACATCCGGCAGGAGCGGAAACGGGGATTGAAGATGTAGCGTGAGCTGTGCAGCAGACGAAATGGAAAGCATCCTTCGGGATGCTTTTTTCATATCCGCCCTGCCGCTTTCCGGTTTCTTTTGCTTCTTGTTCTTTTCCCGCCCCGCTCACGAAAGAAAAGAAGTGCAAAAAGGATAGCGAGCAAAAAAGGGGACGCTTAAAGCATCCCCTCGTCCATGTAGCTGAGGTAGGTGTCCTCGGTCAGTATGATGTGGTCCAAAAGCTGTATGCCGATTGCCTCGCAGCCTTTCTTCAACTGGCTGGTCAGGTTGTTGTCCGGCGTGCTCGCCACGGTCGAGCCGGACGGGTGGTTGTGCGAGAGGATGATTCCCGAGGCGTGGGAGACGAGAGCCGTCTGGAGGACGATGCGTATGTCCACCACCGTGCTGTTCATGCCGCTGCGTGAGACGCACGAGACGCCCAGCAGCCTGCCTGCGCCGTTCAGGTACATCGCCCAGCACTCCTCGTGGTGCTGCATACAGTCCTCGTAGAAGGTCTTGAGGATGTCGTAAGACTCCTTGGAAGAGTGGATTCTAACTCTCTTGGATGCGTCAGCGTCCTTGTAACTTACGGTGATTTGAGGAAAAGACAGTGTATTCATAATGCAAAAAATTAAAAGTGAAACATTTATTTTTTGCTTTGGGGCACGGGGAAAGAGCGGACTTCATGCAAGGCTTTTGCGTGGAATACGACCCGAAGGTGTGGAGATTGCGCGCAAAACCGTCAGGTTCAGCCTTGCTACTTGTCCGTTTTTCCCCGTAGGTTTGCTAAAAAATGAGTGTGGAGCTTGGCTAAAAAATCCGGTGGGTCAAGGGGTTTCTTTTTGCTTCTTTGTCTTTTCCCGCCCACGGCTCACCGAAAGAAAAAGAAGTGCGTCCGAAAATCGGGTCAATCCTTTCCCACGGGCGGGTAAAAAAAGAAGTCCGGGCGGATCGCTACCCGTCCCGGACTTCCGGCGATGAAACATAGAGGGGGGATGTTATGGCGTGATTTCCCCCGTTGCGATTAAATTCCCATCCGAATAATACGCTATCTTCCCGTAGGTAAATCCCATGTCGGGAATGGCTACGAAAGCGATATAGTCCGAATACTCCCTGCCTTTGAGGTTCTTCCCGACAAGGTTGTTGAATATCATGGGGATGCTATGACCGTCCTCGCTGTAAAGGACGGTTTTCCCGTTCTGTCTGATTTCCCGCTTCATGCCGTTTCCTTGAAAAGTGTCCCGTCGATAAGGTACTCCCAATTATTCCTGTGGCTCTCGTCCGTGAAATACTCCTCGCTCTCGCAATACTCGCAATCGTCACGGCACGAGCGGAAGAAGTTTTCCAGACAGTCACGCATGAGTTCCTTGAAATTCCGTGTGTCGGGCGAGCGCATGAAGTCCATGAGGGGCTGCAAGATGATTTCGTCCGACACAACGCCCGTGAAGGGGCATTCGCAAGTGACGGAGATACGGCTCCTGCGCCTTTTCTTGCGGTCTTTCGTCCAATAGACCTTGGGCTTGTACAGCTCCGCATGGAAGTTGTTATAGAGGTAAGCCAGCAAGCGGACGCCTGAAAGTTCCTCCGTGTCCGCCTCGTGCTTGGTATAGAAACGGTAAGCGTATGTGCAACTGTCGTAACGGTAGTTGGTGCAGGCAATGCGGAAAAGGTTGCAGAAGGCTTCGAGCGTGTCGCAGTTCTCGGAAGCATACGGGTAATCGTTTCCCTTGGCAAGCCAGTCGGTATAGGCTCTCTGACGGGCTTCGTCCTCCAGTTCCGCAATGCCGAATAGTGTATAGGTTCTCTGTACGGTTCGCATAAGTTTGAAAATTTGAAAGTTTGAAAATCGGTTTCTTTGCTATCTTTCTTTTTCGCCACGGCTCACGAAAGAAAGTAGCGGG
>NZ_QTLZ01000009.1:82092-194576 GCF_003635425.1 Parabacteroides sp. AF27-14
GCTCACGAAAGAAAGTAGCGGGCGGATTTCTCCGCCCTGCCCTTTGTCCTTAGGCTGCAATCTCTTCGGGTTGCGGTTGTTCCTCGGGTTGCGTTACCTTGCGCTCCCTTGCCCGTTCCTGCACCAATAGGACGGCTTTCTTTTCCTCGATGCGCTGGTGACGCTTCTCGTACACCCCGTTGTACTCCCTTTCGATGTTGGCGAGTTCCTCCGGCATGTGCCTGCGTGCGAAGTCAAGCAAGAGGGTCGCCACGGTGTTGTTCCCGCACGCTCCCTTGAAGTTGGCTACAAGGAAGTCCCTGCGGATGATAGTCTTCATCCTCACGGTGAGGTTGCCGATAATCCCCATCTTGTCCTCGTCCGTGATATACTGCTTGTCTTCCGCAATCCCCACGGCTGCGAAGTGTTCCTTCCGGAGCGAGGAGAGAAGGAAGAAGTACAACATGGTATCTTCATCGGCACTGAACTTACCGCCCGTGATGTCGGCTTCGAGGATTTGCTTCTTGGTGTCCTCCACCGTGCGTTCGAGTGCGATTTCCTTGTTGCGCTCGTCCTGCTTCTCCAACTTCTCCACGGGTGAGAGCGGTGCGGGTGCGGGCGTTCCGTCCGCTGTCTGCGCTTCGGTCATGTTCTCCACGTAACAGAATGTAATCTCCTTCTGCCCGATTTTGGCATAGACGGTGATTTCCCCCGCTCCGCTCCTGCGGGTGACTTCCTCCTCCTGCTCCATGTAGTCCGCCCATTGCTGCTCGTAGCGGGTGCGGGCTTCCCCGTAGCGTTCGGGGTCGTTGAAATTTTCGGCTTTGGGTTCTTTCGGGCAGTTTGGAAAGGCGGTGTACCTGTCAAGGGTCTCCACCTCGTAGCCCGAAGCGGTTAGCCGTTCTACCACCGTCTCGTTGGCGGTGTAGCGGTCACGGCAGAGCGACACCTCCGGCTGGTTCCGCATGATTTGCACGGCTCGCTCCATGAGGAAAGAGGCGTTCATCTCGGCAAGGCACGTGCGGTTGGCGCAATGCCCGCACCCGCCATCACGGAACAATAGCAAGTTATTGGTGTTGTGTGCGCACGTGGCGCACTCGGTCTTGTCAAAGCGGTAGTATTGCAGGTCGGTGGTGAAGTTCTGTTCGATGCGCCTTGCGACATCGGCGGCTTTCAGTCCCCGCCAACTGTTGTACGTTCCCTCGTCCTGCAAATGTTTCTCGTACACCTCACGCTGAATGTCCTCCCCGTATCGGCAGATTTCAGCCGCCACGCTGATGGTGATTTCATCCGCATCCAAGAGGGCGGCGATTTCGGGGATAAGGGCGGTGAATTTCAGCCGTGTGCGGATGTAGTTCTCGTTCTTTCCGAAGAGTTGCGCCAAGGTCTGCACGGTGTGGCGTCCGCTCTCGATAAGCCGCTGATAGGCTGCGGCTTCCTCCACGGGTGTCACGTCCTTGCGCTGCAAGTTCTCGGTAATCGCCATTTCCTCGGCTTCCTCGTCCGACAACTCGGTTACGATTGCGGGAATTTCGTCCCTGCCCGCAATGACGGACGCACGGTAACGGCGTTCCCCGAAAACAATCCCGTAACGGTCTGTCCCGTCAACGGGTCGCACGGTGATGGGCTGCAACACGCCCTGCTGCTTGATGCTCTCGGCAAGCTCGTAAAGGCTCGTTTCATCGAAACGCTTGCGTGGGTTGAAACCGCTCGGCTGAATGTCTGCCAATGCTACCATCGTGATGTTTCTCTCTGCTGCTGATTGATTTGCTTTTGTCTTCATAATCTGTTATTTTTAAGTTGATTGTTTATTCTTGTTCTTTTTGATTTTTGACAAACCGTCCCGTTCGGGCAATCGGTTTCTTTGCTATCTTTCTTTCCCCGCTCCGGCTCACGAAAGAAAGTAGCGGGCGGAAAATCCGCCCTTGCGGGCTACCTGCGGTTATAGCACACGTTCGCGAACTTCTTCTTTTGCTCTACCGCCCGTTTGAGGGTGTAGAACGTACCGCCCACGGCTACCGCATCGTAATAGACCATCAGAAAAGCGGAGTTTTCCAAAAGGTAGTCGTTACGTCGTAGGAAACAGCCCTCGGTATATCCGTCCTGCAAGGTTACCACTTCATCGGCTTGCGCCAAAATGGTGTCGTAACGCCGCTTGTCGGCTTGGGTGTACCGCTCGGCTTGTCCCTTGAAGGGGACAACGCATTTCAAACGGATATGCGGGTATTCCTTTTTAAGGTTCAATACTTCCTCTGCTGCGATAAGGTCGAAGCCCTCGCACATTCCCGACAAAAAGGTGTCGTAGCCTTTTTTGATGCAATAACTCTCGATGGCTACAAATGTATCGAACGCCACCTCCCTGAAGAGTTTCTCACGGTCTGCCGTGAACTTGGCTATACGGTTGGTGCGGTGTCCCGAAAAGGCTACCGTCTTTTCCTTGGTAACGGGTGTTCCGTTTTCTGTCCATGTCCTTGTTTCCATATCGGTAAATTTTAGAGTATTAAAAGAATGATTATCAGTACGAACACGAAACCGACAAACAGACGCCACGCAAGGGCGAGAACAAGCCGTGCCACGAAGTAAAACAGAGCCACGACAAGCGACAAGGCGAAAAACCGCCCTGCGGTGGTGGTGAGGAAATAAACCACCGAAGCCCAAAGGATTAGGCGGTATATCCGTTTGTAAACAAATGCCGTTTTCATATTCTTGGGTCTTGTCGGGCGGATTGCTCCGCCCGTGGTTGTTTAATAGTTTCCTTTCGGGATATAGCGGTTATCAGCCAACAGCCGGAAAGTGTCGTAATCAGCCGTTCCCCGATAACTTAGGGACAGTTCAAAGGAGAGGTGTCCTTTCTCTATGTAGAAAGTGAAGCGCAAGCCGTTGCGGGTTATCGTCCCTTTCGCATAGTTTCTACGTTCCCAGCTTACGGGTTCGTTCTCGATACTTTTCAAGAAGTCGGCTACCTTTTTCGAGTTCTCCGCATTTTCCTGCTCCACCTGCCTGTATATCTGCGTGCAGTAGTTTATCCAATCGTTTATTTTCTTGGCGGTGAACACGCCGATATTGCACGGCTTTTCGTATTGGTTGCCCGCCCTTTCGATGTCGTAGCGGTTGACATACTCAAAATGCTCCATGTCGGTGGCTATCCTGTATTTGTTCTCTTTGTTTATCCTGTACACATGGAAACGGATGCCGTTGTACGTGAACTCTATGCGCACGCCGTAAAATGCGGGGTATTCACCGCTTACCACGTGGTAGCCGTATTCCGCTTGGGGTATGTACTTCCTTACCTCCTGCATGAGTGGAGACAGTTCTTTTTTTGCCTGTTCCACCTTCTCGGTAAACATAGCTTTTATGTTTAACCCGTTAAATTCCTTTTCCGATAATGTTTTCATCGTCTTATGTCTTTAGTGGGGCGGACTGCTCCGCCCGTTGGTTTATACTCTTGTTCCTTTGTTGTCCCGCTTAGGCTGCTGCGGGTTCGTTTATCGGTTCGGTTACCTTGTCGGCAATCATCTTCGCCGCCTTGTTCACGTCCCCCAATATCTCCACCAAAAAGGCGGGTTCTTCCTTTAGCTTGGTGAGCCAGTGTTTCAGATAGGCGGCGTTGTTCTCCTGCGGTGCGGTTGCGTAGCCGAAGAACGCACCGCAAAGGGCTGCGGTAAGTTCAGCGACAAGTTCCTCACGGGCATAGAGCGCATCCCCGAAGAAGCTGCCGAACGTGCGGTTCAGCCGTTGGGGGCTTCCCGTGCTGTGCGCCATCTCGTGCAGGAGCGTGCCGTAATATTCCGCTCCCTGCGGGAACTGCTCACGCTGCGGGCAAATGATATGGTCGGAAGAGGGCGAATAGTAGGCACTGTCCGAATACTGCACCTTGATGGGGCAATACCAATTTTGCAGATAGACAAGCTCGTCCAACGCCTCGTAAATCATCCCGTCCGAATAGTCTTCGGGTTGCTCCCCCTTTTTCATACGCTCGTAGCGTTCGGGCTGCTTTTCGGCAAAATCGGTCTGGTCGATGTTGAAGACATTGTAATACTTCATCTGCGGGATGACCTTGTAATTTTCCTGCTCGGTTGCGGGCAGCTTGCGGTATTCCTCGTACTTGATTGTCTTTTTCGTTTCCTTGTGTACCACGAACTTAAACCAATAATAGACGGGAAACGAGCGTGCGCCCTTGCAAACACTTAAATCCTCTTCCTTCGCTTGGTTGAACGTGAGGAACACGGGCAAAGTGAATTTCATGAACTCGGTGTAGAACAATAACATCAAGACATTTCCGCCGTTATAGAGCGTCCCTCTGATGTTGCGGGGCAAACCTTGTTCAAGGCTCGCAATCCACGGCTTTTGCCAATCCGTTTTCAAGCACTCGATTTTCTTGATTAACAAATCGGTGAACATCGGTGCAATCTTTTCGATGGTGCTGTTCGTTGTTGCCATAACTCACAAATTTTAATCGTTATTACTCTGTTTTCATCGCTTGTCGCCCCAACCAATTTTTTTCCCTTGGCTGATTGGGAAGAACATTGACCATCATTGATAGCGGAAAAGGTGAATTGCAACCATCTGAAAAAATGGTAAATACTACCCGCAGGGTGGAGATTTGGCATTTTTTGCGGATTTGCTTTCACCTCCGCCTACCTTCGTCAATGTTTTTCCAATCAGCTTAGGGAAAAAATGCCCTGTCAGTCTATTCCAGTCAATGGTAAGTTACTTGCCGGGTGCGGGAAGAAGAAGCCTTCCGGAGAGCCGGGAACGCCCGTTTCCCAAGGCAAGGAGATACGGGCGGGAGAAGTATATGGGAGCACGGTCAGGTTTCGGCTGCCGGACAAACGCCGGGGAACTCTTTCGGGCGGCACGGACGGATGTGTTCCGTTTGTCTTTCCGCCCCGATGTCCGGCTTCGGCCATGCAGCCTCACGGAATGGTCGGAAACGGACGCCGGGACGGGACAGCCCGTGCGCCAAGGTGCAAGCGCAAGACTGTGAAAGCCCTTTCACCCACGTTAGGGATTGCAGGGGAAAGCCCACAGCATAGCGAGGACTTGCAGCGGAAAGCCCGACCCGAAGGGGAACGCCCAAACAACCATCCGCAAAAACTGCTTTTGAGCATACCATAGAAAAAAGGAAGACCGAACGCTCCGAAGTTTCGTCCTTATGATATATATTTGTAATTGAGCGAAGATAATAGCGGAAAACGTAGATAATTACATGTCAGTGATTATGAATCAAAAAAAGGAAATATTAGAAAAATTGGCTTTCATAAGACGCCATAAAGAATTTGCATCTTTTGGAGTAAAGGAACAAGAGGTATCTTATAATCCTTGTCTATCTGAAGAAGATATTAAGGAGTTTGAGCATAAACATTGTATAACTCTTCCTGATGATTACAGAACTTTTATTTCTGAAATAGGAAATGGAGGTTTCGGACCGAGATATGGATTATTGCCTCTTGATAAAGCTATTGTTGATTTCAAATTAAGAGACAAACCTAATATTTCCTTGAATGAAAAATTCCCATATCAAGATAGTTGGAATGAAGAATGGATAACCTCCTTTAATTGGAACGAGGGATACCCGGAAACGGAAATTGTCAATGCGTATATTAGTACCGCACATATTGCAGGCTGTCTGCAAATAAGTCATTTCGGACATGGATGTACATTTCTATTGGTGGTGAATGGAAATGAAAAAGGACATATTTGGTTTGATGGACGAGCTGATTATAGTGGACTTGTACCGAAATTGAAAGATGGGCAAAGAATATCATTTATAGAATGGTATGTAACCTTTCTTGATATGGAAATTGAGAACATAAATGAATCACTAACACACAGCACTACCGCTTAAAGCGGAACGCTGTCGGACATTATCTGCCCAATAATATGAACTAAAAAAAGTGATATGGAAACTAAAGCGGAAGTCCTAAAATACATGTTTACAAGAATACAAGAGATGCTTCCTGTAAATGTGGTCAAAGCAAAAAAGAATAAAGACTACTTTACTTACATAGTGGAAAACGATTGTAGTATTGAGTTTTACTTTCAAACAACCCAAGGTGGATATGCCGGTAAAAACACTTTTTGTATGGGTGTATCAGCTAAAATAAAGAATCCATATTTATGTAGTCTTGTATTAGAACCATTAAATAAAAAAGACGCTGGTGGTAACATCATTGTTTGTTTTGATAATAATATTGATTGGTTTAAGCAGCATCTAATGGATATGGATTATTTTTTCGGGAATAAGAGTGACAAGACTCCTAACGTTGAGAGATTCTTAAACGATTTGAAAAAGGATTTTTTTCCGTATATCATACCTTTTGTCAAACAATATACAAAAATTATAGATTTTTACTCAAATTCGGGTCATATTCAACATATATATGCAGATAAACAGTTTAGCTTAGGAGTAATCTGTTCTCTCTTGTGCAACCATGAAGAGTTCATTGAAGAAACTTTGGTTCCATTAGCCAAAGCAAGTGAAGGAGGTTGGATATTTAGAGAATTTTTTAAGTGCACAAACTACGTTACCGATATAGTTGAGCCGATTAAGAAATATGTCGCAGAGAATAATATCCATTTTGAACAATGAGAAGAATAGAATGGGCAGATAAAAGCGGATTAATTGCTCTCGAAATGGTCGGTTATCCACCAAACATTATCCGTCAAAATAAAAAATAAAATGGAACTTGAATTTAACAATAAATCAGAATCAATTACAGCTAAGGATATAGCTGATGTTGAGCGGAAAAACAAATTTATTTTCCCGCAGGAAATCAAATCGTTCCTTCTTGCCAATAACGGAGGTCAACCAAATAAAACGATATACACTCAAAATAGTCAGGATTATGTGGTGGATTTCTTTCTGCCCATAAAGTCCACAGAATTTGAAGACTTGACGTATTCGGCAACAATAACTGATTTGAGTGATATAATCCCGAATACTGTAATACCATTTGCTATAGATCCATTCGGCAATTATTTCGTTTTTGACAAAACTGAAGGTAAAATCTATTTCTTGGAAATGGAAGAAGTAGCTCTTTCCTTATTGGCGAGTGATTTTGAATCGTTTATTTCATCATTAAAAAAGGAATGAGACGGATAACAAGCGGATCAATCTCATTTAATGATGATTATCCACCAGACATTAGCAACCCTGTAAATACAAATTATATGTTCATTGAAAAATTAAATCAATATACAGAAGAACAGATTATCGGATTAAAGAATGAAGATAATAAGTTGCGATTGTTGATAGAAGAACAACCTGACATAGAGAAATTGAAACTTCTAAAAGAAGCTATAATCAATGAAACGACAGAAGTAACATTGGTAATGCGTTCAAATAACAACAATCTGATTGCTTTCTCCTATTTTGAATGTATAAGTGACAATATAATAGGAGTTGAATCGTATAATTACACCGAGAATATTCTGAAAACAATTGAAGGAATTTCAATATTCAGAAATTTGAGGAGTATAGTTATTGATGCACTATATGATAATAAACTCTGTATTGACGAACTTGTTTCATTGGAGAAACTGGAAGAACTCTGTATGAGTTTTTATCCTATAACGAAATATCAATATCCTACATTGAACAAGCTGAACAGACTGAAACGATTAAAAATAAAAGGGTTAGATTCGAACATGTTGTCCTGCTTACCAAACTTGGAAACATTAACTTGTTTTAATTTAAAGGATGGGACACATTTAGGTATTAAGGCACCAAATTTAAGAAGCATAGATATATACCGTTCTCCGAAAATATTGAATCTTAATTTTTTATTGGACTTGAAAGAACTAAGATCTATTGGTTTAGAGGGACTTAGCAATGTTGAAGAAATGCCGGATTTAAGCAGCCTTCATTCTTTAACCGGTATGTCTCTTGCCAATATGAAACGGTTACAAAGTTTTCCTTTATATCACGAGAATTTAAAAAACTTACTCTTGCAATTGCCTTTTGATGTATTGGATAATATAATTCCTGAAAATCTTCCTAACCTCAAGCATATAAGTGTAAATTTGGGAAGTGATAAAAAAAACGGAATGGTATTAGATAGATTCAAGGGTATTTGTGAAGTTGGTATATGGTAAAAAAACAAGATTGCTGACAAACAGATGAAACATTTAAAGCGGAACGCTGCAAAACATTATAACCAATCATATCATGATAACGCTATATAAACAAATTGAAACAAAAGGTCTATACTACAAGGAAATGTGGTATGAAAATGCCGATAAGGTTCTAATTGAGCATTCTGGAAAAGTTGGATATGTTGGAACTATTGCGAAAACAAGTATGACAGAGAAAGAAGCAGCTATACGTTTACAGGATTTTAGTAATGTATGTGCGAGTGAAGGATATACAAAGTTGTCCGAAAATCAATTATGTACGATAGTAGTTCAATATCTATTGAAAAGCAAGGATGGGAACAAACGGGATAAATGGTTAAAAGACAAAGTTTCAGAGTATCTAAAAGAACATTTGGGCTGGCGAGGTATAGGTGTAGTCGAAAGTTTTGCAATAGATAACGGCAAATTGAATATTTATTGTATAGTCGTGGAGGAAGAACGGGCTGTATCCGCAATCAAATCATGCCTTAAAACATATCGGCTGGATTTGACACATGCGATTATCGCCGCCCGAAACTGGGATGATGAAGGCTTTAGGGTGAAATACTCTTATAAGCCTATTAATGATTTTTCGGTGATATGATTGATTATAACAAACAGCAAACCGACTGAATAAGCGGAAGGTTGCCGAACATTACGACTCTTTTCCGTAACTTTGAAACCTCTAATGAATATGGTTATGAATAGAAACATACTCACCTTTTTAAATGAATATGCGGAAATACCCGATCCGCAATATGCCATCATGTTGCGAGGTGCTTGGGGATGCGGCAAAACGTTTTTCATCCGCCAATGGATGGAGCAACTGAAAAGCAACAGAGATGCGGACAAGTTAAAATGGCAGCCTATTTATGTCTCTTTATACGGTTTGACCACTACCCAGCAAATCACAGAACAAATCAACAAGGAAATATCCCCGTGGCTGTACAGCAAGGGAATGAAACTTGCCAAGAATATATTAAAAGCCGCCTCGAAAATCGCTTTGAAATATGACATCGACAGTGACGGCAAGGATGAAGGAAGTGTAACCTGTGACTTGGACTCCATTTTGTTGTTGAAAGAAGAAAATTCAGAAATAAAAGGAAACAAGATTCTGATTTTTGACGACCTTGAAAGATGTGATATAAAACTGGAAACCTTGTTGGGATACATCAATTACTTTTCGGAACATTGTAAATGCAAGGTCATCATCATTGGCGATGAGAACAAGATTTCCGAAAAAGAGGGCGAAAAATCTAATTTGAAATTCAAGGATTTCAAGGAAAAGACCATCGGGCGCACTTTCGAGATTAAAGTGAATATAGAGGAGACACTCGATTTTTTCATTGGCGAAATATCCGCCAACAACAGAAACCTCTTGTCTGAGAACAAAGAGCTTATCATCAAGATATTCCACGCCTCTAAATTCGATAATTTAAGAGTCCTTCGGCAATGTCTGAACGATTACCACAGGATAATCATGGCTTTGCCGGAACATTATCATGAATCTCCCAAATACAAACTTATCATAACATCACTATTGGCAAATTTTGTCGCCGTTTACTGCGAGTATAAGGGTGGAAATACCGAAATTGCGAGCCTGTTCAACAGCCTGTACAATATGTTCCCAGATAAAGAGAAAAATGAGGAGCGTGAAAAAATCCTCTCCAAATACCATTTTATAGAGATAGGCAAGCGGTTGGATATTTTCAGTGATTTTATCGTCAATGAAATTGTCTGCTATCTGGAAAGCGGGTATTTTGACACAACCTATTTGCAGCAATACTTTGCAGCCGAAGACGCAAGTTTGAATAGTTGGGACTATCTGTATGATTATTGGAGACTGGATAACGAAGAATACGAGAAACATTACGAGGAAACGGTACGGTATTACTTTGCGGATAAAAGCGTTGATCTAAAAGAATTGTTTGTCATTATATCTATACTATCGGTTTTATATAGCGACAACCTTGTTCACGTATCCGAGGAAGACATCATTGCCCAAGGCAAGCACTCCATAGACAGGCTGATGGAAGGTATCAACGACATGGAGGGTTTGTTGAATTGTAGCTCAAAGGTACATGCGGGTACAAGAAGGAATCATTCTAATATTGGTTCAGATCGAATTTTGAATGTACTGGTTGCGTATTTTCAAAAACTATTCGAGCAAAGATTTGAGAAATGTCCTAATAAAGTGTCTGCCATGCTGGAAAATCTGACGGATGAAACTTGCGAACGCCTGAATCTGGCATTGAATGATGCAATCCCGGTCAAACAGCGTCTTTATAGGGATACTTCAATATTCCAAGAGGCTGATGCGGACAAGGTTTCAAAAAGTATTTTGGGATTGTCTAACGAATCACGCAACACCTTTCTGCATTTTTTGCAGTCTCGTTATAAATATACCTCCTATGGCACTGAAATAGAATACTTGAACGAATGCTGCCAATCGGATCTGCCCCAACTAAAATTAATCAATGAGAAATTAAAGACAGAAGCGGCAAACAGAAGATTGATAGAAAAGTATTCCATTGGGAAAATTACAGACCTGATAGATGAAATTACCGCAAAAGTGAAATAGCTATTCCCGTTCATCCTCGAAAGCGATGGTCTGACAAGGGATATGCCGATGATGAATTTCATTCCGTGTGACGGCACGGACGGACGTGTTCCGTTTGTCCTTCCGCCCCGATGTCCGGCTTCGGCCATGCAGCCTGCCGGAATGGTCGGAAACGGACGCCGGGACGGGACAGCCCGTGCGCCAAGGTGCAAGCGCAAGAAAGTGAAAACCCTTTCACCCACGTTAGGGATTGCAGGGGAAAGCCCACAGCATAGCGAGGACTTGCAACGGAAAGCCCGACCCGAAGGGGAACGCCCAAACAACCATCCGCAAAAACTGCTTTTAAGCATACCTTGAAAAAAGGAAGACCGAATATTCCGAAGTTTCGTCCTTATGATATATATTTGTAATTGAACGGAAAAAATAGCTGCATATCAAGGCTTGAAGCGAAGATTACAGCGAAAAAGCAAATCACTACCTATTTTTGAAAAGAATTGCATTTATGGAAAAATACAAAGTAGATTATAGTGAGTTTTCTTATTTTAAAGGCATAACGATAGATTTTGATTCTTTAGAAGAAGGTCTTGATTATGCCCAAAGACATAATATCAAAGATGTTTTAGTCCGCTCTGAAAAGAATGATATAAAAAGAGTTGTAAACTTTGATTTTCTAAATGGGCGGGATTTTATACAAACATTTCATTGGATCGTTTCTCTTTCTAAAAGGTCGAACATTACTGGATTATATCATCTTTCAAAACTGAAAGATTTCCGTTGGGGAGTAGATAATAATTTTGACTTGGATTTATCTCTTTTTCCAGTATTAGAGAAAGTCAATATCAGTTATGATGCAAAAATCAGTGGTTGGGAAATGCTGCATCAATTAAATTGGCTTCAGCTAAGCAAAGTTAGGACAGACAACCTTTCATTTTTAGAAAAGACCATTAGTTTACAGTATTTGCGTATTATCGGAGGTTCATTTACTTCGATCGAAGGTTTGGAAAAGTGTGTCAATCTAAAAACTCTTTTTCTACAAAGGTGTACGGCTCTCACAAACCTAAAACCAACAATCGCAAGTTTGTATAATTTAGAGAGATTGAATTTAGAAGCATGCCGAAAAGTCAGTGTAGAAGAACTCAAAGGCATTGCTGTCAGATATATATCAGTAATTTGAAAAACATTGGGAGCAAAAATGAAAATACCCATCACAATCCTGCTTTTAGCAAGCCTGTTTGCCGCAAGTTGCGGAGAGCCGCCCATGCCACCGAGCGACGAGGAAATGATACGCCACTTCGCCACGCACGAGGCGGCGTTCCGCAAGGTGTACGAAATCATGGCAGAGAGTTCAGAAGGCAGTTTCCACTACCCGCCGCTTTCTCCGGAAGAGGTCATTATACTTGATTCAACAGAGCAAAGCGATACATCCCATGAAACGAATGACGAAGAAGACCTCCCGGTATATGGGCTGCTGAAGCCAGACCGAATACAGCTCGATTCCTTGTTGTCAGAGATTGGATGCGGTCTTGTCCTTGTTGACCGCAGGGAATGGGAAACGGCGGATTCGGTATATGTGAGCCTCGTTATGCCGTACTATTCCCACGGCATCGTGGATGCGGGAACGTCCAAGAGTTTCATTTACGATCCCGGATTGGAAAGCCGCCGGAACATCCGTATCACCGAACACGGCGACCTGAACGAGATCTATCGCAGGACGTACAACGACACCACGCTGTACAAGCCCGTCAGGGAAGGCTGGTACATTGAGTTAGACCATTCACGATAACCTGCAAAGAGGGACGCATGAGGATATTCCAATACATGCGCCGATTCTTCCAGATGATGACAAGGATGCGTAAGGTCATCCATATCGTTTCTATGACCTGTCGGCATGAACAACGCAAGAACGGGCTGGTTCCGGTGGAATCCTACAAACGGGAAACAGACCGGAATCTCTGGATACGCAGCATAGGAACCCGTCATTCCACACGGTACAGCATCGTTCTTTTTACAGCTGGATGATGGTATTGCAGCCGCCCTTTGGACTTCCCGATCTGAATGACATTCCGGGGACACCAGTGTACGCAAGCATGGCAAGCCTCGCAACCGGTTCCCCACCGGGGCACTCCGTTTTTCAGCGTAATATTGTTCACGGGACATACACGTTCGCAGACACCACATCCCATACAACCATTTTCCAAGGAGAAGTTCAAGTGCGAGCGACTGAAAAAGGCATTGAACAGCCCTTTGTGCAACAGATCCGATAACCTGCAATACGGGAAAGGCTTTTTCCGTTTGCCTTTTTTCAAGTCGTCGATTATTCGTGAAGTGTAAAGCTCCGCCCGTTCCAGTATCTTCGTCCTCCTTACTGAAGATACCTCGTATTCCTTCAGGCAGTTCCCTACGGTGGGCAGGTTGTAGCCATAGTCCAGACGCACGCCTTTGCCGGACATGATTTTGTCCACAACGGACACCGCACAGCCCTTGTACGTGTAATATGTGCCTATGGAGAAATAGTACACGCCTTTCCTGAACGGATAACTTTCCAAGAACCGGCGGACAATGCCGGGCAGTCCGCCCATATATACGGGGAATATAAAACCTACGATTCGGGAGTCCGATGCGGTGATTCCAGTTGACGGTGTCATTCTGAACAGCCCGGCTCCTCCAAAAGCCGCCGCAATATCCTGCGACAATTTCAGGCTGTTGCCTGTGGCGGAGAAATAATAGATGGATATTTCTTTGTCGTTTGCCGTTTTGCTTTTATAGTCCATAACATTTATTTTTGCGACAGCAAAGTTAATAGGTCTCTTTAAAAAAAAGAAGAACTATCTTGGTTATCAGCAACTTACATTTAGGTTAGTTTTCCTGTATATCAATTTGTTGGATAAAAGAAAAATGAGAAAAAAGTTAGATTACGATTATTGTTCTGCTTCCCCTATACTGGAATGGCTGGGTGACAAATGGGCTTTAGTTGTCTTATTGAAGCTACATGAGAATGAAGTAATACGTTTCAATGAACTATACAAAACAATCCCCCCTATATCGGAAAAGATGCTATCTACTGTTTTGCGGTCATTGGTAACGGACGGATTGGTAAATAGAAAAATATATCCCACAGTTCCACCCAAAGTGGAATATTATGTATCTGAATTTGGAGAAACTTTAATCCCTTATTTAGAGCAGTTGAAACAATGGGGGCAAGAAAATTTTGAAACGATAATGGAAAATAGACGGAAAAATAAGTATTGAAATTTAGTGCAAGGTACAAGTATATATTTATATATAGCTTGCACCTTGCAATAACCTTAGAATGTTTATTTTCAACGATTTGCATAATCCAAAAATAATGCGGACATCTGAACCCAAGATGTTGGCAGACAGACACCGGACAACAGCAGACAGCTTTTAAGGACTAAAAGCGTGACGGATGCAAAGCCAAAATTCCAGAAAGTGCTGATATTTAGGAATAAATAACGCTTAATTTATAATCCAAGCGGCACGATGCCTGTTCTCCTGAATCGCCCGGATACAGCTGCCGGAATCGAGCCTGTACATGAAGCCCGCCAAGTTCCCGCTCTCGTACAAGCCCATGCCGATGGTCAGGCGGCTGTTGAAGTCGGTCTGGCTGACGATGTACCAGCCGCACCGGGCGAAATGCTCCTCGTAGCCGGAATGGGTCTCCAGCAGGAAATAGAACTTGCCGTCGTCCTCGAAACGGATGACGTACTCGCAGCGCAGGCGGCGTGCGATCTTGCCCAAGATGCGGCTCTCCTCCTCGATGACCGCAGGAGTGGCAAGGAAGGTGTATTGCGCGATAAAGACAGCCTCGTCCATAGTGATGATGTTTGGTCGGTTACAAATATGCGAAATGTCCGGCACACGGCAAGCGGAAGAGACGGGAAATATGCGGAAGGGCGTGCGGATATGTAGAGCTTCTCCCTGCTTTTCACCGCCCGGAACGTGACAAGGCTACAAACGTGAAGCAAAACGAGGACAAGCGGTACGGTTTTGATACACGGACATATACAGACCGGTATATTTGCAGGGAAGTATAACAATAAAAACGTATCGGGACAATGGAAATAGTAAGCATCGAGAGAAAGACCTTCGAGGAGATGAAGGAACGGTTCGGCAGCTTCTCGCAGCACGTGAGGGAGCTTTGCGCCCGCTACCGCCCGCCCGAAAAGATGAACTGGATGGACGGGGCGGACGTGTGCGAGAAACTGGGCATCAGCAAGCGGACGTTGCAGACCTACCGTGACCGGGGGCTGCTGCCGTACAGCCAGATCAACCACAAGATTTACTACCGGACGGAGGACGTGGAAGCGTTCGTGGAAGCCATGAGCCGGGAAATGACGGAGGACGAGTGAGATGGAAGTGATCACAAGGGACACGGAAGAGGTACGGGCGTACTTCGAGGCGTTGGAGGAAGGCATAAGGTACCTCGACACGGTAACGGCGCACTTCCGCCCGGCGATGAACGGCGAGGTCTATCTCACGGGCGAGGACGTGTGCAGGCTGCTGCACATCACGCCGAGGACGTTGCAGGACTACCGCACGCAACGGCTGATCCCGTACATATCGCTGCCGGGCAAGACGCTCTACCGCCAGTCGGATTTGCTGCGTATGCTGGAGGAGAACTACGTGGACATGCGCCCAAAGCGCAAACGGGGGAAAAGTCCAACATAAACGCACGGGGGTGTGCATCGGGAAATGCAGCGAAGGCAGGGACACCGCATCGGAAGTTCCTGCCTTTGCCGCATTTTGCGCCGGGGAAGGCATCAAGCCGTTTCCCGGAGGGAGCGGCGCACCCGCTTCCCGTCCTGTTTCCTGTCCTTCTTCTCCAGCACGCTCCGCTGCATGGCGGCGAGGTTGCCGGAGATCGCCCGGAAATCGGAGCTTACCATCCTGTTGGTCACCTCGGCGTAGATCTGGGTCGTGGAAATGTGCTTGTGCCCGAGTATCTTGGAAAGCGCCTCGATGGTGCCGCCGTTGCAGAGATAGACGGTCGTGGCGAAGGTGTGGCGGCTTAGGTGGAAGCCGATCTCCTTGTGGATGCCGCAGGCTTTGGCTATCTGTTTGAGGTGCCTGTTGCACACGCTGTTGCTGGGCATGGGAAACACGAGGTCGCCTCCGGCAAGCCCTTTGTAACGTTCTATCAGCTCCTTGGCAATCTCCATGAGGGGGACGTTGCTCGACACACGGGTCTTGGTGCGCCGGGTGATGATCCATTCCTCGCCGTCGAAGTCCATGCGCTGTATCTTGTCATGGGTGAGCGTCTTTATGTCAATGTAGCTAAGCCCGGTGAAACACCCGAAGAGGAACATGTCCCGCACGAGGCTGGTCTGTTTCTTGACGAACACGGCGTTAGCCAAGGTGCGCAGCTCCTCCTCCGTGAGATAGCCCCGGTCGGTCTCCTGCATCTCAAGGCTGTACTCGCCGAAGGGGTCGGTGCGGACGATGCCCCGCCGCCACGCCTTGTCGGTCAGGCTGAGCAGGGGCATGGTGTATATCCAGAGGGTGTTGGCGCTCAATCCCTTCTCCACCCGCAGGTACTTGTCGAAGTCGGCGATGATCTCCTTGGTCAGCTCTTTGTAAGCCATGTCGGTACGCTTCTTCTTCTCCCAAAGGAAGGTCTTGAAATGGTTGTAAACAGCCAGATACTTGTTGTAGGTGGACTTGGCTCGCTGCCCTTTCTCCACCATCGCCCCGAACTCCCGGTTCATGTTCCCGAAGTCTTTCAGTATGCAGTTCTCCATCACGCCGACACCGAGGAAGGCGTTGCGCAGCTTCTCGGCGGTGACGAAATCCTCTTCCCGGAGGATGCGGTGGTAGTGGTTGGTGAGCCGGGCGGAAACCTCCTTCAGTTGCCCGTTTATCTCGTTTGCCTCGGCGGACTTGCCTTTCGCCTTGCCGTTCTCCCAGAGGTCGGGAGTGACGAACAGCTTGGTTCCCACTGCCTTGTCATCCCCGTCAACGGAGATTTTCACCATGATGGGGGCTTTCCCGTCCCGGTTTCTCACTGCGGATCTCTTGATGTAGAACGAGGTCGCAAACGTACTTCTCTTTGTTTCCATAACTCTAAAATTTTCGTTTCTAAAGGTAGTTACTTATTTCTTACCAAGAGCTATGCAAAACAAGGCAAAGCGATGAAACAGAACTTGTTATGCCGTATATACCCCGTTTCGGAACCGGTAGCTGTTTAGTAGTCGAACTTTGTCCGAAAGGGGTGTTTTCAGGCATTTTATGCCGAAGTCCGTTTCCACCCGCTCTGCATACAAGATGCTGACCTGCATTTATTTATGTAGAACTTTGCTTTTCTTTGCGCCTTATGCCGATTTTTTTTTGATAAACCCTCTTTTTGCATAAATATAATGAGAACGGATATATATGAAAACGACATTAGGCATAGAGTTCGAGCCTTTTTTTCCTCAGATAAGTCATCGTGCCAAGATCGGCTGCGCAAAGTATGATTTGTCTACTGGGGAAGGAGTGGCGATGGAACAATGGTATCTGAATATGGGTGAAGTTCCGGGAACTCCATTGAGCCAGATAGTAGGCATATATTCCAATGTCAAGCCAGAAGACCGTGAATGCTTGAAAACTTCCTTGAGCCGACTTGTCCACGGAGAAACTGATCATGATCAAGGGGAAGTCCGGGTCAGGGATGGCGAGGGATGGAAATGGGTTCGTCTGGATATAATGGAGGCGGGTCTGGAGAAATCAAGCCCCATCCTATTACTGATGAATTATGATATATCTGAACTGAAAGCGATGGAAGAACGAATGCTGAAGGCCGAGAAATCAGAGCGTTTGAAATCCTCCTTTTTGGCAAACATCAGCCATGAGATCCGCATGCCATTAAACGCTATTGTCGGATTCTCTTCTCTTTTAGGGGATGAAGAGGATGGTGAGCTAAGACAAGAGTATATTAATCTTATTCAGACCAATAATGAGTTATTATTGGGTATCGTTAATGATGTATTGGATCTGGCTAAGCTCGAGTCTGGTACCATGACCTTTGATTTCATGGAATTTGATCTAAGACAACTTATTGTAGAAACGGTAGCATCTTTCCAGATCAAAGTACCGAGAGGGGTAGCTTTGACCTATCCGGAATCTTTGGATTCCTTTTTATTACGCTCCGACCGTATCCGTTTGAAACAAGTTCTTGGCAATTTTATAACAAACGCAATTAAGTACACCTCTATAGGTAGCATCATCTTGTCATATCAAGCCATGGAGAACGAGGTTCTTTTGTCCGTGACCGATACGGGGGAAGGAATGTCGGAGGAAATAAAACTTCATGTGTTCGATCGTTTTTATAAAGGACGAAACCAAAAGCAAGGCATAGGGCTTGGACTTTCTATCTGCCAAAATATAATTGAAAGGCTGGGAGGGCGTATCGGTGTCTCTTCTGAGCAGGGAAAAGGCTCTTGTTTTTGGTGCACTTTACCAATCTTTCCCCCAAAAGATACCTATTAAATAAAGAAAATACCGTATATTTGTTTTTGAAAGAGAAACGAAAAAACAATTTCTACGTATGGAGCGGTATTTAATTATAAAAACAAGGGATGAGTTGTTGCGCATTAAGATTGGTCAGATCCTTTATTTTGAAGCAGACAGGAACTATACGAAACTATTGTTGTCAAATGGCATCCAATTTACCTTCGCTATAAATATCGGAAAAATAGAAGAGATCTTAGAGAAGCAGGTCGCTGGTTGTAACAAGATATTAATGCGTGTCGGAAAAAGTCATATCATAAATAAAAATCATATCTTACAAATAAATCTCCCTAAGCAGCGTTTATTATTATTGACGGAAGAGGGTAAGCCTAAAGAGTTGGTAATATCCAAGGATCCGTTGAAAGTGCTGAAAGATAATCTTGAGAAGGAGATGGGAAAGCCTCAAGAGGAAGAGGAAAAGGAATAAGACTATGATTATAAAGATAGGAAAAGCAAAAGACAATGATTTTATTGCAAACGATCCTCATGTAAGCCGCCATCATGCCCGTCTGATACGTGAGGATGGTGGCAACTTATTATTGGAGGATACGGGATCTACTAACGGTACGTTCGTGAATGGAGCCCAGATCGTAAAGAAACGTGTTACTCCTACGGATCATATTCGCTTGGGGGATAGCTATGTCTTAAATCTTTCCGAGGTGCTTAAATACAATAATGATTATAGCGATGAATTTGCCGCATTGAAAAAAGTCTACGATGATTATATTCAAGCAAAAGTTAAGATTCAATCCTCTAATCAGTTTAAGACCAGATTATTTCAATCCTTACCATTTGCTTTGCCCGGAATAGTGGGGGTCGTGATAGGCTTCTTAGGGAAAGGTAGCCCGGAACTATTCGGCATCAGCCTCCTGATAACGATTTGTGCCCCTACGGTAGGAATCTATCTAGGAGCCAAGCAGTCGGCCAAGATTCCCCAGCAATTGCAGGATATCGCCAATCAATTTAAGATAGACTATGTTTGTCCGAAATGTGGGACATTCTTAGGTGAGATCCCTTGGGAATCATTGAAAAACCGAAAGCAATGCCCAGTTTCTTCCTGTAAGGCCAAATGGGTGAGAGAATGAGCCTTTTCTTTTCGTATAGTAAAACAGCCTCTTTTGTACATGAAACCCAAATGTTTGATTATAAGAGAGAATAACAAGTTTATTAATCCATTGCTTTTTGTACTTTTGTTTTCGGAATATTAATATATTAGGAACAAAGGTTATGCAAGAAGAGGAATATACATTCGTAACTTTAGACGGCAATGACGTCATGCCAGCGGATGCTGTCATAATAGACGTGGAAGGAGGAGGTGTCGACCTAGGCGACGCCATTGTTATAGACGATAGTAGCATCGAGTCTTTCGATCATTCAGACTTTATAACATTGGCGGACGATACGGTTATGCTTTCCGATACAGATATGATGGATCTGTACTCTACGGATATGGATGGCGCAGATATTTCGTTTATCGTATGATCGCAGTTAAATGTCCACATTGCCATGTAGGATTAAAGGTAGACGAGGGGAAGATTCCCCTCGGCATTACCTCCTTTAAGTGTCCGAAATGCAAAGAGCCTATTCCTTTGTCCTTATTATCCGAGAAAAGTAATCATCAGGAAGTCGATTCCGATACGATTTTAGTGACACCTGTCAAGACTGGAATCGACAGACTGACGGTTCTTCCAGACGCCGATACACCTGAACAAGCGTTTCCTCTTCACGAAGGGAAGGTTGTCATTGGCCGGAAGTCGAACGCCTCACAAGCCACGATGCCAATTATCACGGCTGATCGCACGATGAGTCGCGAGCATATTTGCATTGAGGTGAAAAAAGATTCAAAAGGTGGATATAAACATTTCCTTACCGACAATAATAGTAAAAACCATACGTTATATAATAACAGTTACCTAGAGAATGGCGAGGTGGTCGTGCTCAATGATAATGACGAGATTATTATTGGTCGCACCGTCTTACGTTTTAATGAATAAAACTCATTTGTTATGATTATAACGATCGGTAAGCCATGTGCTATTACGGAAAAAGGAGGCAGATCGAATAACGAGGATTCCATTTACCCGCTTCCCGAACAAGTGACCCTTGACCAAAAATTGTTTATGGTTTGCGATGGTGTGGGTGGAGCCGAGAAAGGGGAGGTAGCCAGCTCATTAGCTTGCGAGTCCATACAAACTTTCTTTTCTACGTTCCTAAAGGATGATCCCACGCCTGAGTTTATCCATAAAGCCGTACATTATGCGGAAGTCTGTTTCGACTCCTATGTTCAAGAGCATCCGGAAGCGATGGGTATGGCTACTACGCTCACCATGGCCTATATCGCTTCTTCCGGAATCGTATTGGCTCATATCGGAGATAGCCGGATCTATCATCTGAGGAAGGGGGAGATTTTATATCAAACAGAAGATCATTCATTGGTAAATTCATTGGTTAAATTAGGTAAGATCACTCCGGAAGAAGCGTTAACCCACCCCCAGCGGAATGTGATTATCCGGGCTATACAAGGCACTCATACTCCAACAGAAGCGGACATTATTACCTTGAACGATATTCAACCCGACGATTTCCTCTTTCTTTGTACGGACGGGGTTCTTGAAAGACTGAAGAATGAAAAGATCGCAGAGATATTTAATGGTCGTTTATCTGTTCCGGAAATAAAGGACGCTCTCATGGAAGCCTGTGACGGCAAGACTCGGGATAATTTTTCTTTTTATATCATACCTATTCAAAAAGTGGAAGATAGCATGGGTTTTAAGCAAAATATTCTCTCTTTTCTTTATTCTTTTATATAAATAACGTACTTTTGGCAGATTAAATGGAATTATTCAAGGTTATGAATCTGCCAGACGGACATCTTCTTCAAAACGGAAAATACAGACTTACTCATGTGGTTGGTCAAGGTGGTTTTGGCATAACCTACAGAGGAGTTTGGTATACAGAGGTTAAAGGATCTTTAGGCACCGTAAAGACGGAGGTCCCTATCTGTGTCAAGGAATATTTCTTCAAGGATTATTGTTATAGAGAACCCGGTTCCCAAGCCGTAAAAGTACATTCGGAGACGGGAAAGGTCTTATTTAACAAGTTCAAGGAAAAACTGATCAAAGAGGCAAAGATCCTATCGGAAGTTCACCATCCCTATATCGTAAACGTGTTGGAGGTTTTCGAGGAAAACAATACGGCTTATATTGCCATGGAGTATATTTCCGGCTTCTCGCTAAAATATATGCTTGAGAAAAACGGGATATTGCCCGAAGCTACGGTCCTTAAATATGTACGGCAAATTGGCGAGGCGTTACAATTCGTTCATGATAAGAGTATCTTGCATCTGGATATCAAGCCTAGCAATATCTTGATCGATAAGAACGGGAACGCCCGCTTGATCGATTTCGGAGTCAGCAAACGTTACGATATCGAACAGGAAGAGACCAGCACTACGATGTTAACCCTTTCTAAAGGATTCGCATCCATAGAGCAATACGATAACGAAGGAACACAAGTGTTCTCGCCCCGTCCGGATATTTATTCCTTGGGAGCCACGATGTATAATCTGTTAACGGGAACAATCCCTACAGAATCTATACTACGTGCCGCACGTCCTTTGCGAAACCCCTCTGAAATCAATGCGGCGATCAGCCCGAAAACAGAGGCTGTTATCATAAAAGCGATGCAAATCATTCCTGCGGATCGCTTTGAGACGGTGGGCGAGATGTTGGCGTCTTTGGATTTTTCTCAAGCGGAAAAGGAAGTTCAGGTTGTCCCAAGTCCATCTCCCGAGATTGTGAATGAGGAAACAACGGTGGTTTATTCATCACCTGTAGATTCTAAATTAGTAGGATCGGATGATGAAGAGACTGTTGTCAATGTGGCTAATCCACCTGCCGTGGAGCCAATAACAGAAAAGAATAATTCCAGAAAGAAAATAATTCCTATCGGAATCGCTATATTTGTCGTTGTAGGATCCGCTACGGCTCTTTTAGTGCATAGCAATAGGCCCACAAAAGAGGTTGTCGAGAGTATTGATTTACCTTCAGCTGTGGAGCCGGATAGCAATGTCTCAAAAGAAGTAGAAATGCCAGATCACCCAGTTTTACATACGGAACCTCCTATCTCTGAGATAAAGGAAGCGGAGAAACAAGAGCCTAAAGTGGAAGAGAAACGACCTATGGAAACAGAGCATACGATAGAAGAGAATGTTCTCCCGGATCAGCCATCGGAAAATGAGATGAATGAGAAATATAACTCGTTAATCGCCTCCGGTAAGGAAAAAATGGCCAAAGCTGATTATTTGGGAGCTAAGAAAGATTTGTCGGAGGCAAAGGATACGAAACTTACGGAAGAGGTAGTCCGGTTGATCATCGCTTGCGATGAGAAAACCGAGGAGAAACGTATAGCGGACAAAAAGGCCCTGTATGAGGAGAAAATGGCTTTCGGACGATATAAGATCGTACGTAAGAAGTCAAATAACAGATACGGGGCGATCGATTCGAAAGCCGAGGAACGTATTCCTTGCAAATACCTAAGTGTCGGTATCGCGGATAACGGCCGGGCATTCGAACGGGAAGACAATTTGTTTGATATTTATAATTCTGACGGATCATTGATTAGCGAAGGCCTTACTTATTATTGATTGTAATATTATGAACAACTAAACATGTATTTACCTATTATATGAAAAGACTTTGGATATTGATGATATGTGCGGTATTTCCCCTCGGACTGCTGGCGCAACAGCGTACGGAATACAACCGTAAGGGAGATGAAGCGATGAAACGTCTTGATTATAGTGACGCTAAAATGTGGTACGAGGAAGGCGTATCGCAATGCGACGCATACAGTATTGATCAGCTGACTACGATTTGGCTTTCCAACGAGCGAATGCGGCCTTCCATGCGTAGCTTGATGAATAAATGTTTAAACTGCCTGACAGTCAAAGCTACGGAAGATGATCCGGATGCCATCTCTAAATTAATCATTTATTATTCGGAAGGTATCGGAACCCCTAAAAGTGAGGAGCTAGCAACCTATTGGAAAGAATACCAAGAGATGTTGTTAAAGCCGGCGGAACCGGAGGCCCAACCGATAGATTCCGCGGCGGTATCCCCTAAGAAACGAATGGAGTTTTTTGCGGGATACTCGTATTCGATCGAATCTCCTTATGGAATCACGGTAGGAGGTATGGGGCAACGCTTCGGTTGGTATGTCCGTTTCAAGACGAATATGTCTTTTATGAATTATACGGACGAATGTAATAACCAAGGGCAGATTATTAAGTTCTCTAATTCGGAAGGGGAATCTTATGAGCTTAATACAGGTAAATCCTCGAAGACAAATAGTATAGCCGGAACGGCCGGTTTAATCGTAAAATGCTTTCCGTGGCTATATGCCTCCGTTGGTTTGGGATATGGTGAAAGAGCTTTACTACATTCGTTCACGACCCATTCCTATGAAAACTACGATAGTACACGAGAGGTATGGTGCCGGAATATTGATTCCTCATACAAAGGGGTCGCTGCCGAGGTTGACTTGATGATGAAAATAACGAACTCTGTATTTATTAGCGTTGGATGCAATACGGTTAATTTTAAGTACTTGGATCTAAACGCTGGCTTAGGTGTATTCTTTTAATATTGATTATTTATGAAACATATATACTCACTCTTCTCTATTCTATTTGCGGCTTTATTAATGGCCGGATGCGTGAATGATCCGGATATAGATGGTGGCATTCGAAACGCTAAAAAACCGTCTGTTAAGACAGACGAGATATTGAAGTCCACGGCTAGTTCCGTGACAGTATCGGGGGAGGTCCTGCAAGAAAACGGCGCTCCCGTGACAGAGGCCGGTTTTTGTTGGAGCACGGAATCTACCTTTACTGTGATAGAGAAAAATAAAAAAGCCGTATCCAAGCGTAAGGTAAAATATGAGGCTACGATCGAGGGCTTAACCAATGATCTGGATTACTATATCCGGGCCTATGCGATCAATGCGGTAGATACCGCTTATGGAGAGATTTTACCTTTTAAGACGAAAGATGGATTAGGAAGCGTTAAGACCTTATTTCCAGTCAACGTGATGTCTACTTCCGTTCAATGCGGAGGTATGATAACCAAACAAGGGGAAGCCGAAATCGAGGAAAGGGGTATTTACTTAATGCTGAATCCGGAGCCTTCAGCATCCGACTCTACGATTCGTATAGACATGGAAGCCGATTCGTTCTATTGTACGATCTCCGATTTAAAACCGGAAACTACCTATTACGTTAGAGCTTACGCAAAAAGTAAATATGGTGAGTATAACGGGGCGAAAGTCGAGACCTTTAAGACCACGAATGGTCGTCCTGTATTAGATGATAACAAATTCAAGAAAATAGCGACAGAGTTTACCTATGCGGAGTTCTCCATGGAAATAATAAGCGAGGGAGATTCTCCGATCACGGCATGTGGTTTCTGCTTTAGTACTGATAAATCACCGACAATAGAAAATGGGGATACTATTATTTGCGGAGCGGGTATCGGAGAATTTGCCGGGAAAATCTATGATATGCAACAGCAGAAAGGGTATTACGTACGTGCTTATGCGACAAACGCTTTAGGTACTACCTATAGCGCAGGCGAAGGTATCCATACGATTCTGGAAAGTGAGTTGCCTACAGTCAATACAAAGGAGGTGTCTACTATTAAAAACGGTACCGCATGGGTAGGAGGAGAGGTCTTAGCCGAAGGTGCCTCACCGGTTACAGAGGCTGGTGTATGTTGGGGAACTAGTCCTAGTCCGGCCTTTGGTAATTGTGAAGGAGCGGTAGCTCTTTCTTCCGGTACACAAGCGTTTACGGGTACGATAAAGGAATTGAGAGGAGGCACGAGCTATTATTTAAGAGCTTACGCTAAAAATAAGAATGGTATCGCTTACGGAGAGGAAGTTCGCTTCCAAACTCCGGATATATTTGGAGCAGGGGCAAGGTTTGAGGGAGCTTTCCGGATACCGGGATCTACCTCTTTCTGTACCTTGGCTAATAGCACGGGATTCTTGTTAGGCGGTGACACGGGTAGGGAATACACCGATGAGTTTTGGGGATATATGACCTCTAAGAAAGAATGGTTGCCCTTAAGGTCTCAGCCTGAGAAATTATCGGGCCAAGCATGTTTCAGCATCGGATTTGGCCTATGGACTTTTGGTGGTTTGGATAACACGGGAAAGATATGTGACAGTTTATATGTATACTCCACATCCGATAATTCTTGGAGCGCCGTACAAACAGACCAGCAACGGCCTAAAGGTATGTATCGGGCGGCATGTTGCAGAATGGAAGATCAAGCGTTCCTCATAGGTGGACGTAGAGGTAACGAACTAATCGATGAAGTCTGGACTTATGAACCGAGCGCTTTCGTTTGGAGCAAGAAATCTAATTTCCCGATTAAACAATACGGCGGAATATCCGTTGTAATTGGTGACCGTATATATGCCGGACTGGGGATTATTAATAAAGCGGATCCTTCTTTGGAATATACGACACAGTTTTGGTCTACAGACAAGAACGCTGTAGCTTGGGAAAAGGAGGCTTCGTTCCCCGGAAGGATGCTTTTATGTGCTATCGCTTATGGTAATTACGTATATGGCGTAGACGGGGACGGTTATATTTGGCGCTATGATCCGGACTCTCAGAACTGGAGCCAGAAATCCCAGTTACCAGCGGCTAACAGGTCTGTACATTGCATGTATGTCTTGGATAATTATATCTATATAGGTTTGGGCAATGCCTCTAACTCATTAATCAGTTACGATCCTACTTGGGATAATTAAAGATGAATAGAACAGCGATTTTAGAACAGATACAGAAGAACGTAGAACGGCTGTCGGCTCCTGATCTACCGGAATACAAATATATCCCGTTGCATCAGAAGCCATCGCCTTCAGTCGCTACGTTGCATGAGATCATGCGCCTATTACGTACGGTTATCTTCCCCGGATTCTTTGGTACGGAACAAGAGGCTCAATTAGGCTCTATCCAATATTATACGGGAGTCTATTTGGAAAAGATCTATGATCTCTTGCAAGAGCAAATATATAATGGACTTTGTTTTGAGGTAGAGCGTTGTTGTGATTCCAAGGACCGGGCTTCCGAGATCTCGATCGCTTTTATTAACCGGATTCCTCATATCAAATATTTACTGTCCACCGATGTAAAGGCCATCTTGGATGGTGATCCGGCAGCCAAGAGCGTGAGTGAGATTATATTCTGTTATCCGGCGGTCTACGCGCTTTTACATCAACGGGTCGCTCATGAATTATTCGAGCTAGGCGTACCGGTACTCCCGCGTATCATTACGGAAATGGCACACTCGCAAACCGGGATCGACATTCATCCCGGGGCGCAGATCGGAGAATATTTCAGTATCGATCATGGAACGGGTATTGTCGTGGGACAAACCGCCATTATCGGAAACCATGTCCGCCTTTATCAAGGTGTGACGTTAGGAGCCAAGAGTTTTACGCTGGACGAGGAAGGACTTCCGATAGATTTGCCCCGTCACCCGATCATCGAGGATTATGTGACCATTTATTCCAACGCATCGATATTAGGACGGATCACTATTGGCCGAGGATCTATTATCGGGGGTAACATCTGGCTCACCCATAGTGTACCTCCCAATTCCAAGATATCTCAATCACGTGTCGAAGAAAAATTCACGGAAATATGATATTATTTGAAAGAGATTCCGTATGTTTGTGCAAATGACATTACGGTGTTTTCCTTAAATAATAGAATATGACCATGAACAAAGTAAAGACATTAGATGATCTCAAGAAAATGCGTGAATCTCTTCGTGCGTCTTTGGATCTGCGTGAAAAAAGCAATACCCCTGATCAGCTCGTACAAATTAAGGTTTCTATGGCCACTTGCGGTATAGCTGCCGGAGCCAAGGAGATAATGAGTTATTTTATCGAGGTTTTAGACCGGCAGAGAATCGATGCGTTGGTAACTCAAACCGGATGCATGGGCTATTGTTATGCGGAACCGACTATCGAAATCAAGCTTCCGGGTCAGGAGCCGTTGGTATTCGGTTATGTCGATAAGGCAAAAGTAGAAGAGATCATAGACAAGTATATCCGTAAGGGTATCTTGGTAGACGGCATCATTCCTGTAACTTACACCACCGTAAAACCCGAATAAGAAATTTAATATCTTACATAAATGGCACAATACACGAATTATATATTGGTGTGCGGTGGCACAGGTTGCCGTGCATCACAAAGCGAGCAGATCATCGAGAATCTGAGAGCCGCCGTCGAGCAATACGGATTAGAGGATACACAAGTGATCCGTACTGGATGCTTCGGTTTCTGCGAGAAGGGTCCGGTGGTTAAGATGATCCCCGATAACACTTTTTACGTACAAGTTCAACCATCGGATACGGACGAGATCGTACGGGAGCATTTGGTAAAAGGCCGTAAAGTGGAACGGTTACTTTATATGAATCCAGAGAACCGTGAGCTGGTTCCGGACTCCAAGCATATCGGATTCTATAAGAAACAGCTACGAATCGCCCTTCGAAATTGTGGCTTTATCAACCCGGAGAATATCGATGAGTATATCGCTCGTGACGGCTATGTAGCGTTGGGAAAAGCCCTTGTGGAAATGACTCCCGAGGAAGTAATCAAGGAAATCATGGATAGCGGCTTACGAGGTCGTGGCGGTGGTGGTTTCCCCACAGGCTTGAAATGGCAGATTACCCGTAAGGTACAAGCGCCTCAAAAATACGTGGTTTGTAATGCGGACGAGGGCGACCCGGGCGCTTTTATGGATCGCTCCATATTGGAGGGCGACCCGCATTCGATTGTGGAGGCTATGGCGATTAATGGATATTGTACGGGAGCTAGCAAAGGTTTGGTATATATCCGTGCCGAATATCCGCTAGCCGTGGAACGTTTGAAAATAGACATACGGCAAGCGAAAGAATATGGATTGCTGGGCGAGAATATATTTGGGACTGATTTCTCATTCGATATCGAGATCCGGTACGGTGCCGGAGCTTTTGTTTGTGGAGAGGAGACCGCTTTGATCCACAGTATGGAAGGTTTGCGAGGCGAGGCTACCGTAAAGCCACCGTTCCCTAGTGAACACGGGTATAAAGGTTGTCCGACCAATGTAAATAACGTAGAGACTTATGCGAATATCCCGGTGATCTTGTTAAGAGGCGCTAAATGGTTCAGTAGTATCGGAACGGAGAAAAGCAAAGGAACAAAGGTGTTCGCCTTGGCTGGAAAGGTAAACAATGTAGGTCTGATCGAGGTTCCTATGGGTACGACTTTGCGTGAGGTTATCTTTGGAATTGGGGGAGGTATCAAGGATGGAAAGAAGTTTAAGGCTGTGCAAACCGGTGGCCCGTCAGGAGGTTGCTTGACAGAAAAGCATCTTGATCTTCCTATCGATTATGATAATTTGCTTGCCGCTGGTTCCATGATGGGTTCCGGAGGTATGATCGTCATGGACGAGGATGATTGTATGGTAGCCATGGCTAAGTTCTATCTGGACTTTACGGTCGAGGAATCTTGCGGTAAATGCGCACCGTGCCGTATCGGTAATAAACGCTTACATGAGATATTGCAGAAAATTACGAGTGGAAACGGAACCGAAGAGGATTTGACCCGTCTAAGGAATCTGGCGATGGTGATTAAGGATACCGCTTTATGCGGCTTGGGACAGACTTCCCCGAATCCGGTTTTATCTACGATGGATAATTTCTACGATGAATATCTGGCGCATGTCCGGGAGCATCGTTGTCCGTCTCATCAATGCCGGGAACTTACTCAATATTTCATCAATCCGGAGAAATGTAAAGGATGTACGCTCTGTGCCCGTGTTTGTCCGGTGCACGCAATTACAGGTGGACGGAAAATTCCTCATATTATCGATCCGCAAGCTTGTATCCGTTGCGGTACCTGTATGGAGAAGTGTAAGTTCGGAGCGATTTATGTCCACTAAATTCATTTACAATCATGGAAACAATTAAATTAATCATAGATAATAAAGAGGTGGAAGTGCCGAGAGGAACCACCATTTTAGATGCGGCAAAAAGTGTAGGTATCCATATCCCGACACTCTGTTATATGAAACTGGAGGATTTGCATTATGAGAATAATCCGGGAGCTTGCCGTATTTGTGTCGTAGAGATCGAGGGACGTAGAAATTTAGCCCCATCCTGTAAAATGGAATGTACGGAAGGTATGGTCGTACGGACACATACCCCTCGGGTAATGAATGCCCGCAGGACGGTGATGGAGCTGATCCTCTCGAATCATCCGGCGGAATGCCTGACATGTAGTAGCAACGGACATTGCGAGTTACAAAAGATCGCGCACGACCTAGGAATCCGCGAGATCCGGTATAAGGGAGAAATGTCTACATTTACGATAGATCGTTCCCCTTCTATTGTCCGGAACATGAACAAATGCATCATGTGCCGCCGTTGTGAGACCATGTGCAATACGATACAGACGGTTGGCGCCTTGACTGCCGTGAACCGTGGATTTAACGCGGCCGTATCGACAGCTTTCGAACGGGATATGGCCGGAAGTACCTGTTCTTATTGTGGACAATGCGTATCCGTCTGTCCTGTAAACGCGCTTAGCGGACGTAATACGCAACAGCCGGTCTTGGACGCTTTGGCCGATCCTACTAAAATTGTTATCGCCCAGACAGCGCCGGCGGTTCGCACAGCGTTGGGACGTGATTTCGGGTATGAGCCGGGTACATTGGTTACAGGCAAGATGGTTTCAGCTTTGCGTCAATTGGGTTTTGATTATGTATTTGATACGGACTTTGCCGCCGACTTGACCATTATGGAAGAGGGAACGGAATTATTACATCGCCTAGGTAGTTACTTGAATGGAGACAAAGAGGTGAAAATACCGTTAATGACGAGTTGTTGTCCGGGCTGGGTTAGCTTTGTGGAACAACATTTCCCCGAGTTACGGGATAATTTATCTACAGCCAAGAGCCCGCAGCAAATGTTCGGAGCGATCGCCAAGAGCTATTTCGCCGAGAAGTTGGGAGTGGACCGTAAGGATTTGGTAGTCGTATCTATCATGCCTTGTTTGGCGAAGAAGTATGAGGCTAGCCGCCCGGAGTTTAGCGTGGAAGGTAATCCCGATGTAGATTATTCGATATATACCCGTGAGTTAGCCCGTTTAATCCGTTATGCGAATATAGATTTCAATGAACTGCCGGATGGTGAGTTCGATCGTCCGTTGGGTGAATCTACCGGAGCGAGCGTGATCTTCGGTACTACCGGCGGTGTTATCGAGGCCGCTTGCCGTACTGCTTATGAATTATATACGAAGAAAAATCTGGATAAAGTGGACTTCGAGGAGTTACGCGGGCTGGAAGGTATTCGTAGCGCTACCATCGATTTTAATGGGACTCCGGTAAAGATCGGTATCGCTCATGGTCTGGGGAATGCCCGCAAATTGATCGAGGAGGTGAAGAACGGTACCTCTCCTTATCATGCGATCGAGGTGATGGCTTGTCCGGGAGGCTGTATCGGCGGTGGCGGACAACCGTTCCACCGAGGCCGTATGGAGGTACTTCGCCGGCGTGCTGCCGCTCTTTACCGGGAAGACGCTAACAAACCGCTTCGCAAGAGCCATGAGAATCCGTATATCCAGCAATTATACAGCGAGTATTTGGGAGAGCCTTGCGGACCGAAAGCCCACAAATTACTGCATACACATTACATAGATCGTAAGGAAGTAATCGGTATGTATATAGAAACTGAAAAAAGTAAATAAGCCATGAATGAGATACATTTGCCTAAAACAAAAGTAGCGGAGCTACATGCGATATGCGCTGAACGCAACAACGATCCCGGGGAGTTGATCAATATCTTGCACGCCGCCCAAGGCTTGTTCGGATATTTACCACCGGAAGTCCAACAGGTTATCGCCGCCGAATTGAATATCCCGGTCTCAAGGGTATATGGCGTAGTTACTTTTTATTCATTCTTTACGATGACCCCCAAGGGGAAATACCCCATCTCGGTTTGTCTGGGAACGGCCTGTTACGTGCGTGGTGCGGAAAATGTTCTGGAAGAAATGCAACGTCAATTGGAAATAAAGGTAGGAGAGACTACACCGGACGGTTTGTTCTCCTTGGATTGCTTACGCTGTGTCGGTGCTTGCGGATTGGCTCCGGTGGTCATGATCGGCGGGAAGGTCTATGGAAGGGTTACTCCCGAGAAGGTACGGGATATACTTTCCGACTACTATCTGAAAGAGCAATAAGATACGAAAACACAAGCGGTCACATAAGGTTTTACGTGACCGCTTGTATAAAATAATGCGAATAATCGTATTTTCAGAAACGACTGATCGAACCGCCACCCCCGGAGCTTCCACCTCCCCAAGAGCCGCCACCGCCGCCTCCGCTAAAACCTCCGAAACCACCACCGCCACCCATAATAATAGGGCCACCTCCTCCTCGGTGTATGCGGTCGATGGTACGATTTTTTTTCTCTGTATACCCGCAACTCTTACAGCGGTATACATCTTCGGCCAGACCTTCCGAGAAACGAGTCGCTTCCCGGATCACCTGCTGCCCCATATATACAAAGGTTTTCTTTCCACAACGGGGACATGCCTTCGGACGATACTTTAAGTATGCGATAAATGCCGAGAAACCGATCATCCCGATAATCCCCACCACGAATATCCACATAAAATCATCATCGGACGAGGAAGAAGAACGGTTGCCAGTCATGCCTGCCCGTTCATAGTCGCTGGACATTAAATACTTGGTAACCGCCATGACTCCTTTCAACATGCCGGCGCTATAATCCCCGGCCTTTAGATCGGGCATCATATACCGCTGCTGGAGCCGGTAGCAAATCGCGTCGGGTAAGACACCCTCGATGCCATATCCCGTCTCGAAAACGACCGAACGTTGGGAAGGTTCCGTCACCAACTGGATCAATAAACCATTATCCTTGCTCTTCTGCCCCAAGCCCCAATGCTTAAATAGATCTGTGGCGAACATCCGGGCATCCTGATCCCCGATGCTATTCACGGCAACGACAGCTACCTCGATACCGAGACTATCTTCCACTACATTTAATAATTGATTGATACGTGCCGCGTCATCCGGGGTAATGATACCATCCGGATTACTGACATGGTTCAACCGGTTGGAAAGACGTACGTTCGGAATGGTCTCGATCGAATAATCCTTTGCCGCGAAAATAGAAGAGGCAAAACCAACCAGCAATAAACTGATCCATAAAAGGCTTACCGGACACTTGCGCCTAGATCTTATATTCTTTATCTCACTCATTCAGCGAATGGCTATTAGAATTCTACCTTAGGAGCCTTTTCCGCACCGGATTCAGCGGCGAAATAAGCTTTCGATTGGAAGCCGAACATTCCGGACAAAATATTGTTCGGGAATTGGCGAATATAGGTATTATAAGACTGAGCTACCTCATTAAAACGTTTACGCTCTACTGAGATACGATTTTCGGTCCCTTCCAATTGCGCTTGAAGCTCCATAAAGTTTTGATTCGCTTTTAAGTCTGGATAACGCTCTAAAACAAGCATCAAACGGGAGAGGGCATTTCCTAACTCACCCTGTGCGGACTGGAATTTCTTCAAGGATTCCTCAGTAAGGTTAGAAGGATCAATCGTAGTCTTCGTCGCCTCGGCACGAGCGTTGACCACACCTTCTAAAGTCTCTTTCTCATGCGCGGCGTATCCTTTTACCGTATTTACCAGATTCGGGATCAAATCCATACGGCGTTGATATTGGTTCTCAACTTGGCTCCATGCGTTTTTCACGCCTTCGTCTTGAGTTACCATATTATTATACACGCCTTTCACCCAAAAGAATAATATCGCTACGATAGCGATGATAATCCATACAACTTTGTTCTTAAACATCTTTGCCTTATAATTTATTGATTATACATAATGAGACAAAGCTATATAAAAAAATCGGATTATCCACATAGCGATTGGCGGCTGCTTATAACTGCGATTGTTAGCTGCTTATAATGGGCATTGTAACATCCTTATATTGCCCATTGTTAGAACCTCATACTGGGCATTATAGGAAGGAGCTTGCCGCGATGCTGCGGATGGAAGCCCACCGCATAGATTCTATTTATCTTCCCATAGATAAAACTGATCAATGAAATCCAAGGCTTTTAGGGTACATGTAAGTGAATTGTTCTATATTTGCACTTAATAAATCTAAATAAATATAGTTATGCGTAAAACAATTTATGCTAAAATGACGGCATTACCGGTAGGACTCTGCGCTTTAGCCTTTGCGGTTACCTCGTGCGGTTCTTCCGAATACAAGAAATTTGCCGACAATGAAGGTAAGCAAGTGGCCTCTATCCTGCGGGAAAACGACTGTTTGGCCTGCCACTCTGAAAATGCGCCTCTGCCATTTTACGGTAATTTACCGTTGATCGGTCCCGTAGTACAGGCAGACATGAAGGAGGCCGTTCACTATGTGGACTTGACTGCTATGGTGGAAGCCTTGGAGAACGGGCAGCCCGTTTCAGAGGTTGATTTGGCGAAGGTGGAGAATACGGCCCTAAGCGGCTCTATGCCCCCGGCTAAGTATTCCCATATGCCGATGCACTGGGGAACCAGCCTTGACGACAATGAGAAAGCGGTGATCATTTCATGGGCGAAGAATGTCCGTAAAGATCGTTTCACGACCGAAACCGTAGCGGAAGAATTTAAGAATGAGCCTCTTCAGCCTCTAATGAAGAGCTTGCCTACAGATCCGGCGAAGGTAGAGTTGGGTTTTGCCCTGTATCATGATACTCGTTTGTCTGCGGACAATACGATCTCTTGCGCTACTTGCCACGGATTGAACACAGGTGGTGTAGACCGTAAGCAATATTCGGAAGGTATTAATGGACAGTTCGGTGGTGTTAACGCTCCGACCGTATATAATGCGGCGCTTAATTTCGTTCAATTTTGGGACGGACGTGCGGCAGACCTAAAAGAGCAAGCGGCTGGTCCTCCATTGAACCCAGTGGAAATGGGTTGTACCTCATTCGACCAGATTTGCGAGGCTTTAGCGCAAGATAAGGATTTCACGAAGAAATTCACGGAAGTGTATCCGGAAGGTTATTCTCAATCTACGATCACGGACGCTATCGCTGAGTTTGAGAAGACCTTGCTTACGCCGAGTCGTTTCGACAAATACTTGATGGGAGATAAAAACGCGCTTACAGCGGAAGAATTAGAGGGCTATCAACTATTCAAGGACAATAAATGCGCTACTTGCCACGTTGGTGTAAATGTCGGTGGTCAATCTTACGAGTTCATGGGTATCAAGAACAGCTATTTCGATTACCGGAATACAGGGTTGACGGACGGTGATAACGGACGCTATGCCGTGACTAAGAAAGAATCCGATCGTCATAAGTTCAAAACCCCGACACTTCGTAACGTGATGCTGACTTATCCGTACATGCACGACGGAACGGTAGCCTCTGTAGAGGATGCGATCCGTATCATGCATGAGTTCCAGATCGGAAAGGAGATCAATGATGTAGAAGTTGAAAAAATCGTTGTTTTTCTAGGAACTTTGAACGGAGAATATAATGGAAAAATGCTTCAATAATTGATTAAAAAAGGTACATGTCCTTCCGCTTGTTCTACATATTACTTATATTTGCCGCAGTTAAGTGTGGAGAAGGAATATGGGCACAGGAGGAAGGACTTGCTTCGTATTACCATCATCGTTTCCACGGCAGGAAATCATCCAGTGGAAGGGTTCATGATAAAGAAGAATTAGTCGCCGCGCATCGTACGTATCCTTTTGGTACTTTTTTAAGAGTCACGAACTTGGAGAATATGAAAAGTACCATTGTATGCGTAACGGATCGTGGACCTCGTTATAGAAAACGAATCATTGATGTATCAGCGAGCGCCGCCGAGATATTGGATTTTATCGATAAAGGTGTCGCTAAGGTACGGATAGAAGTCGTTCCCGGCCCCTTAGACCTCCGCTATCTGGACTTGATCTATCCTAAGATTCCTTATCTGGATATAGATTATTTACGTCCGGATCCACCTTATAGGGTGAAATTCACGAAATAAATTTAATATAATGAAGCAAATACTTATCACCGGGGGCGCCGGCTTTATCGGTTCTCATTTATGTGCCCGTCTTTTAGAAGAAGGAAATGAAGTAATTTGTCTGGATAACTATTTTACGGGAAGTAAGGAGAATGTGATTCCTCTGCTGAAAAATCCACATTTCGAGTTGATCAGGCATGATGTTTCTATACCGTTCCAAGCCGAGGTCGATGAGATTTATAATTTGGCATGTCCCGCATCTCCAGTTTATTATCAAATAGATCCGATACAGACGATCAAGACATCCGTGTTAGGAGCGGTCAATATGTTAGGTCTGGCAAAACGGGTGAACGCTAAGATATTACAAGCATCTACCAGTGAGGTGTATGGAGATCCCATGATACACCCGCAGCCGGAAAGCTATTGGGGAAATGTCAACCTGATAGGGCCTCGCTCTTGTTATGACGAGGGCAAGCGTTGCGCCGAGACCTTATTTATGGATTACCATCGCCAAAACAAGGTTCGCATTAAAATCATCCGCATCTTTAATACGTATGGGCCTAATATGAGTACGAACGATGGCCGTGTCGTCTCTAATTTCATTATACAGGCATTACAAAATAAGGACATTACGATTTATGGGGATGGAAACCAAACTCGTAGTTTCCAATATGTAGACGATTTGATCGAGGGGATGATTCGTATGATGAATACCTCGGATGATTTTATCGGTCCGGTAAATATCGGAAATCCGGGAGAGTTCTCGATGAACGAGTTGGCCAAGATCGTGATCCGTTTGACAAACTCCTCCTCTAAGATCGTATACCGCCCGTTGCCGGGAGACGATCCCAAGCAACGTAAGCCCGATATTACGTTGGCCAAAGAGAAATTAGATGGGTGGGAACCTACGGTTTGTTTGGAGGAAGGATTAAAGAAAACAATATTATACTTTAAATCTCTCTAATAAATTTCTAATTTGGCCTAAGAGTATTCTAACTAAATATTCATAAGCGATAAAAGAGTGACTTCTACCTTTGCGTAAAATTTAACGCAAATGGACAGACGAGTCACTCTTTTACTTTTTTTATCTCTTCTTTTCTCTGGGGCGAAAGCCTCTGTTGTCTCCCTCTCCTTGAAAGAGTCCGAGCAACGTTTCTCTGAACACAATCTGGAAGTGATAGCCGAACGGTATAATATCGATATAGCCGAGGCTCAGGTGGTACAGGCCAAACTTTTCGAGAATCCCGTGGTCTCTTTGGAGCAAAATGTTTATAACCGGTTGAACGGACATTACTTTGATTTCGGAAAACAAGGGGAAACGATCGTAGAGGTGGAACAGTTGATCTATATCGCCGGACAGCGAAACAAACGTGTCCGTTTGGAGAAGATCCATAAGGAAATGGCCCTTTACCAATTCGAGGAAGTATTAAGAACCCTCCGGAGCGAGTTGAAGGAGAAATTCGTAACGCTTTATTTCACCCGGAAATCCCAATCCATTTACGATCGTGAGATCGATTCTTTGGCTCATCTGCTGGAGGTTCTCAAGGAGCAGAATGAGAAAGGGAATGTTTCTTTATTAGAGAAGTCCCGTATCGAGGCCCTATTGCTTTCCTTGCGGCAAGAGCGGAATGATATCGCCAATCAAGCAATCTCCCTTCAAGGAGACATGCGGCTTTTACTAGGAATATCCGGCAATGATACCTTCGAGCCGATATTCGATGAGTCTGTGTTGAACCAGATCGATATGGACTCCGTCCCTTTCTCTGAATTGACCTCTTTATTATACGAACGTCCGGATCTTAAGTTGGCGCAAGTAAGCATCAAGGCTTCGGAGGCGGACGTGAAATTACAACGTTCCCTCGCTTTCCCGGAAGTGAGCGTAAAGGGTACGTATGATAAGGCCGGTAACTTTATCAATGATTATTGGGCGATCGGATTGAGCGTCTCTCTCCCTATATTTAACCGGAATCAAGGGAATATCCGGGCGGCGAAAATATCTGTCGCTCAAAAGGCCCATAAGGAAGAATACGCACGCCGCCAGGCCGAGAATGAATTATTCACCAGCTATGCCCGATTGGAAAAGGCGATTCAGCTTTATCGTTCCTCGAACTATGGATTGGAGAAGGATTTCGCCTTGATTATCGAAGGCGTGAACTTGAATTTCCAAAAACGGAATATCAGTCTCCTTGAGTTTATCGATTATTATGAGACCTACAAAACAACCTGCTTGCAACTTTACCAAACTCAAAAAGAAGTGTTACTGGCCTTGGAGGAGGTAAATACCGTAACGGGTAGCCATGTATTCAACTATTAAAAGCAAATCAAATGATATGAATAAGCATCTAATCACATGCATCCTTTTAGTACCCTTGGTATGTTCCTGCGGGAAACAGGCGACCACCTCGGTCGATACCCGGGAACCTTTACTATTAAATGACAGTTTACAGGAGATTATAACACTGGATACGGTTCGTGACACACCATTAACCAACGAGTTATTGCTCAATGGCCGTGTCAGTTTCAATCCAGAGCGAGTGGCCCATGTGTATCCGATATTTGGTGGAAATGTCACCTCCATTCATGCGGAAGTTGGCGATTACGTAGGGAAAGGAGATGTCCTAGCGGTGATCCGGAGCGGCGAGATCGCTGATATCGACAAGCAGCGAAAGGAGGCCGAGCATCAACTGGCTATCGCTAACCGTAACTTGGAGGCTACCCAAGATATGGCCCGGAGCGGTATGGCTTCCGACCGGGACTTCCTGCAAGCCCAGCAAGAGCAAGCCGATGCCGAGGCCGAGACCAAACGTATCCAAGAAATGTATTCTATTTATAACATAACAGACCCATCTACCTATGTGGTGAAAGCGCCGGTCTCCGGCTTTATCATCGATAAGAATATAAACCGGGATATGCAGATCCGTTCCGATCAAGGGGAGGAGATGTTTACCATTTCCGGTCTCGACGATGTCTGGGTGATGGCCGATGTCTATGAGGGAGATATCAGCAAGGTAAAAGAGGGGGCTACCGTTCGTATCACCACTTTGGCCTATAAGGATATGGAGTTTACGGGAACGATCGATAAGGTCTATCATATGCTAGACCGAGAAAGTAAGACCATGAGCGTAAGAGTCAAATTAAGGAACGAGAAGTATATGCTTAAACCCGGAATGTTTACGAACGTATATGTACAGAGCGCGGTAAAAGGAGAAAGTATGCCTTGCGTAAACGCCCATGCCGTGATTTTCGAGGATGGTAAAGAATACGTTGTCTATGTCTCGAAGGAGGGATATTTGCAAATGCGTGAGATCTCGGTGTATAAGCAAACCGAGAAGTTCTGTTACCTGCGATCCGGCTTGAAGGATGGGGATCGGATCGTAGATCGGAACGCTCTCTTGGTGTATAACGAATTAAAGTAACCAGACGATATGCACACATTCATAGATAATATCATAACGTTCTCCCTCCGGAACAAATTCTTTATCTTCTTCTGTACCACGATCACCGTAATCGCCGGTATCACCAGCTTTATCCATACGCCGATCGACGCGTTTCCGGATGTGACGAATACGAAGGTGACGATTATCACCCAATGGCCGGGCAGGAGCGCCGAGGAGATCGAGAAGTTTATCACAATCCCGATCGAGATCGCCATGAACCCGGTACAGAAAAAGACGGATATCCGGAGCACAACCCTTTTCGGTCTTTCCGTCATCAACGTGATGTTCGAAGATAAGGTGGATGATTTCTTCGCCCGCCAGCAAGTTTATAATCTCTTGAACGACGCCGACCTGCCGGAAGGGGTCACGCCGGAAGTGCAGCCCTTATATGGTCCGACCGGCGAGATCTTCCGCTATACATTACGTAGCGATAAGCGTTCCGTCCGGGAATTGAAGACCTTGCAGGATTGGGTGATCGAGCGGAAGTTGCGGGCCGTACCCGGTGTAGCGGATATCGTCAGCTTCGGAGGAGAGGTAAAGACATTCGAGGTTAGCGTCAACCCGAATCAACTGATCAGTTACGGGGTAACAACCTTGGAACTTTATGACGCTATCGCGAAAAGTAATATCAACGTAGGCGGCGACGTGATCACGAAAAGCTCGCAAGCCTATGTCGTGCGGGGTATTGGCTTGATTAACGATATAAAAGAGATCGAGAATATCGTCGTAAAGAATATCAATGGCACGCCAATCCTTGTCAAGCACTTGGCTACCGTACACGAATCCAGTCTTCCCCGCCTAGGGCAAGTGGGCCGCATGGAGGAAGATGATGTCGTACAAGGCATCGTTGTCATGCGAAAAGGGGAGAACCCCGGCGAGGTAATCACCGCCTTGAAGGATAAGATCAAGGATATCCAACAAAACACCTTGCCGGAAGACGTGCGAATCGTATCGTTCTACGATCGTGAGAATCTGGTAGATCTGGCGGTCAAGACCGTAACACATAATCTGGCGGAAGGTATTCTGCTGGTAACTTTCATCGTATTAATCTTCATGGCGGATTGGCGTACGACGGTGATCGTGTCGATCATTATCCCGTTGGCACTCCTCTTCGCCTTTATTTGTCTCCGGGCGATGGGGATGAGCGCCAACCTCTTATCTATGGGAGCGATCGACTTCGGTATTATTATCGATGGCGCCGTCGTGATGGTGGAGGGGCTTTTCGTGGCATTGGACCGGAAAGCCCGTGAAGTCGGCATGCCCGCTTTTAATTTGATGAGTAAGATGGGTATTATCCGTCATACGGCGAAGGACCGTGCGAAAGCGGTTTTCTTCTCTAAGCTGATTATCATCACAGCCTTGGTCCCGATCTTCTCTTTCCAGAAGGTGGAAGGAAAGATGTTCAGCCCGCTCGCTTATACCTTGGGGTTCGCCTTGTTGGGAGCGTTGATCTTTACGTTGACATTGGTACCCGTCCTCTCTTCCATGCTATTAAAGAAAGAGGTGCGTGAGAAACATAATCCGTTCCTTGCGTGGATCAATCGGAAGTCGATCGGTATTTTCGACTGGTGCCACGCCCGTAAGAAGCGGACAATCACGTTCGCCACGCTGGTAGCCACCGTAGGTATCTGGTGCTTCACCTTGTTGGGCAGCGAGTTTCTCCCGCAACTGAACGAGGGCTCTATTTATATCCGTGCGACCTTACCGCAAAGTATATCTTTGGATGAATCCGTTACGTTGGCCAACCAGATGCGCCGGAAGCTGGCGGCTTATCCGGAGGTTCGTCAGGTCTTATCGCAAACCGGCCGGCCGAACGATGGCACGGACGCGACAGGTTTCTACAACATCGAGTTTCATGTGGATATATATCCCGAGAAAGAGTGGGAAAGCGAACGCTCGAAAGCGGGCCTGATCGAGAAGATGCAAGAGGATCTGGCGATCTATCCGGGCGTGGATTTTAACTTCTCGCAGCCTATCTCGGACAATGTAGAGGAAGCGGCCAGCGGCGTGAAAGGTTCCATCGCCGTGAAAGTCTTCGGTAAAGATCTATACGAGTCGGAGAAAAAGGCGGTAGAGGTTTTCAAGGTCTTGGAGACCGTAGACGGTATCGAGGATCTGGGCGTTATCCGGAATATCGGCCAGCCGGAGCTGCGGATCGAGTTGAACGAGTCTCGTTTAGCCCGCTACGGCGTGGCCAAGGAGGATGTACAATCCATTATCGAGATGGCGATAGGAGGTAAGAGCGCCTCCCTGCTTTATGAGGACGAGCGTAAGTTCAATATCATGGTCCGCTACGAATCCGCTTTCCGCCGTAGCGAGAATGAGATAGGCAAGATACTGGTTCCGGCGAAGGATGGTTCCATGATTCCTATCCGCGAGCTGGCGGATATCCATACGATTACCGGCCCGTTGATTATCTACCGGGATAACCACGCTCGTTTCTGCGCCGTGAAATTCTCGGTCCGGGGCCGCGACATGGGTAGCGCCGTGGCTGAAGCCCAGCGGAAAGTGGAGAGGCAGGTAAAGCTCCCCGAAGGCTATACCTTGAAATGGACCGGAGATTTCGAGAACCAACAACGGGCTACCAAACGCTTGGCCCAAGTCGTCCCCGTAAGTATAGCGATCATCTTCGTGATCCTATTCGTCCTTTTCGGCAACGCCCGGGATGCCGGACTGGTCTTATTAAACGTGCCTTACGCCGCCGTCGGAGGTATCTTGGCCCTATTAATCACGAGTTTCAACTTCTCGATCTCCGCCGGTATCGGCTTTATCGCCCTCTTCGGTATCTGTATACAGAATGGCGTGATCATGATATCGGACATCAAGAATAACCTGCGGGAGAGGCATCCTCTGGAAGATTCGATCAAGATGAGCGTGAAATCAAGGGTACGTTCCGTATTAATGACCGCCTCCATGGCCGCTATCGGCCTGCTTCCGGCCGCCTTGAGCCACGGTATCGGATCGGAAAGCCAGCGTCCTTTGGCGATCGTGATCATTGGCGGATTAATAGGAGCCACGTTCTTCACCCTCTTTGTCTTTCCGTTGATGGTGGAGGCTTTTTATCGACGAATGCTTTATGATAAGAACGGTAAATTAGTGCAACGTAGGTTGTAATTGCTATATTTGTAGCAAGAAAGTCCGGAACTATTAGGGAGGGCGACTGGAGTTATTATGCGAAAGGATTATACTTACTGATCTTTTCACGGCTGTGAAAAGATCATATCACAGAGGTGAAACGATCGTATCACAACTGTGAAAAGAACGATTCACCTCTGTGATACGATTAGCATCACCCTAAGTACGCATTACTAATGATGGACATTCTTAATTAATACATACGATACAATGGCGAAGATATTATTAGTAGAAGACGAGATAAACATCGCCTCTTTTATAGAAAGAGGCTTGCGGGAGTTCGGGCATGAGGTATATGTCGCTTATGACGGTGCCGCTGGTTGGGAACTGACACAGAAGAACGATTTCCAATTGCTGATTCTGGATATTATAATGCCGAAGATGAATGGCCTGCAACTTTGCAAACAGTACCGGCAACGGTTCGGTTACCATGCCCCCGTGATTATGCTGACCGCCTTGGGAACCACCGAGGATATCGTTAGCGGGCTGGATGCCGGGGCGGATGATTATCTGGTAAAACCTTTCAGCTTCCAAGAGCTCGAGGCCCGCATAAAGGCGTTATTACGTCGATCGGGAAACGAATCCGTCCATATGGCTCTCCGGTGCGGAGATCTGGTCTTAGATCCTCCAAGCCATCGGGCTATACGGAATGGGCAGGTCATCGATTTGACCGTAAAGGAATATAGGCTCTTGGAATATTTCATACAGAACCAAGGAACGGCCTTGAGCCGGATGAACTTGCTAAAGAATGTCTGGGACAAGGATTTCGATACCAATACGAACGTGGTCGATGTTTACGTGAATTATTTGCGCACGAAGATAGACAAAGACTTCGAACCTAAGCTAATCCATACCGTGGTGGGTGTGGGCTATATGATGGAAGCATGAAGACAGGAAACAAGATCGCTCTCTTTTACTCGGCCATTACCATAGGCGTGATAGCCGTCGTGACGCTTGTCTTCTATTGGGTTTCCACGAGCTATATCTCTCGCCTGTACTATTCTTACCTGACGGAAAAAGCCTATGCCACGGCACAGAAGCATTGGGAGAAGGACGAGACCGACGACGAGAGCTATGCCCGTATCCAACAGCGTTACGAGGAAACCCTTCCCGTCGCTACCGAGATATTGCTGAACGCCGATAGCTTGGAGACCCGGCAAGTGCTGTCCCGTTATCTGGACGCCACGCAGGTGAGATCTCTATACCAAGAGGATATCGTTCACTTCAAGCACGATACGCAAATGGGAGCGGCTTTGTATTATCCCGACAACGAGGGGAATTTCATCGTGATTGTCCTTTCCGGGAATCAGTATGGGATGGATATCCAGCATCGGATCGGCTGGCTGTTGCTGGGATTGATATTGGTTAGCTCGGTATTGATCTATTTTGTCGGCAGACTATACGCGACCCGGATGGTAGACCGGATCGACGCTGCTTACCAAAGTGAGAAAGCGTTTATCAGCAACGCCTCGCATGAGTTGAACAATCCACTGACAGCCATTCAAGGCGAATGCGAGATCAGCCTGCTGAAAGAGCGCTCCCCGGAGGAATACCAAGCGGCATTAAGACGTATCGCTACGGAGACAAGCCGTATCATACAATTGATCAAACACTTGCTGTTCTTGTCGCACGGGGATAAGGAGATCCAGAAAAGCGCGATGGAGACGATCTTCCTAGCGGACTTCTTGATGCAGTTCTCCTCGGCCCGGATCTCGTTCTCCCCGGATAATTTCTCTTATATGATCCGTGCCAATCCCTATTTATTGAAGATAGCGATCAAGAATATCTTGAGCAACGCCTGTAAGTATTCGGACGATAAACCGGTAGAGATGCGGCTTCGAGGCAGTGTCTTGACCATATCCGACCGAGGTATCGGCATTCCTCCCGAGGAGTTGAAACGAATCTTCCAGCCCTTTTACCGGGCGAGCAATACCCGGGAATACGCCGGGCATGGTGTCGGGCTAAGCCTCTCGCTACGCATATTGAGCACCTATGGGGCGAAGGTGAATATTACTTCTGATCTAGGAATTGGGACGAGCGTGGAGATCGACTTTGGGTAGCCGTCAGGTATTCTTTAGCCGGACCTGTTATTTCGACAGACTCCGGCGTTACCCCTACCGCCTCTTCCGAAGATATAAGTCCGCGATCTACCAAGCGATCCAGTATTACCCTGTAAAAATCCTCATAATACGGCTTCAACCGCAACCCGTCGAAGCAATAGCGGACCTGTTTGGGCTTGGGGATAATACTGGCCATAAAAATGCACTCGGCAAGGTTTAATTGGGAAGGTTCCTTCGCGAAATAATAACGTGAGGCCTCGGCGGCTCCATAAATCATGGGGCCCCATTCGGCGATGTTCAGATAAACCTCAAACATCCGCTCTTTAGAGGTCAGATGATCGCTCTCGATCAGCCATACGATTAACATTTCCTCCAGTTTGCGGGCGATCGTCTTATTACGGCTCAAGAATACATTCTTCACCAATTGCATGCTGAGCGTACTGCCGCCACGGGCGAAACGTCGTTCCTTGATATCCTGTATCAACGATTCCCGGATAGCGCTTGGAATAAAACCGTTGTGATAAAAGAAGCCGGCATCCTCACTCTGCATGATCGCTAAAGGAAGATAACGGGATACGGCGTTGAACGGGCGGAAAGAGGGATTCGCCGGACCGATCTCGAAAGAGCGTACCGGCTCGCCTTGCTCATAGACAGTATATTCAAATGGCTCATTCATCTTCCGCAAATCTGTATTCCCATAGGCAAGGATCTGGAAGTCCTTCGCTTTCAAGGTAGACTCCAAGATCAAGCTGTCTACCTGTCCGAAATCCAGATCCAATCGAAAATGATAGGAGAGGGTACCTTCTGTTCTCAGGCCTTCCAGATTGTAGAATAAGCCTTTAGGCAGGGAGGAGAACAGTTGATCCGCAGGGAAATCCCTTTTATTCACAGAGGCCGTGATTTGCCAACTGGTATCTTTAACGATCTTCAGATAAGGATGGAAATCCAGATGATTAAACCGGATATCACTGACGCTATCTAATTCGATATAGTTCTTACCGATGTTTGTCCGGAAGTGTATAGAGCCTTTATCCAGTAAGACCGTGTCCGGAGATATACGCTCTTGGTGGATGGTAAGCCCGCTCACATAGGCGCTTCCGAGTAAGGATTGTATGTCTTCTTCTATTTTAGGTCCCTTAAGCTCGAAGGCCAAGGTGTCGAAACGTACCGATGCCCCCCAACGATATTCCAGAAAAGGAAGAGGAATCTTCGTATGCTCGTCGGCGTAGAGACGGGCTTTCACGAGTCGCTCCTTATCAGAGATAGAGCCTTCGCAAATCCATTCGCTACGAACTCCGTTCTCCGTGCTATTTATATGCGTAGAGAATTGATTGTTAGTAAGATTGAGTTCGGGTATCTCTAGTATTAGTTCATCTCCTTTATTACTATAAGAAACACATAAATCATGTACCAAGGCATTTCCGGGCAATAAATTGAAAAGGAGACTAAGGGAGCGTTCAGCCTTGCGCGCGTAATCCCGTTCCTTATCATCTACAGCTGTTTCCTCTGGCTCACCTGGGTGATTCGATGGTTTATAAAGGAAATCAAAATTAGCTCTCTCTCCCTTCTTAATAAAATGAATATGCAAATTATCCGCTTGTACACTCTCTATGGAAGGGGTAAGTAGCAATAATCTGCCAAGCTCCAGTTTCGCTTGAAGCCTGTCCGCATGTATCAACGTATCAGCATCAATCGGGATAACGGTCAATCCCTCCATACGTACGGTACTCAGCCCCATCAACCGGATCTTATCATAGCGTATGTCAAGATGATGCCTTTCGGCAAGTTTACTCAATTTATGTCCCGCATACGCCCCTAAGATCAGGTCGATGCCCCAAAATGCCATAAACAAGAGAAAGCCAATAAAAATAAGAACTGCTATAAAAGATCTTTTATGGGATTGATTCATGCTCATCTATATTGTTACCCAGCGGACAAAAGTACTATAATTAAACGAATGGATTTCTTTTTCGATAAACAATCAAGGACTTAATTTAGTTATATTAAAAAACTAAAGTTATATGGCGTATAAGATCGCGTTTTTTGGTGCTAAACCCTACGACATCGCTTCTTTCGATAAGATCAATGAGCGGTATGAGTTCGATATTCGTTACTATAAAGGACATTTGAATATCAATAATGTCGTCTTAACCCAAGGGGTAGACGCAGTATGTATTTTCGTGAACGACACGGCTGATGCCGCCGTAATAGACGCTTTGGTTGCCAATGGTGTGAAACTGTTGGCGCTTCGTTGCGCCGGTTTTAATAATGTGGATTTGAATGCCGCCAGGGGGAAATTACCGGTCGTACGCGTACCGGCTTACTCACCCTATGCGGTCGCTGAATATACGTTGGCCTTGATGTTATCGTTAAACCGTAAGATACACCGGGCATACTGGCGTACGAGAGATGGCAACTTCTCCTTGAATGGCTTGATGGGATTTGATATGCATGGCAAGACCGCCGGTATTATCGGTACCGGAAAGATCGCCAAGATATTGATTCATATCTTAAAAGGATTGGGGATGCGTGTATTGGCAAACGACCTGTATCCGGATGAGAAATTCGCCAAGGAGGAAGGGATCACCTATGTCGCTTTGGACGAGTTATACAAAGAGTCCGATATCATTTCCTTGCATTGCCCGTTGACCGACCAGACCCGTTATCTGATCAACGACGATTCGATCGCCAAGATGAAAGACGGCGTAATGATTATCAATACGGGACGCGGGTTACTGATCCATACCAACGCCTTGATCGAGGCATTGAAGACCAAGAAAGTATCTGCCGCTGGATTGGATGTCTACGAGGAGGAGGGAGACTATTTCTACGAGGATAAATCGGATAAGATTATCGATGATGATGTCTTGGCCCGTCTGCTCTCGTTCAACAATGTGATCGTTACTTCCCATCAGGCGTTTTTCACGAAAGAGGCTCTGCATAATATCGCTGAGACTACCTTGCGGAACATCAAGGATTTCGAGGAAGGCCGTCCCTTAGTGAACGAAGTGACCAAGTAAATTCTAAAAAGGAACTATTATTTATCGCTGATTTATTATATTTTTGTGGCCATTGCTTGGTGGGAACCCAGCAATGGCTTTTTTAATTCAGAGGTATATATATGGAAATAGATAGTCAGACAGGTTTGGTGTTGGAAGGTGGCGGAATGCGTGCCATATTTACGGTGGGAGTATTGGATTATTTTATGGATCATGATATTTGGTTTCCTTATACGATCGGAGTATCGGCGGGCGCGAGTAACGGAATCTCGTATGCTTCCCGCCAGCGGGGACGCTCCCGTTTTAGCAATATCGACCTATTGAAGAAATATAATTACATAGGTCTTCGTCATTTCTTACGGGGGAGGGGATATATCGATCTGAATTTCTTGTTTTATGTCTATCCGGATTTGTATTATCCGTTGGATTACGATACCTATTTCAAGTCCAAGGATCGGTTCGTTATGGTCACGAGCAATTGCTTGACGGGTAAAGCGGAATATTTCGAGGAGAAGAAAGATAAGAAACGTTTGGTGGATATCTGTAAAGCATCTTGCACCTTACCGATCCTCTGTCCAATTACGTATGTAGACGGGATACCGATGGTCGACGGAGGCGTATGCGACGCCATCCCTATCCGACGGGCTATCGCTGACGGCTTCTCCAAGAACGTCATCATCCTTACCCGTAACAAAGGCTATCGGAAAGAAGAGAAAGATTTTTACCTTCCCGGCTTTATTTATAACAAATACCCGGCGATCCGGGAACAGTTGCGACTACGATACCGGCAGTACAACGAGGTCTTGGATTACATAGACCAACTGGAGGCCGAAGGAAAAGCCTTCGTCATCCGTCCGCAAAGCCCGATTAAAGTCGGTCGTACCGGAAGCGACACAAAGAAACTGGAAGAACTATATGAGGAAGGCTACGAATGCGGAAAACAAATCACTCAATTGTAGAGACGGGGCATGCCCCGTCTCATCCCCTCAAAACAGTATTTTATTTACAACCTTGCAAATCCTTACTTAACCGCATAGCGCAGAAATTAGGACCGCACATCGTACAGTACTCTCCATCCGTAACAGCACTCTCCTTATAATACTGTAAAGCCCTTTCCGGGTCCAAGGACAAATTGAACTGGTCTTTCCAGCGGAAATCAAAACGGGCCTTGCTCAACGCGTTATCACGTACTTGAGCGCCGGGATGCCCTTTCGCCAAGTCAGCGGCATGCGCCGCTATCTTATAAGCGACCACCCCATTACGCACGTCTTCCTTATTCGGCAATCCCAAATGTTCCTTCGGCGTAACATAGCAGATCATAGCCGTCCCATGCCAAGCGATTTGCGCGCCACCAATAGCCGACGTGATATGATCGTATCCAGGAGCGATATCGGTCGTCAACGGGCCCAGCGTATAGAACGGCGCTCCATGGCAGGCATACTGTTGTTCCTTCATATTCTCATGAATCTTATTCATGGGAACATGGCCCGGGCCTTCGATAATCACTTGTACGAACTGCTCCCAAGCTATTTTCGTCAGTTCTCCCATCGTGTGAAGCTCGGCGAATTGCGCCGCATCGTTCGCGTCATAGATAGAACCCGGACGAAGCCCGTCTCCGATAGAGACCGCCACGTCATATGCCTTTAGTATCTCGCAGATTTCGGCGAAATGTGTGTACAGGAAGTTTTCCTCGTCATGAAGCTGCATCCATTTAGCCATGATCGATCCGCCTCTGGAGACAATCCCCGTCAGGCGAGTCGCCGTCAGCTCCACATGTTTACGCAACAAACCCGCATGGATCGTGAAATAATCCACGCCCTGTTCCGCCTGCTCGATCAACGTATCCCGATAGATCTCCCAAGAAAGGTCCTCTACCTTACCATTCACCTTCTCCAAGGCTTGATAAATAGGAACCGTACCCATCGGAACCGGGCAGTTACGGATAATCCACTCGCGCGTCTCATGGATATTATCGCCGGTAGAGAGATCCATCAACGTGTCTCCGCCCCATTTACAACTCCATATCGCCTTCTCGATCTCCTCGTCGATACCGGAGGAAAGAGCGGAGTTACCGATATTGGTATTGATCTTTACCAAGAACTTCTTACCGATAATCATCGGCTCGGCTTCCGGGTGATTGATATTCGCCGGGATGATCGCGCGACCGGCGGCGATTTCCTTGCGGACGAACTCCGGCGTGATATACGACTTCAGTCCCAAAGCCTCGATTTGCTGGTTCTCACGAATCGCCACGTACTCCATTTCCGGAGTGATAATACGCTTCTTCGCATAATACATCTGGGTGATATTCTTACCCTCTTTAGCCCGGAAAGGCAAGTATCGCTTGGGGAAACGCAGGGAATTCAGACTCGCGTCCGCCAATCGCTCACGGCCATAAGCGGAAGTCAATTCCGGCAATTGAACCACATCTTTACGCTTACCGTACCACTCCTCACGTATACGAGGAAGTCCTTTAGCGATATCAATCGATATCTTGGGATCGGAATACGGGCCGCTCGTATCGTAAACGATTACCGGATTGTTCTTCTTGAAGATTCGCTCTCCATGCTCATCCAAGGTTACCGTGTCCAACAATTTAATCTTACGCATACCAACCTTGATCTTATTGATCTCGCCCGGGACATAAATCTTTTCCGAGGACGGATAGGAAATACGCATATTCTTTTTAGTAGCCATATGTATTTAGTTTAGTACTTATTGATTTCCTCTATAAACCGGCGGGTTTCCTCCACGGGATCGGGGGCATTGATAATCGCGCCCGAAACAGCGATTCCGGTTATACCCGTCTCCATCAAAGGGCCTACGTCTTCCAACGTAATACCACCTATCGCGAAGATAGGAATATCAATGCCAGCCTCCTTACATTGAACGATAATTTTACGATAACCTTCCAAACCTAAGATGGGACTCAAATTCTTCTTGGTACCTGTAAAGCGATACGGCCCTAGTCCGATATACGAGGCGCCTCGTTCTACGGCCAGCCGGATATCCTCGAACGTGTTAGCCGTAGCCCCGATATAGAAGATGGCATTGGAGTCCAACTTGTCTTTCAGTACTTCCCAAGCGATATCCAAGGGAATGTCATTCTTACCTAGATGACAAGCCGTAGCGCCACATGTCACGGCGGCTTCCAGATCATCGTTTACGCAGAAATCCACGATTCGCTCACATTCGTCCGCGCAGATAGTGGCACATTTACGTACGGTATCCTCATAGATCCCGTCTTTCATACGCAATTGTATCCACGAACATCCTCCTTGGATTGCCATGCGTACCTCGTCGCATTCCGTATATTTAGGTGTACGATGCGTTATAAACATCAAGCGGTTACTCCCACCAAAAGGAGGGCGTAATCCGGTTGTTCTCCGACCGACTCTTCCATTCTCATCATATCCGAAATAATAATTTAAGGCCATACTTGTAATCGTTTGAATTGTTTTATGAGTTGATCCGCAACAAGAAGGGAGGGATCGTTTCCCCAAAGGGCCCCGAGAACGGCGACACCGCCGAAGGGGATATCTCTTAATTTCGTTATTGTTTGTGAGCAGATTCCTCCCAAGGCGATCACCTTATCATCGATGATGCCCTTTGCGTTTCGCAATCCATCTAAGGGGAATCCGCTACCATATCCTTCTTTGGATATACTCTGAAAGATCGGGCTAAGGAATACATAGTCGCATACCGGTTTATACTTGATAATCTCTTCCAGACTATGGCAAGAACGACTTATACTGCCTTTATATAAAGGTGGAGCTTCCGGGTTCCTCTTGTTCAAATGGACTCCTCCTAAAGCCCTTTCTTCTGCCAAGGTAAACCAATCATGAAGAACGATCCTGTCGTAATAAGCCGGAGAGATGTTATCCAATAAGCCCTCCAATTCATCACGTTTACAATCCGGTTTACGTAGATGTAAACGAGACATTCCTTCCGCGAATAGAAGTTCGATCAAAGAAGCTTCATCCGCGAAAAAATAAGGTGTAGTAATTACGACCAGCTTATTCATGATTCCATCGGATTTTATGAAGGGCAGAGGGTGAGAAGAAGTGGTTTACAGGTCCGTGCCCTTTTCCCATGCATACATTTGCCCCGTGAACGAGCGCATTATTCATATATTCCTTGGCTAATCGTACGGCTTCCACCAATAAATGGCCGAGTGCCATATAAGCGGCGATGGCGGACGATAGCGTACAGCCCGTTCCATGGGTATTGAAGGTCTCCACTGTTGGCGAAGCCAGACAAATCGGATTATTCTCATTGATAAATAACCGATCCACCGTTTCTACTCCGGGAATATGCCCCCCTTTGATCAATATAGCCTTACATCCTTTTTCCTGCAATTTCCGGGCGGCAAGTAAGATATCCGCCTCGTTATTGATTTTTATACCGGAAAGATATTCCGTCTCGGGAATATTCGGAGTAAGCAGTGTCGCTTTAGGGAACAACTCATCCATGATGGTTCGGATGGCGTCATCCTCCAATAATTTACTTCCGCTCGTGGATATCATCACTGGATCTAAAATGATAGAAGTTCGTCGGAAGGAAGGTAAAGTCTCAGATACAACCTTTACGGCATCCTTGTTATGTAGCATCCCTATTTTTATGGCATCTACAATGAAATCCTCAAGAATGGCTTCGATTTGTCCTCTCAAAATCTCGGGAGAGATCGCTTGGATCCCTCGCACTCCCTGTGTGTTTTGAGCGGTTATAGCCGTTATCGCCGAGGCTCCAAAAACACCCAGCGAGGAAAAAGTCTTAATATCCGCTTGTATTCCGGCACCACCGCCACTATCAGAGCCCGCGATCGTTAAAGCTACCGGATAACGGTACGTTTCATTTTTATCCATCTAACATTCGTTTTTCTTACGGCGGCATTACCCGCATCAAGTAGTAAGGGTATGATCTCAGCCCATATAGTATGGCACCCCTTCGACGACGCAAACTTAGTGAAAAAAATCGATATTAAGATATTTCCGGCTTTTAAACGATAATTTTAACGCAAGGTTATACTTCCATAAATCGTAGGCGGGAGCCTTCTGGTTTTAGAAGGCTTCCGTCATATTCATATAAACCGCCATCCCTTTTTGGTTCGGGTCTTTGCCTACGTCTAAGCGGAAGTTCTTGCCGGGTTGCATTTGGATACGTAAGCCTACGCCGTAGTTGAACTTCCATTTATTCCAGTCTACGATAGGAGCGTTTCCGATCGTACCCGTGCCGACCCAGCCAACAAAACCACACTTCGCCCAGAAATTACCGCTCTTATATTTCTCCACGCTGCCGAACATATGACGATACTCCAGAATCCCATACGCCATGGTCTTGTCACGGTACTTGCCCCAATAGTATCCGCGAAGATCGAAAGGAGAGCCAAACGAAGGAAGCTCCGTAAAAGGAACGTTTCCCACACCGATTTGTGTCTTGGCGATCCATGCCAAGGTGCTACGAGGACGAAATACTTGCTGGAATTGGCGGTATTCCAGCTCGAACATCTCATAATTATATGCACCGCCTAAATACTTTCCATACACTTTAGCGATCGCGCTTAGTAACATACCGGAACTTGGGGTCGCCACGTCATTTCGTGTATCGTATTGAATCAAGCCGCCGACACCGATATTGACATAATCTCGTTTGAACTTATTGAAATAAGGATCTTCGGCCATCACCGGGTTGATATCATCTGATTTGCTGAAATTAATATCAAAAAGAGGACCCGTATATAAATGAGGCCTAACTTCCCATACGAAACGGGGATATAGTTGGAAAGAACTCTTATGGAATTTCGTTGTCGAATCGCTTTTCTCGATTTGCTCGATCGTCTCATAGCCTTTCCCGAAATAATGCGAAGGTTCGTTCCGATAACCGTAACTGATATAAATACGGAAGCGATTCTCGTTGAAGAATAAGGTACCAGCACCGGCAAAAACGAACGTCCCGTTTAAGGTGATGTTAAATCCCGCAGGGATAAACGATCGTTGGGATATCGTATCATTCTTGTTTAAGCGAAAGCTAGCCAAAACCGCGCCACCTACGCCAAAGGAGGCTTCCGGCGTATAAGACGGTCCACCAAGGATAGACCACCAGATCCTTTTGTTGGCCCGTATGGAGTCTTTACGTAATTGTTTATGATAACGTTGTATTTGCTTTTCGGTCATAGGCTTACCGTCCAGCATCAGCACTTCTTTCGGAATCGTGTCATTGGAAATACCTTGCGCCTTTACGGAAAAGGCGAATAGAAGGCAGGCCATATAAATTAAAAGATATCTAAACATTATTTTAATCAATATTTAGAGGGCAAAAGTACGAAATCCTCCTAATATGTATTCTTAAAGAATCCCTAATAAAAAAGAATAAACAGCTAAAAAGAAATGCTATTACAGTCTGGGGGTTGTAGAGACGTAGCGTGCGTGCTGCGTCTCTACAGCTAAGATTGGTATAAGACCTTGCCCTCTTCGGATATTAACAGCAAGGTTAGTTCGCCGTCGGGAAGGATAGGAGCGCAATACGATTTACATTTTTGTAAAAGTAATGGGAAGAAACGATTTTGTTCTTTTTCCGCAAGAAGCTCCCATAATTCACGGGCCAACGTAATCCGATTGATTGCATCTACGGTCGCCTCCTCGCATTTCGCTTCTTTCGCTACATCTTGAAGGAAGCCTTTGTTCATGACGACTTTTTTGCTGTGTGTATCTAGGAAACCTTCCGCAAGTTTCACCGCCTTGCCGATCATGATACCTAAGATAACCTGCTTGAAACCTAAATCGGCAGCGATCTTTAGCGTCTCTCCGATAAAGTTCCCGTAATGGACGAATGATTGTGGAGGCAAAGAAGCGTATAAGCTCCGAAGGTAGCGTTCACTCTTCGCCCCGGAATTAATAACCAACGTCTCGCAACCTATCGCTTTGGCGACACTGGCTTCTTTCCGTATCGAGGCGATAAAAGCGTCCGATGAGAAAGGACGCACGATTCCGGATGTCCCGATAATGGAGATTCCCCCGATAATTCCAAGTTTCGGATTGAAGGTACGTTTCGCCAACTCCTCGCCACCGGGAACCGAGACCGTGACAATAGCGACGGAATCGGGTGAGGGCAGGAGTGGAATCAGCTCTTGCCGGATCATCTTACGGGGCGTGGCGTTTATAGCCGGGCCGCCGACTTTCAAGCCGAGTCCCGGAAGGGTCACGGTTCCGACTCCTTCACCTGCTTGGAAGATGACTCTTCCCGTATCGTCGCTTTCTGTTTCTTGACAATATTCTTCTTGTGCCATTACCGTGGCACGCTTGTGCCATCGGCTTGGCACAGCTGTGCCATCACCGTGGCAGAGTCGTGCCACGGCGATGGCACAACCGGATGCATCGAGAGATAATTGAACAGTAACCCGGATCCGGCTATGATTCGTCACGTCCGGATCATCCCCAGACTCCTTGATCACGGTACAGGTGGCGGAACACCCGGCCCATTCGGTATAGGCTACCGGCAACGTTATCTGTTCTCCCGAGGGTAATGTTATCTGGCTTTCTGTTTGTTCCTTCCTTGATAATAAGGCCAATAAAGCGGCTTTTGCGGCGGCGGTAGCACAAGCTCCGGTCGTATATCCGCTTTTCAAGGGAAAGAATTCGGGTAATAGGCGTTCGATTTGTTTGCGCAATCCGTCTTCACCATACACTCGGTAGAAAGTTTCCGGTAATGCGGGACGCTTCACGACAAATACTGGTATTCCGAATTGGCGGGCAGCGTTCACTTTATCCGTAAAATAGCCGGAGAAACCACTTTCCTTTGTCAAGATCGCATCCGGATGGAGTTGCTCCAACAACTTTAACTCATCCTCACCTTCTCGATAGAAAACCAGACGTTCTTGGGGGAAGCCCTGCTTCTCGGCCAACGACAAAGATTCCTCCCGCTCCAATATACGGAACCAAGTGGTATGCGATCGCCAATAAGGGCGGAGCGGGGCAAGGGTGTTCACGCCACTGAGGGCAAGCAGCCGTTGGATACCTTTGTTTTCCATTTGGTGAATTGCGTCTGCATAACTATCGCACCAAATCAAGTCCTCATCACGAGGTGGATACCGACGTTCGTAACGGATCACCGGAATCTGTAAACATTTCGATACTTTTTCGATCGTTTGGTGTAACACTTGAGCGAAAGGGTGTGCCGCATCAATCAATAGCTTAATCGCGTGGTCACGACAAAAACACTCCATTTCCTCCGCATTCATGGCTCCGGTCAAACGGATTCCATGCGCGCATTCAATGGATTGCAAAGTTCCTTTCGTAGAATAGTAATAGGTAGCGGCTGCCTCGTCCGCTATCCGCACAGCCACACGGCCTTCTGTCGTTCCTCCAAGGATCAGTATCATTACTTACGGAAAAGATGTTTGAATTCATCCGCATATAAGCGGGATAGACCCTTGCGATTATCGATGGCATCCCCGACGACAAGTAATGTTGTCAGTGTAAGATGATTCTCTTTTACGATTTTCGCGAGATCTTTCAGTTGCCCACGGTAGATCCGCTCGTCTTTCCATGTCAATTTATAGCAAGCGGCTACCGGAGTGGTTGGAGCGTAATGTCGCAATAATTCCTCTTGGACCTTCTCTACGACACCGGCGCTTAAGAAGATACACATCGTACTTTGGCTTTGAGCCAGTTTGTGCAGTTGCTCTTTCTCAGGCATGGGCGTACGTCCTTCGCCACGAGTGAGGATGATCGTTTGTACTTTCTCCGGAATCGTGAACTGGGAATAAAGAGCGGCGGCGGCGGCTTGGAAAGAGGAAATACCCGGAGTGATATGATAATCCATCCCGTATTGATCAAAGTAATTCATTTGCTCTTGAATAGCTCCATAGATGCAAGGATCGCCCGTGTGCAAACGAACGACAAACAATCCTTTATCATAAAACTCTTTCATCAACGCGAACTGTTCTTCCAGATTCATATCCGCCGAGCTTCGCACCGTAGCGCCTGCCTTCGCGCATAAGGTAAGTTCTTTCGGGACGAGGCTTCCTGCATACAGGATCAAATCCGCTTTCTCCAACATTTGCCGTCCGCGGATAGAGATCAAGTCCGGATCGCCGGGACCGGCTCCTACGATCTCGATATGTCCCTTGCGGCAGGCCGCCCGATCTAACGCTACGGCAAAGGTATATTCATTTCCTTTCCCTAAATCCGCTTTTTGCTTCTCGACCAAAAGCGGACCGCCATGAGCCGCATAAATGGCGGAAGCTTCCGATACACTTGGGGATTCGGTTACCTCCAGTACCTTCTCCGAGGGATTGGGTACCGGGATATCTTTCAGCTCCTCCGATGTATAGGTGTGGAAAGGGCATTCCATAACTCCATAAGCCAGTAATGTCAGCACCGGTTCGCATTTCTTCAAATCGATTGTATTTACATCCGCCAAAGCTTCCGGATATAGGCGTTTATCACGCAATACATCTTTAATATGTTCGTAAACGACCGTAGGATCGCCTTGCATATCCTTGCGGCAACCCATTCCTAGGTGGAGGACTTTCGGTATATAGGTGATCGTAGGGATGGATGTATCGTATTGTTGGGGACTGACGATCATCAATAACTCATAGTCTTGCTGCGGTATCGCCTCGAAGGAATAAAAGATAGAGACATGAGACGGGACCGTACGCTCCAAATAATCCGTTCCTTTATCTCGTATATCAAGGAGTAGCGCTGTCGGTTTTCCATTGACAAAAGTGGAGATGGCGGCATTGCTATCTTTGACGATCAAGGTCCAATCGTATTTCTTCCCTAATGTATCGAGCGCCCATAGGTTTGCGTTGTCGCTTTGTGTCGTAATAATCGCTTCGGCTCCTAATAGGTTCGCTAACTCTTTGGAAAGATCGTTCGCTCCACCGATATGTCCGGATAAGACAGGAATCACGTATTTGCCGGTACTATCTATACAAACCACGGCCGGATCGGTATGTTTATCTTCCGCGAAGGGAGCGATACTGCGTACGCAAATTCCCATCGCTCCTATAAATACCAAACTACTGGATTCGTGAAAAACCTCTTTTGAGAAAGAGCCGAATGGTAAGATCTTCGCCTCGGGATAAGAAGCAAGAATTCGCTCAGCAAGCACCCGGCTGCTACCGGATATTGGAATAATTGATATTGTACTCATAATTTATAAATAACATTCACGGTAATCGTATTAAAATCATCAATCGTGATACGGGTTTGGGCGGATATCCGAAGACCGGTTTGGCGGACCGCTTCCTCTAAAAGCGCTTTGCTTTCGTCGGATACGGAGTTGAAGACGATGACACCGTTCTCTTTCATCTTTTTGGAAACTACCATAAGGATCTCCACTAATTTCCCGCCATGTCCGCCGATAAAGATTGCATCCGGAGCCTCCAACGCTGATAAATCCACCGATAAGAAATCTCCGATTATAGCCTCGATACCCGGAGTCCCAAAACGACGACAATTCTCAGTCATTAACTTTCGTCCCTCTTCCCGGATCTCAAAACTCGTGATATGCAAATGCGGGAACAGCAATTTAGCCTCTATCGAGACAGAACCCGTGCAAAAGCCGATATCCCAAAAACGTTCCCGGTTTCTCAGATCCAGCATGCTTAAAGATAACAAACGGATCGGCATTTTGGTTATCATCTTCTCCCGCCCGCTCAAATGCTCGAACGCGGAATCCGGCAGGCCGAACTTACGGGAATGCCCGTCACGTTCTTTCCGGAGAATCAAGCAATTCGGATGAACGAAATTATTCATTGCTGCGGCTTGTATACTGAATTGGCGGATGCTCTGCCGTTCGGTATTTCCTAACCGTTCTCCCACGAACATGGTATAATTATCATAGCCGTATTCCAGCATCCGGCGAGCGATAGTCGTAGGCGTATGTTCCCGATCCGTGAGCACGCCTATCTTAGACGCACTTTCGATCAAGGCACGATCGAACTCGTGCCAAGGCCGTCCGGTAAGGGAGACGATCCGCATATCGTGGTAAGGCATCAATAGATTTTGTGCCAAGAGTTGCAAGGAATTAAATGACGGGTACAGGCGGATTTGCGCATCCGGCAATCGGTTTTGAATCGTAACGGCGAATCCGAAAAACAAAGGATCTCCGGAAGCGAATACAACGATGCTTTCCCGACCGTCGTACGAACGATAGCGATCGAAGACCTCGTCCAACGGGACTTTTATATCGATCCAGTCCGCTTTCTCGGGCAAGAGCGAACGTACGATCTCATGATGCCGCACGCCTCCGGAGAACACCCGGTGGGACGAGATTATCTCCAATATCTCCGGCGGAAAGTATTGCCGCATATTATCATCCAGCCCTATGACATAAAATCGGTTCATACGTCTCTTCCCGGCTTTAATTGTTCTGCGTCATTAAAACAAAGGATGGCATTCACTAGCGTAGCCGCTAAATTACTACCTCCTTTACGACCTTCCACGATTAGTTTCGGTATACCGATAAAAGGTTTCACCATATGTTTGGATTCCTGCACATGTACGAAACCTACCGGAGCCGCGATAATGCCAGCTGGAGTGGCTTTACCTTTACGTATTAAATCGCATAATTCCATAAGGGCGGTCGGGGCGTTCCCGAAGACAAACAGAGCGGTCGGATGCTCTTCCACGGCCCGACGAATACCGGCTTGAGTACGGGTAATTCCTTTGCTCGAAGCCATCTCAGCGACCCGCTCGTCTTGAAGGTAACATTTCACTTCGACACCCAGACGTTGCAGAGCTCCCTTACGAATGCCGGAAGCAGCCATCGTGACATCGGTGATGATCGTAGGAACTTCCCCGCCGCTGATCTTATTATATAATGTAGAGACAGCATCCGGGTCGGCATAAAGGATATTTTCCATATCGAAATCGGCCGTCGTATGAATGGCATGGAGTAACGCCCATTTCTTATCCAACGGGATCTCTTGGTTTTTCAATTCCTTCTCGATCGTACGGAAACTACGGATCATGATGTCCTGTCCGATACCCGTATCCATTTTCTTTTGTTTGATCTCGCCATAATATCCCCGGGGAGTGATCATATGATTCCCGGAAAGATATGTTTGTGAGTTTCCGATCAAGACTACCGTAAACATATCGATCTGCTCGGGGTCCAGATCTGCGAGCGTAGTGACGAATACTTCTTGCTCCTCCCGTCCGGCCTGACGTACATAACCGACCGGAGTCTCCGGCTTGCGTTCTTGCAGGAACAATTCTTTTAAACGATAGAGTTGCCAATAACGTCCCTCGCTTTTTGGATTATAGATCGCCGTAACAAAATCGGCCATGGCCGCCGCACGAATCCGTTTCTCGATCAGTTCCCAAGGAGTCATCAAGTCTGAGAGGGAAATCACACAGAAATCATGTCCGATAGGAGCGCCAAGCAAGGACGCAGCTTTCTGGAAAGCGCTGATGCCCGGATACGACTCGATCTCGATCTCGCTTCCGGATTCTTTCTTCATCTCATAAATCAGAGGAGTCATGCCATAAATACCGGCGTCACCGGAACTGATCACGCAAACCGTCTTTCCCTCGTTCGCATAAGCGAAAGCTTGCTCGGCACGAGCTTGCTCACGTTTCATACCTGTATCTATACATTCCGTTCCCTCACGAAGCAAGTGGGTGATAAAACGGAAATAATATTTATATCCTATGATGACATCCGAGCTTTGGATAGCGGCCAAAACCGCAGGCGTTATATCGGCCTCGCTACCGGGGCCGATTCCGGCGACTATAATCTTGCCTTTATTCATTCAAATCTATTTTATAATACAATGTTCTCAATAAATATAATACAAATATACAGGCTTTACTTCTTTCTTCTCGCTTTTCGCCTGATATATTTTATCGCAAGCCATACACCGGATAAGGAAACGAACGTGCCTCCCAACATGGTTCCCCACATCACGATATTCCATAAGACCGGATGATCTACCAAGAATTTCAGATTCAAGCTATGCAATGCCGGATACATCCAATGGTTCCAACGAGACGGCGTATTTACATAACGGTATTGTCCATTACGGGGATTAATGTAATAACAACTATTATCCACGTCTTGAATAGATACTTTCCAGACCGGGAGTTCTAAATTCCTTTTTCGTGAGATATAATACGTATCATAAGCATCCAACAGTTTGATATCAGCCGTGGTCCCGATACCATGTATCTGAGACAATACGGAACGGATTTCTTCCGGTCGCAGGTTCAATAAAGATATCCCGTCACTCTTATTTGCGTTCACGACAATATCCTTCGTGTCTGTTTGTACGATGTAAAAGGGTATATCACCAAAACTACTCCATTCCAATTGACGGATCTGGCCGGGATAGGCTTGTATGACCGCCCTGTAATCCAACGGATAATCGAGTGGGGAAGGAGCCATCTTCCGCAGTTCTTGAACCGGGTTTATATAGAGCTTGGCTTTCAACCCCCAATCCTGTACACGAGCTAAAGACATCATACCACTAAAGCAGAAGGTGAGGACGAATAAACCGAATAACACCCCAAGAATATGATGCCATTTATACCAGAACTTCTTATAAGGGGAAATCAAATGACGTCTCCTCGCTAACCGGAAATCCCGTATTCCTAAATAGATCCCGGCGATACACATAACGCACCCGATTCCGGATAACCAGACAACTACCTTTATCCATAATTCAGCGTCTTGCCGCAAGGAAGTGAAATAGACCCAATGAGGGATCGCCCCGAGCCAAGCCCAGAAACGACTGTTTTTATCCGTATATTGCAAAACCTCCCCGGATTTAGAGGATATGTATAATTCATGTCGTTCCGGATCGGCGAAATGGAATTTATAGATCGGAAATTCCTCTTTTAAACGACCGAATGGAATCCATTGGTCCAAGGTGTACAAGGAATCTACCTTCGCTATGGAAGAGGTATTCCATAGTGATGCCACACGTTGGATACGATTCCAGTCGATTACGGGTAATCTTTCCGTCGAGTCGGCAGGAATATCATAGCTCCCTTTCTCCGTCCGGATATGAAAAACAGTTTGTCCCAAATAGCTGTTTAAGGTAACATGGCTTATCCGCTCGTTCTGCGGTAAACGTTTCTCTATCTGGTCTAACGAAGGAAGATTCTCCAGAGAGAGAATATCCATCTTCGCCCGTTTATCGGCCCGATCCGCTCGCGGGAACGTATGGTAGATCATTACCAATCCCGATAGGAACCAAACGAGGAACAGGATACTGAGCGCCGTGCCCAGTATCCTGTGTATAAATTGCATGATCTTTGTCAATAGATTCATGAGCGTATGTTCTATATATTATAATGTATAGAAGATAGCCACTTGGAAATTACGAGGCATGCTTGGCACTATCTGTTGTCCGAGCGCTTGGTTATAATAATTGTTGTCAAACAAGTTATTCAAGTTGAATGTAAGGTGAATATTGTTGTTCAACAAATAAGACATACCGAAATCGGTTACCCAATACGGATCGAACCAAGAGTTGTTAGATGTATTACGGTATACTTTACCGGTATAACTGCTACTCAAGTGAAATTCCAGATTCTTCAAGACACCCCGAGGGATGGTATAACTGCCGTATGCGTAGAAAGTCTGGTTCGGTACGTTGCTCTGCCAGTTTCCTTCTTGGCTATTCAATTGTTGCTTTGTCTCATCCGGGTTATTGCCATAGATAGCCTCGATCAATTCCGGATCCTTTATTTCTTTCATCTCCCGGATCTTGGAGTCGTTCAATCCATAACCGATCGTCAGCGCTAAGGTGCTTACCGGAGAAAGAGTGACATCAAAATCAAAACCTTTGGAATCTTGTACACCCACCTGTCCGATTACACTCATCGTGGTAGTCTCGCCGTTTACTTCCTCTTGATAGTTGTTGGTCAACGTAGCCGTACTGTTCATCTTCCGGATATAGAACAAGCTGGCATTGGCGCTTAATATATTGTTCAATTGATATTTAAGACCCACCTCGGCTTGGTATCCTTTCTCCGGCTTAAATACTTCCTCATTGCGAGCAGGCTCGAAACGATTTCCATCACCTCCTACATAAATGACGTTATCTTGATAGAACGTACGGATCGGCTTGAAGAAAGAGGCGAAAGACGCATAAATGGATGTATTCGGATGGGGCAGATAGACCGCTCCGAAACGATAAGTCAACGCCTTATTCTTTATCATATTGAAGCTTGAATGCTCCTCATACTCACGTCGTCCGGTAGGAGTTGTAGCGCTGGCGGACATATAACGGAAAAAGTCGTAACGTAGAGCGGCTAATACCTTCCATTGCTCGTTGAACTCAACCATATCTTGAAGATAAAGGCTGTTGGAATAATGATGCGTAACCGTTGCTTTCGAGAATTTACTGGTCATATATCCCATGCTATGCGGATCATAAACGGATACATGCGAATAAAGGCCGGGACCCTGAACATCATCTCCTAAATTATAGCCCGAATAGCTGGTACGATTCAAGGCGACGAAAGAGTAACCTCCCATATACGTATGCTTTATCTCACCCGTCCTGAATTTACCGCTTAGCTCGAGCGTATTGGCTACCGTCTTGGCTATATGGGAGAAGCGAAGCGGGAAAGAAAGATATACACTGTCCAAACAGATATATTTTTTCTGGCCGTTTTTCATATAATAATGATCATAGATCGGATCATCACTTTCGAGATAGTCGAGGGCTTCCGTCCCAAAATAGTTGATATCGTCGTTATTGTAAGAAAGGCGATCTGTTAGTTTCGCGCCGTTCCAAAAAGTATGTGTGTATTGCGTCGATACGTTCCATGCGTGATTCTTCATAAAGTCGGACTCGTTATTGTAGCGAGCCTCACGGTCAAGTCCCGGTAGCATCTCATTTTTATGGAGATATAACTGTCCTGTTTGCACATTATATACATCATTTGCCATTAAATCGGGAAGACCGATCTCCGTCCCATAGAAGTCGCGGTTAAAACCTCCGCGAACATCTAATATGTCACGTTCCGTCATTTTAGCTTGCAATGCCAGATAACCGGAAAAGCGACGGTTGCCATTATCACGCCAGCCCTCTTGATCGGAAAAGTTGACATTGGCGTAATAATTGACCGGACCGACCAATTTACCGCCCATGCCAAGTGTCGCCTCTTTATTCTCGTAACTACCGTAGGCCAATCGAGCATTAACGCTCTGTTTCTCTGACGGGGATTTACGAACGATATTCAAGGTTCCACCTACGGCTGAATGTCCGTAAAGTACAGAAGCCGGTCCCTTTAATAATTCAATAGACTCGATACAGGATAGATCGGGTACGGGATAAGAGTTGTTTATTGCCGAACGTTCATCGCGGATACCGTCTATCATCATGATAGAATGATCGAAACCACGGATCGACAATTGTTGAAATGCGCCATAAGATGTCTGGAATCGTACGCCCGGCATAAAGCGTACCGCATCTTGGATATTACGGATACCTCGCAACTCCAAACTACTCGCCGTAATGCTATTAATTGAAATAGGAAGATATTTCATAGGTACGTCCAACTTCGTGATTTGTGGACGTGGCTTGCGTGCGGCGGTCGCTACGACTTCTTGAATATTGAATGTCGTATCGGCGAAATTCGTGTACTCATTCTTGTGTTGTGCCTGCATCGTACTGATACATAAGGCTGTCAACGGTAAGATTGTCAAAACTCTTTTCATATATTTAGCATTATAACTGTTTATTGTATGCATGTGAAATCCCTTTCGAAAGAAATTCCATTTTCCTTCGAATGAAAATTTAGTTTCTTTCGGAAGGAATTACTTTTTCTTCCGAAAGGAATAAAACATAGATTTGGAGAACTTTTTTAGTCCTTCTCTACCGCATAAGCTTTCTTCTTATCAACGATATCGATCATCTTATGTTTAGCCATGAAACGGGCATGTTCGATGAAAATCTTCTGAATATCCGGATTCTGTCCCAGACCTTCCATAAATACGCTTACCTCGTAGCCTTTCTTTTCCAGTTCCTCTTTCCAATCACCGGCGATATCGTTTTTCGCATGGTCTCCAGCGACAAACATAAATGGCATTAACACGACTTTCTTCGTACCATTGGCTTTTACTTGAGCTTCCATCGTATCAAAAGAAGGATAACCTTCAATAGTTCCTACGGAATAATTCTTGAACCCCTTCTCCTTCAACATATAATCCAACATGGCATATTGGGCCGTTGCTGGAGTATAAGTGCCATGACCTACTAATAATGTAGCGCCTTCCTTCGCCCCATTTTTTATGATAGCAGCGATTACTGCCTCATAATCTTCCGGCGTATACAATAGGGGATTGCCGATTCGGATTTCCTTGAAAGAAGACTTCATGGCGGCAACGTCTTTACGTAAGGATTCCATCTCGATACCTTCGATTATATTCGTGGATTGGATCAAGATGTGCGTATAACCATCAGCCTTTAACTTTTCCAAGGCTTCGATCGGGTTTAGTTTCTCTATGCCACGAGCTTTTAAGCGGCGCATTACAATGCGAGAAGTCCATGCCTCACGCAACTCAACATCTTTGAAAGCTTCTTTCGCTTTTTGATTGATCGCGTCGATTGTCAAGGCACGGGTATCATCATGGGTTGTTCCAAAATGTACCATCAATAAAGCGGCCTTATCGCCCGGTTGTAAAGAGGCGAATAAATCGGATGCTACAAAATTCTCGCCATCGTGCGCACGACAAACTAGGCTGATGACCAGCAGGAAGAAAGATAGTAAGTGTTTCCTCATCATATGAATATATTAATAATTAGATTACATATCAATCCCACGGAGACAACGTATTATTCCGTCTCCAACATCTTTTAGATATAGGTGATATTTCTATCCTCTTAATTACTCCTAACCCCGGGAGGAATTAATCATTACTTCGCTTGGCAGGTTTCCTGACTGGCTCGAAAAGCAACCTTCCCATCTTTCTTAAGACAGTGGCATAGCAGAACGCTTTCCTTTTCAAGAGCTTCACAGTAGCGGGCACTGTTCCGGATTCTAACCGGATTCCCTTTTATAGAATTGTCGGTAGACAAACTCTATCACCTAAGCGGTCGCAAATTTATATAAATAATCCCGAAAAGTAACAACATCTTTCAAAGAATCCCTGTTTCAATAGCATCTTTTTTGTTTAACATCAAATAAATAGATATGGAATGGATAACTAATTTACTTCAACATTATCCGGAGCTAGCTATTTTCATAACCTTAGCTCTCGGTTTCTGGATTGGCAAGTTTAAGATAAAGAAGTTCACGCTGGGAACGGTTACCAGCGTATTATTGGTCGGTGTATTGATCGGGCAATTAAAAATCGATATAAGCGGACCGTTAAAGTCCGTCTTTTTCTTGATGTTCCTCTTCGCTGTAGGATATAGTGTTGGGCCACAGTTCTTCCGGGGATTGAAAAAGGAAGGTCTTCCTCAAATGCTTTTCGCCGCCGTCATGTGTGTGTTTTGTTTGATCGCTCCTTTTTTGTTAGCGAAACTTATGGGATATAACGCAGGCGAGGCCGCAGGATTATTGGCGGGCTCCCAGACGATGTCGGCAGTATTAGGAGTTGCCGAAGATACGATCGGACAGATGAATATTAGCGATACGGATAAAAGCGCTATGGTAAATGTAATGCCCGTGGCCTATGCGGTAACTTATATTTTCGGTACGGCAGGATCCGCATGGTTAGTGAGTGATATCGGGCCACGTCTTTTAGGAGGACTCGACTACGTGAAAAAAGCGTGTAAAGAGCTAGAGGCTAAAATGGGAAATAACGACGAGAGCGAGCAACCGGGCTTTATGCCTGCTGCCCGTCCGGTAACTTTCCGGGCCTATAAGATTAGTAATGAATGGTTCAAGGATGGCAAAAGCGTAAAGCAGTTGGAGGTATATTTAGACCAATTGGGACGGCATTTGTTCGTGGAGTGTGTCCGTATTAATAATGTAGTAACCGATGTTAAACCGGATTTGGTTTTACATACCGGAAATGAGGTTGTTCTAAGCGGTCGCCGAGAATTCGTGATCGGAGAGGAGAACTGGATTGGCGACGAGGTCAATGACATTGAATTGCTCGATTTTCCGGCAGAGACGTTACCCGTACTAGTGATCCATAAGGAATACGTGGGGAAAAAGATCTGCTATTTACGCAATCAATCGTTTATGCATGGTGTTAGCATCAAGTCCGTAAGGCGTGCGGGTATCAATATCCCGGTCTTGGCCGCTACGGTGATAGATTCTGGTGATATGCTGGAATTGGTAGGCATGAAATCAGAGGTAAATAAAGCGGCGACGGCTTTGGGATATCCCGATCGCCCAACCAATCAGACCGATTTGATTTTCGTGGGTATCGGTATTTTCTTAGGGGGAATTTTAGGTTCGCTCGCGATTCATTTCGGGGGTGTCCCGATTAGCCTAAGTACGAGTGGAGGTGCTTTGATAGCCGGGCTCGTCTTTGGATGGCTTCGTTCTAAGCATCCGACCTTCGGGCGTATTCCGGAGCCTTCCGTTTGGATATTAAATAATTTGGGGTTGAATATGTTTATCGCCGTAGTCGGTATCACGGCGGGTCCCAGTTTCGTGACCGGATTGAAGGAAGTCGGTATAAGTTTATTTATTATCGGTGCTTTAGCGACATCTATCCCGCTTATCATCGGTATTCTGATGGGACGTTACGTTTTTAAGTTCCACCCGGCTATTACTTTAGGTTGTACGGCGGGTTCACGTACGACAACTGCCGCATTAGGAGCGGTGGAAGATGCCGTAGGAAGTGAGACTCCAGCCTTAGGCTATACCGTTACCTATGCGGTGGGTAATACTTTATTAATCATCTGGGGTGTCGTTATTGTGCTAATCATGTAATATATATAATGTATGGACAAGAAGAAAATACATGTCACGAGAGAATATGAGAAAAAGATGTCGGAGATTAGCCCTTTCGAGCTAAAGAACATCTTGATAGAGTTAGCGGATGAGAGCGCTCGTAAAAGTACGCACATCATGCTGAACGCAGGAAGGGGAAATCCAAACTGGATCAGTACGGTTCCACGGGAGGCATTCTTCCTATTAGGGCAGTTCGCCTTGGAGGAATGCCTGCAGGAAACCGAATTGGCAGATGAGATGGCCGGAGCCGCAGGGGTTCCCAACCGCAAAAGGATCGCGTCTCGCTTCGTACAGTTTCTAAAGAAACATGCGCAATCTCCCGGCGCTACTTTATTGAAGGGTACCTATGAATATCTGGTCACGGAAAAAGGTGTAGATGAGAATGAGCTTGTATATGAATGGGCGGAAGGCGTCATTGGTGATCAATATCCGGTTCCCGATCGTATCTTGAAATATACAGAAATGCTCGTGCGGGATTATTTAGACCAAGAATTATGTGATAACCAGCCCCCTGAGGGAATATTCGACCTTTTCGCTACCGAGGGCGGAACTGCCGCCATGTGTTATATCTTCGATACCTTGCAGCAGAATTTCTTGTTGAATAAGGGAGATAAGATCGTTCTCTTCGCTCCGGTATTCACTCCTTATATAGAGATTCCGGAACAGGCTCGTTATCTTTTTAATGTCATAGAGATAAAAGCCTTGAAGATGACAAAAGACGGCTATCACACGTGGCAATATCAAGAAAAAGATTTAGATGTCCTGAAAGATCCTAGCGTGAAAGCTGCTTTCATAACAAACCCGAGCAACCCGCCTTCATACGGATTGACAAAAGCATTGATGAATAGGATCGTTGAGATCGTACGGAACGACAATCCCAACCTCATGATTATTACGGATGATGTGTATGCGACATTTATTCCGCATTTTCGCTCGATGATGGCCGAATTACCAAAGAATACGTTATGTGTCTACTCTTTCTCCAAATATTTCGGGGCAACCGGATGGAGATTGGCGGTAATCGCTTTACATCAAGATAATATTTACGACCGGATGATCCGTGAATTGCCAAGAGATAAACAGGAGCTTCTAAAAAAACGATATAGCAGTCTATCCTTACATCCCGAGGATATCCGCTTTATTGATCGTATGGTAGCCGATAGCCGTCAAGTAGCCTTGAATCATACGGCCGGTCTTTCCTTGCCACAGCAAACACAAATGTCTCTGTTTGCGTCTTTCGCTCTATTAGATGCGGAAAATACCTATAAGAAAAGGATGCAGGATATGATCCACGAGCGTTTACACACATTGTGGGAAAGCACCGGATTCACCTTATTAGACGACCCTTTGCGTGCGGGATATTATAGTGAGATCGATATGCTTGTCTGGGCTAAGAAATTCTATGGGGATGATTTCGTGGAATATCTAAAAAAGAATTACGAACCTCTGGATGTCGTTTTCCGTCTGGCACAGGAAACTTCCTTGGTTTTACTGAACGGAGGAGGTTTTGATGCTCCCGAGTGGTCTATCCGCGCATCTTTAGCCAACCTTAAACGGGAAGATTATGTCCGGATCGGAGAGGGTATCGCATCTATTTTGCATAGTTATGCCCAAAGATGGAAAGAAAGTCTCGATAAGTAGAAAAAACAGCTCCAAGGCTTGAACAAAACGGGCTAATGGTACGTTTTATTAATAAACGTGCGATTAGCCCGTTTTTCTAAGTTATCCGGGAGATTATAAATAACCTCTATAACCTCATAGAAATTATCGAACAAATTGTATTTCATTATATTATATATTTGTTGATAATAAAAACAAAGACTCATTGGCAGATGTCTTATTTATTACATTTTAGCTGGTTATAGATAAATATATTTGCGAAAAGGCTTACAATAAAAAACGAATATGAATATGGTGTACGACATTGACATGCTTAGAAATTTCTATGCGAATTTCCCCAGAAGAGTGGACACAGCCCGCGAACGTATCGGTGGTCGCCCGATGACCTTGGCCGAGAAAATCTTATATGCGCATCTATACGATGAAAGCTCGACTCGCCTTTTCAAAAGAGGTGAGGATTATGTGAATTTCCGTCCCGACCGTGTGGCTATGCAAGATGCCACCGCTCAGATGGCGCTTTTACAATTCATGAACGCCGGAAAAGAAAAATCCGCAGTACCGGCTACCGTGCATTGCGACCATTTGATCCAAGCGAATATGGGAGCCAAGACGGATATCGATACGGCTACCAAAAGCAATAGCGAGGTCTATGATTTCTTGAAATCGGTCTCCGATAAATATGGAATCGGTTTTTGGAAACCCGGAGCAGGCATTATCCATCAAGTGGTATTGGAAAATTATGCGTTTCCCGGCGGTATGATGGTAGGAACTGATTCACATACCCCGAATGCCGGAGGACTTGGAATGGTCGCTATCGGAGTAGGAGGAGCCGACGCCGTGGATGTCATGACCGGAATGGAATGGGAACTGAAGATGCCGAAACTAATTGGTGTTAAGTTAACTGGTAATTTGAATGGTTGGGCCTCGCCGAAGGACGTGATTCTTAAGCTAGCGGGCATCTTAACCGTAAAAGGTGGAACGAACGCTATCATCGAATATTTTGGTCCGGGCACCGCCTCAATCTCAGCGACCGGAAAAGCTACGATCTGTAATATGGGTGCCGAGGTAGGAGCGACGACTTCCTTATTTCCATTCGATAATACAATGGCTCAATATCTTCGTGCCACGGGACGTGACGAGGTAGCGAGCTGGGCCGAAGCTATCGGTGAATATCTGGAAGCGGATATGGACGTTCGTGCCGAGCCAGATAAGTTTTACGATCGTGTAATCGTTATTAACCTTTCCGAATTGGAGCCGCATATCAACGGTCCGTTCACGCCGGATGCAGCTACGCCTATCTCGGAGTTTGCCGCAAAAGTAAAAGCGAATGGCTATCCCCGAAAGATGGAGGTCGGATTAATCGGTTCCTGTACCAACTCTTCTTATCAAGATCTAAGCCGTGCGGCATCCATTGCTCGCCAAGCTTATGAGGATAAAATACCGGTAGCGGCACCCTTGATCATCAACCCGGGTTCCGAGCAAATCCGTTATACGGCGGAAAGAGATGGTATTATCGGTGATTTTGAACGGATTGGCGCAACCATTATGGCGAATGCCTGTGGTCCTTGTATCGGACAATGGAAACGTCATACGGATGATAATACCCGTAAGAATTCGATCGTTACTTCATTCAATCGTAACTTCGCTAAACGTGCGGACGGTAATCCGAATACACATGCTTTTGTCGCTTCTCCGGAACTGACACTGGCCTTGACCATCGCAGGTGATCTATGTTTCAATCCTTTGACCGATACATTGAAGACAGAGGATGGTAAGGTTGTGAAACTGAAAGAACCGAAAGGCACGGATTTTCCGCCGAAAGGTTTCGAGGTAAAGGATAACGGCTATCTGGCACCTACGGGTAAGAACGTAGTGGTGAACATCGATCCGGAATCCAACCGCCTACAAGCATTAAAGCCTTTCGCTCCTTGGAATGGAGAGGATTTCACGGATATGCCCCTTCTTATCAAGGCTGAAGGTAAATGTACGACGGATCATATCTCGATGGCCGGTCCATGGTTACGTTTCCGTGGGCATTTGGAAAATATATCGGATAATATGTTGATGGGAGCCGTAAACGCTTTCAACGGGAAGACAAACTCTGTATTGAATCAACTGAACAATGAATATGAAGCAGTTTCTGCCGTAGCGAAACAATACAAGGCAAATGGTATTTCCTCGATCGTCGTAGCGGAAGAAAACTATGGTGAAGGCTCTTCCCGGGAACATGCAGCCATGGAGCCTCGCTTCCTAAATGTAAAAGTGATCCTAGCCAAGAGTTTCGCCCGTATCCACGAGACAAACTTGAAGAAACAAGGAATGTTAGCACTGACTTTCGCCAATAAGGAGGATTACAGCAAGATCCGCGAGAATGACCATATCTCGATCATCGGATTGAAAGATTTTCAGCCGGGCAAACCGTTGACGGCCGTTCTTCTTCATGCGGATGGTACGCAAGAATCATTCCCGGTTAACCATACGTATAATGATTTACAAATTAAATGGTTCAAGGCGGGTTCCGCTTTAAATACAGCTCACTAAGACAAACAAAAAATCTTGATATCATGAGTAAGATAACAAAGAAAGGTAATCATATTTTCGTTCCGGATCACGTGACAATCCCTTATATTGAAGGAGATGGCGTGGGGCATGAGATCACTCCCGTTAGCCAAAAGATAGTAAACGCTGCCATCAAGCAAGCTTACAACGGAACCCGTTCCATCGAATGGAAAGAGGTCTTAGCCGGCGAAAAGGCGTTTAAGCAAACCGGAAGTTGGCTTCCCGATGAGACTATGGAAGCGTTCCGTGAATACATCGTCGGTATTAAGGGACCGCTGACGACTCCAATTGGTGGAGGTATCCGTTCATTAAATGTGGCCCTCCGTCAGACGTTGGATTTATATGTTTGTCTCCGTCCGGTTCGTTGGTTCAAAGGAGTCGTATCTCCGGTAAAGGAGCCGCAGAAAGTGAATATGTATATCTTCCGTGAGAATACGGAAGATATCTATGCCGGAATCGAATGGCAACAAGGGACTCCGGAGGCACAAAAGTTATTGAAGTTCCTCACCGAGGAAATGGGAGTGAAGAAAATACGTTTCCCGGAAACTTCCTCTTTCGGCATCAAGCCGGTTTCTGTGGAAGGTACGGAGCGTCTGGTGCGTGCCGCTATCGAATACGCGATATTGCATCAGTTACCGAGCGTGACTTTGGTACACAAAGGTAACATCATGAAATTCACGGAAGGTGGTTTCAAACTATGGGGATACGCTTTAGCGGAACGGGAGTTTGCGGATCTCACTTTCACATGGCCTCAATATGAGAAGATCAAGAAAGAGCAAGGCGAGGAAGCGGCCAATACCGCCTTAGTGGAAGCTTCAAAGGCCGGTAAAATCATTATCAAGGATGTCATAGCCGATGCTTTCTTGCAAAACACTCTATTAATTCCGGAAGAATATTCCGTGATCGCTACCTTGAACCTGAACGGCGATTATATCTCCGATCAATTAGCGGCGATGGTAGGTGGCATTGGCATTGCTCCCGGTGCTAATATCAACTATAACAGTGGTCATGCGATCTTCGAGGCAACACATGGAACCGCTCCGAATATTGCGGGAAAGAATCTCGTAAACCCCTCTTCCTTATTATTATCATCCGTGATGATGCTGGAATATATGGGATGGAGTGATGCGGCTAACCTGATTACATCCGCTATGGAGCAAGCTTTCTCCGCTGGAGAGGCCACTCATGACTTGGCTCGTTTTATGCCGAACGGCAAATCTCTCGGCACCAAAGAATTTGGTGATCGTATCATCTCTATTATCGAAACAATTAAATTAGTATAGTCATGTTGAAGAAAGAATATTTAATTTACAAATTGTCCGAGGCTGCCAAAGAGGCTTGCAAGATCGACAACGAACTTTTCCCGATGTATAATGTGAAACGTGGCCTTCGTAACGAGGATGGTAGTGGCGTGTTAGTAGGATTGACCCAAGTCGGTAATGTAGTAGGATACGAACGCTTGCCAGAGGGCGGTCTTAAAGCGATCCCCGGTAAGTTATTCTATAGAGGTTACGACGTAGAGGATTTAGCGCGTGATTTCATCAAGGAAAAACGGTTCGGTTTTGAGGAAGTGGCTTATTTATTACTTTCTGGTAAACTCCCCGATAAAGAGGAATTATCAGCCTTTAAAGAACTGTTGAACGATAATATGCCCTTGGAGCAAAAGACCAAGATGAATATTCTGGATCTGGAAGGACAGAACATCATGAATATATTGGCTCGTAGCGTATTGGAGATGTATACCTTCGACGCAAACCCGGACGACACCTCCCGAGATAACTTAATGCGCCAATCTATTGAATTGATCTCTAAGTTCCCGACGATTATCGCTTATGCCTACAATATTTATCGTCATAGCACACAGGGGCGTTCTTTACACATCCGTCATCCGCACGAGAACTTATCGATCGCAGAAAATTTCCTTCACATGCTGAAACGTGATTTCACGGATCTGGACGCACGTACGTTGGATTTGCTCTTGGTATTGCAAGCAGAACATGGTGGTGGTAATAACTCTACGTTCACGGTACGCGTCACTAGTTCTACGGGAACGGATACGTACTCATCTATCGCAGCTGGTATCGGCTCATTGAAAGGCCCGTTGCACGGAGGCGCCAATATTCAGGTAGTAGATATGTTCCATCATTTGAAAGAGAATATCGCGGATTGGAAGAACGTGGACGAGATCGATACTTATTTCATGCGGATGCTTAACAAAGAGGCTTATAACAAGACAGGCTTGATCTATGGTATCGGCCATGCGGTCTATACGATTTCCGATCCCCGTGCGGTTGTATTAAAGGAACTGGCTCGTGATCTGGCAAAAGAGAAAGGTCGCTTTGAGGAATTCGCCTTCCTTGAGTTATTAGAGGAAAGAGCGATCGAATGTTTCGCCAAGCATAAAGGAACTAAGAAACGGGTTTCCTCGAACGTGGACTTCTATTCCGGATTCGTTTATGAGATGATCGGTTTGCCACAGGAAATCTATACGCCTTTATTCGCCATGGCCCGAATCGTGGGTTGGACCGCTCACCGTATCGAGGAGTTGAACTTTGACGGAAAACGCATCATCCGTCCGGCTTACAAGAACGTTTTGGACGATAGGGAATATATCTCAATCAACGAGCGATAACACTAAAAAAATCATAGTTATGTTTTCTTTCATTCATAGTTATAAGTTGAAGGATTCATAACTATGATTTTTTAACATGCTCAAGCTTATAATAATAAGCCTACATAAAACCCTTAAAATGTAAATTTCTCAAGTTTCATCGCACCTAATCCTTGCAATTTAGGAACCAACGTTACGAAATGCTCAGCTTTTTCGTGAGCTGATAAGGATTCAGCGTCTTTCCACGTCTCACAAATCATCAATACATCACTACGAGTAGCGCTCTCGAAAATATCATAAGCAATACAGCCATTGTCTTTCAAAGACTTTTCAACCAATTCTTTCGCAGTCTCCAATGCGGCGGGACGATTCTCCTCACTTACTTGAATAAATACATTTAGTCTAATCATACTCATAATTGTTTTAAGAATGTTACATACTTGATCAAAAGTACAGCACAAATATAGAAATAAACCCGTATATTTGTCATTCGAAACGTATAATTAACAGCATGAAGGAATCTGTTCGTATTCTTCGTTTCGCCATTGTAGGTTCTTCTAACGCTTTGATCACCGCATTGGTAATCTGGATATTAATGGATATTCTGGATTGTAATTACTTGTGGTCGAACATGGCTGGATATGTGGCTGCCTTGGTGAATAACTTCTTTTGGAGTAAATACTGGGTATTTTCTTCCGGGAAAGGTAATTTCTGGAAGGAGATTCCTTTATTCCTAATCGCTTTTGGTTGCGCTTACGCTACTCAATTCATATTCTTGCTTTTAATGGTGGAGGTGATCGATCTAAATGAATATCTGGGTCAGTTCCTTGGACTTTTCGTTTACGGAGCCGTTAATTTTATGATGAATAAGAGGCTTACTTTTAAGAGCTAGAATCCGATAAATCGTATCAAAGGAAGTGGTATAGTACGCCAGTAGTGGTGAAGGTCAATGCGACTATTCGCATAAGCCTTCACCACTACTGGTGTTGACCATCGGGACTAGTCGCGTGAGCCATCGAGACTAATCGTGCTGAATCGCTAACGGGTAAGGCTCGTAAACTGCTTCCCGAGTCTGTAAAGATAGAAAGCTAGATGCGTAAAAGCGAATACGAATGAGATAATCAATAAGACTTTACTTTCGCCCCATCCCACGGTTTGCTGGTGCCAAAGCCCCGTAATCACGCAAAGCACGGATAGGGTAATACCGATCATATCCAATGTGGTCTGTCCCGAGCGATGTTTCTGCATATGTTCCAGTTTGCTGTGTTTGATGCCATAGCAGACATATATATCCAGACCGATTAACATCCATAATACCAAACGAATCCATGTATCAGCCGGGAGAAAAAGCATCATCACCAGACAAGTTATGATACCGGCGATAGGCACGAACGGAACCAACGGGGTTTTGAAAGACCGGGGAGCGTCCGGCATTGTCTTACGGACAATCAATACCCCGGCGCAAACTAGCGTAAAAGCGAACAAAGTCCCGATACTACACATCTCGCCCGCTACGCTCGCCGGAACGAAAGCTGCCAATGCACCGACCAATAACATAAACAGGAAATTACTTCGTGCCGGCGTGCGGAATTTCTCATGGATATGAGAAAATAGGGGAGGGAGCAGCCCATCCCGGCTCATACTCAAGAATACACGGCTCTGTCCTAATAACGTTACCATGATAACCGAGCAATACCCCAGTAAAATAGCTATTACGATCGCCCGGTTCATCCAAGGGTAATCCGGACGAATCACACCAGAAGCATCCATTTGCCCCATATGATCGATAGCTATTGCCACAGGAGCGATTCCATTCTGGCCAGCAAACGCTGAGTAATGTACGACTCCGGTCATCACGTGGGCAAACAACATATATAATATAGTACAAACCACTAATGACATCAAGATCCCGATCGGCATATTCCGTTTCGGGTTCTTGGTTTCCTGCGCCGCCGTACTTACAGCGTCGAAACCGAGGAAAGCAAAGAATACAATAGCCGCCCCTCGTAGGATACCGGAGAAACCGAACTCGCCTAGGGTCCCCGTATTAGCGGGTATATAAGGCGTATAATTCTCCATACGGATATATTTCCATCCCAAGACTACGAACACCAATACTACGGAGACTTTCAAGAATACGATAATCCCATTGAAGATAGAACTGCCTTCCGTCCCTCGTATCAACAAAATACTCATTAACACCACGATCAAAAAAGCCGGAATATTTACGATACCGCCATCCCAAGGGCAAGCCGTCAAAGCTTGCGGTAAATGCATTCCGACTCCTTCCAGAAAAACGACCAAATACCGACTCCAACTTATGCTAACGGTCGTAGCGGCCACGCAATACTCGAGCACCAAATCCCAACCGATAATCCAAGCGACCAACTCACCCATCGTGGCATACGAATAGGTATATGCGCTACCTGCCACCGGGATCATGGATGCGAACTCGGCGTAACATAACCCGGCGAAACAACAGCCTAAGGCGGCGATAGCGAAAGATAAAGTAATGGCAGGCCCCGTATACCCGGCGGCCACCGCACCCGTAATGGAGAACAATCCGGCACCGATAATAACACCGACACCTAAGGCGATCAAACTCCACGGGCCAAGGATACGCTTCAGCGATTTACTGCCCGAATCATTTGCCTCGGTCATCAAATCCGCTAAAGGCTTCTTAATAAATAAACCCATCTGTATAGATTAAAAAATTAGTAATTGGGCGCAAAGGTAGGAATTTTTATTATGTTTGCCGAAAAGTAAAAGCAAGGACAGAAACAAACAAGAAAATAAATAGACAACTAAATAATGAAACAATTGATAGCCTGTTGCGGATTAGATTGCGAAAGTTGCGATGCCCGCATAGCCACAGTTAAGAATGATAATGAGCTAAGAGAAAAAACCGCCCAAAAGTGGAGTGCCATGAACAATGCGCCCGAAATTACAGCCGCAACTATAAACTGTATGGGGTGTCGTACGGACGGAGTGAAATTTGCGTATTGCAGTGATTATTGTGAAATACGCAAATGTGTATCCGGAAAAGGCTTTAATACATGTGGCGATTGTGATGAATTGGATAGTTGCCAGATAGTCGGTGCGGTCCTTCAGCATGCTCCCGACACAAGAGAAAATCTAATGTAGAAGCAAAAAAGATGAACCTCTAACATATCCGATCCTAATTCCGTATTGGCAGCCGTTCCCAAAGCCATTCAGGGATCAGTCTCCAGAGAAAGACAAGGATAGCGTATCTCCAATCGATGATCGCCCTTCTCTTTTTCCGGTCTATAGCGTTAGCGATACGCAAGGCGGCGTATTGGGGAGACATCAGCATAGGATAATTCCTGCCGTCTTTCAATAAATCCGTACGGACAAATCCCGGACGGATATCCGTAAATGTAATAGGCTGTTTCTCCATACGGGAAAGTTGGGCTAAAGCGTCTATATAAATATTTTGGTATCGTTTGGTAGCCGAGTAGGAGGGAGCGACACCTAATCCTTTGGTTCCGGCAATAGAGCTGATTACAGATATATGCCCGCCACCTTGACTGGAAAAATAACGATAGGCCGCTAGTACCATACGTGTAAAGCCTGTCACATTCGTCTGTATCGTAGCTTGTTCAATGGAAGTATCTAAGTATTTATTCTGGTTGCCGATCCCTGAACTAAGCAGGAAGATGTCCATTCCTCCCAAATCACGGATTAATTCGTCTAAACGATCAGCGGCATCCTCGGCGGTCACGTCCAACTGCTTTATCTGGATATGCTCCGGATCTTGCTTACGAAACTCCTCCAACCGATCAACCCGACGACCAGCCAATCCCAGTTGATATCCTCGTTTCCAATAAATCTTAGCAACCTCATAGCCGATACCGGAGGTAGCGCCGATAATGATAATTCGTTTGACCATAATACTTAATACAATAAATTAACAATAAAGATAAACAAAATTCTCATACTAAGCTCTATCTTTGTCACCCATCTTTTAAATTTAACACATAAATCCATGAACAACGCAACAACACAGTCACATATCGTGTGGCTCGATGTAATACGAACCGTAGCTATGCTGATGGTTATCGGAGTACATTGTATAGATCCTTTTTATATCTCACCTACACTCGGAAGTTTACCGGAATATAAACATTGGGCCGCTGTTTACGGCTCTCTTTTACGGCCCTCCGTTCCTCTTTTCGTTATGATGACGGGACTTTTACTATTGCCTATACGGGAACAATCTTTAGGTGTTTTCTATAAAAAGAGAATATATAGGGTATTATTTCCTTTTTTGATATGGTCTGTATTATACAATATATTCCCTTGGGTTACAGGGCTATTAGGTTTGCCGAAAGAGATAATCGGTGAGTTTTTCTGCTATGTGCAAGGAAATGAGTCACAATCCTTATCCGACGCATTGAAAGACATCGCCATGATCCCGTTCAATTTCAGTTTTAAGGAAAACCATATGTGGTATATTTATTTACTCATCGGATTGTATCTGTATATGCCATTCTTCTCCGCATGGATCGAGAAGGCGGATCGTTCCAAAGAGAGGGTCTATTTAGGGATATGGTTCGTATCTCTTTTCTTGCCTTATATGTCTGCCTATATCAGCAAATATTTATACGGGGAAGCGACGTGGAATCAATTCGGCATGTTTTATTATTTCGCAGGATTCAACGGATATCTCCTATTAGGACATTACTTAAAACAAGGTAATAATTGGAATATTTGGAAAACCTTCGCTATTTGCGCAGCCATGTTTGTGGTTGGTTATGCCATAACCTATTGTGGATTCAGTTCGGCCGCAGCGAATCCCGAGGCAACAGAATTGGATATGGAGTTATTTTTCACCTTCTGTAGTCCGAATGTAGTCTTAATGACGGCAGCTGTATTTATTCTTCTTCAAAAGGTACGTATTCATAATACTCTCATAGCTAAAAAACTATCGAAAATATCCAAATATGGTTTCGGAATCTATATCGTACATTATTTTGTCGTAGGTCCGATCTTTATCTTGATCGGGAAGTTTGATTTACCGATACCTTTGCAAGTACCCATAATGGCACTTTTGATTTTCATAATCTCATGGGCGTTTACTTGGTTCATGTACCGTATATTAGGTGAACGAGCTAAATGGATCATGGGATGAAACTCTTTCGTATACTGCAACCCGCCTTGCCGTGTTACTGCACGCCTATTGTAGTAACACGGCTAAAATACCATAAAACTCCTTGCAATCCCCATCTGTTTGGTTATATTTGCTACAATTTATAAACTTGATAAAATAAAACGCTATGTCAGTAAAATCTTATATCGAATCCAATAAGGATCGTTTTCTTGAGGAATTGTTCTCTTTAATCCGCATTCCGTCAATCAGCGCCAAGCATGAGAATAAGCCGGACATGTTGACATGTGCCCAGCGTTGGACTGAGGTGCTGTTGTCTTCTGGTGCGGATAAGGCCGAGGTAATGCCTACGAAAGGCAATCCTGTCGTATACGCCGAGAAAATGGTATCTCCCAATGCTCCGACCGTATTGGTTTACGCTCATTACGACGTGATGCCCGCCGAACCTTTGGAATTGTGGAAGAGTGAACCTTTCGAGCCGGTGATCCGGGACGGACGCATTTGGGCCCGTGGAGCAGACGATGATAAGGGACAGGGTATGATTCAAGTAAAAGGTTTTGAGACAGCGATTAAAGAAGGCTTGTTACAGTGTAACGTGAAGTTTATTTTCGAAGGAGAGGAGGAGATAGGTTCTCCTAGCTTGGAAGATTTTTGCCGGGAACATAAAGAATTATTGAAAGCGGATGTAATCCTCGTTTCCGATACAAGCATGGTCAGCGCTGAAACACCGTCGCTCACGACAGGCTTACGTGGTTTGGCTTACTGGGAAATAGAAGTAACCGGACCGAACCGCGATTTGCATTCCGGTCATTTTGGCGGAGCCGTAGCGAATCCGATCAATGTACTTTGCAAATTGATGGCAGATATCACCGACGTGGATGGACGCATCACGATCCCGGGTTTTTATGACGACGTGGAGGATGTATCTCCCGCAGAACGGGAGATGATCGCCCAAATCCCATTCGACGAGGAAAAATATAAGAAAGCGATCGGGGTAGACGCTCTTTTCGGAGAGAAAGGCTATTCTACGCTAGAACGTAATAGTTGTCGGCCTTCTTTCGATATCTGTGGTATTTGGGGCGGATATACGGGGGAAGGAAGCAAAACTGTATTGCCTTCAAAGGCTTATGCCAAGGTTTCCACTCGTTTGGTTCCACACCAAGATCATGCCAAGATCTCCCAAATGTTTGAGGAGTATATAGCTCGTGTGACCCCACCTTATGTTAAAGTGAAAGTTACGCCCAGCCATGGCGGGCAAGGATATGTTTGTCCGATAGACTTGCCAGCTTATCAAGCGGCAGAAAAGGCTGTTGGCATCGCATTCGGGAAGAAACCGTTGGCGGTTCGTCGCGGAGGTAGCATTCCTATTATCTCTACATTCGAGCAGGTATTAGGTATCAAGACCGTACTGATGGGATTCGGCTTGGAGCAAAACGCGATCCATTCGCCCAACGAGAGTCAGGAGTTGGATATCTTCTTCAAGGGAATCGAGTCGGTAGCGGAATTCTACCGTTTATATAAATAAGAAGGAAGAAGATGAGTATATTAATAAAGAATGTCCTGTTTAACGATAGGACGATTGATATCTATATCGAAGGAAAAGAGATCAAGCAAATAGGAGAGGGCTTGTCTTTTCCTGCCGATAAGATACTGGATGGTAGCCGTAAAGCCGTCATTCCCGGTTTCGTGAACGCTCATACACATGCTGCCATGACTTTGTTCCGCGGCTTCGGCGATGATATGCCGCTTATGCCATGGCTTGAGCAAAAGATCTGGCCGAATGAGGCGAAAATGACCCGTGAGGATGTATATTGGGGAGCGAAATTAGCGTGCTTGGAAATGATAAAAAGTGGCACGACCACTTTCTTCGACATGTATCAACGCCCTCGTGTCACGGCCGATGTGACGGAGGAGATGGGATTGCGAGGTATCATAGCCGGCGTTTGCTTCGATGGTTTTGATAAAGAAGAGGCGGAGAAATGCAAACGCCATAACGAGCGACTGATCCAAGATGTGGATAACTACAGCAAACGGGTTCGCTTCTCGATCGGGCCGCACGCCATCTATACCGTTTCCGGTGAGCTTCTGAAATGGGCGCATCGGTTCGCTATGGAACATCAAATCCCGATCCATCTGCATCTAGCAGAGACAGAGGGGGAAGTGAAAGACTCTCTCGATAGATTCGGACTCACTCCTGTACGTTATTTATATAAGTTAGGTGTGCTTTCTCCACGTTTGATTATCGCTCACGGAATTTACATCGATGATGACGAGCTTCGCATGTTGGCCGATCACGAGGTGAAAGTCGTACATAACCCGGCCTCAAACATGAAACTGGCTTCCGGTATTCATTTTAAGTTTAAGGAAATGCGCCAATTGGGTATTACCGTGGGATTGGGAACGGACGGTTGTTCCTCTTCCAATAACTTGGATATGATCGAGGCGATGAAGCTGGCTTCCCTGTTAGGAAAAGCTTGGCGAAAGGATCCCGAAGCCTTGACCGCAAATGAGATGCTGCAAGCCGCTACTGCGGAAGGAGCCGCTATGTTCGGTTTAAAAGCCGGGCAGATCAAGGAAGGGTATTTAGCCGATCTATGTTTGATAGATCTCAACACCCCCGCTTTTACCCCGAACTTCAATTTCGTCTCAAATCTTGTATACGCCGCCAACGGCAGTTGCGTGGATACCGTTATCTGTGATGGTAAAATATTGATGGAGAATAAGAAGGTACCGGGAGAGGACGAGATTATGGAGAAAGCGACAGAGATAGCTTATAACTTGATGAAACGTTAAATTGATTAAATATGGAAATGATTAAAACCGAACAATATCGGGAAGCGGCCGCCTATTTAGCTAGCCGGATCGAAGGTAACCCGGAGACCGCCATTATCCTTGGTAGTGGCTTAGGCTCTTTAGCCGATCAAATAACAGATCCTATAGTGATACCTTATGCGGAGATCCCACATTTTATGAAATCTACCGCTACCGGGCATAAGGGGAATTTTATTTGTGGCAAACTAGGGGATAAGCAAGTCTTGGCTATGCAAGGCCGTTTTCATTACTATGAGGGCTACACAATGCAACAGGTCACTTTTCCCGTACGTGTAATGAAGCTCTTAGGAATCAAGAACCTTTTGGTCTCGAACGCCGCCGGAGGTATCAATAATACGTTCAAGGTAGGTGATCTGATGATCATCCGGGATCATATCAATATGATGCCGAACCCGCTGATCGGTCCGAACAATGAGGATTTCGGCACTCGTTTCCCGGATATGACCCGTGCTTATGATCGTGAATTTATCCGCTATGTGGAAGAAATAGCCGCCTCCCGATCTATCCCGTTAAAGAAAGGTGTATATGTAGGTTTGACAGGCCCTTCCTTCGAGACTCCTTCCGAGTACGCTTTCTATGGAAAAGTCGGGGGAGATGCGATCGGCATGAGTACGGTACCGGAAGTAATCGTGGCACGTCATGCGGGCTTGCGTGTATTCGGTATGTCTGTCATCACGAACGAAGGTTATCACTTCGCTGACGACTTTGTAAATGATGGTGCCGATGTTATCGTAGCGGCTAATAAAGCAGCATCTGTTATGACACAACTATTTACGGAATTGGTCAAAAAAATCCAATAAAAAAGTAACGCAAAGGCTTGGTGGTTTCAATGAAATCACTACCTTTGCACTCGCAATCGAGAACAAAGCGGTTGTATATGCGGAAGTAGCTCAGTTGGTAGAGCATAACCTTGCCAAGGTTAGGGTCGCGGGTTCGAGTCCCGTCTTCCGCTCTTTCTCGTATTGATTGCCCAGGTGGCGGAATTGGTAGACGCGCTCGTTTCAGGTGCGAGTGGTTTTGCGATCGTGCAGGTTCGAGTCCTGTTCTGGGCACCCTTCCTAAAATGCGCAGGTGGTGGAATTGGTAGACACGCTACTTTGAGGGGGTAGTGCCGGTTACGGCGTGTGAGTTCAAGTCTCATCCTGCGTACTTAAGTAAAAAAAGAAATAAGAGCATGATCTATTCAATTAGGTCATGCTTTTTTTGTGTGTCAAAATGACAGACGAATAAGATGGACGAACATAAAAAAAGCCGGACTCACGCCCGGCTTCTATATTCATAGACAAACTTATTCAGCATCTTTCTTTTTTATCGAAGTCGTGATTTTCTGCTCTTCCTTATCAAAGTCTACGATAATCGTATCGCCTTCACCTACTGAGGCACGGATAATCATCTCCGCCATCTCATCTTCCAGATACTTCTGGATCGCACGCTTCAACGGACGGGCACCGAATTGGATATCGTAGCCTTTTGTCGCAATGAAATCTTTTGCCTCGTCTGTGATCGACAACTCATAGCCCAGATTTGATACACGCTGATACAGACCCTGTAACTCAATATCGATAATCTTATGAATAGCGGCTTTATCAAGCTGATCGAACATAATGATATCATCCACACGGTTCAAGAACTCTGGAGCAAATGCTTTATTCAACGCTTTCTGGATCACGCTACGGGAGAAATCCTTATCCGGCTCACCAGCCATCTGGGTATTGAAACCAACGCCACGGCCGAAATCTTTCAATTGCCGGGTACCAATATTGGAAGTCATGATCAAGATCGTATTCTTGAAATCAATACGTCTACCCAGACTATCCGTCAAACGGCCTTCATCCAAGACTTGCAGCAGCAAGTTAAATACATCCGGATGCGCCTTCTCGATCTCGTCCAATAAGACCACTGAATAGGGCTTGCGACGTACTTTCTCTGTTAACTGGCCACCTTCCTCGTAACCAACGTATCCGGGAGGCGCTCCGATCAAACGGGAAACAGCGAATTTCTCCAAGTATTCACTCATATCGATACGTACCAAAGAATCCGCCGAATCAAATAGATATTCAGCAAGCTTCTTGGCCAAGTGAGTTTTACCTACACCCGTCGGTCCTAGGAACATAAAAGTTCCGATCGGCTTATTCGGATCTTTCAAGCCAACACGGTTACGTTGAATTGCCTTTACAATCTTTTGAACAGCATCATCCTGCCCGACCACCTTACTTTTCAATACGTCCGCCATTTCCAGAAGCTTGACATTCTCTGCCTTAGCGATACGTTGAACAGGCACACCAGACATCATGGCAACAACTTCAGCGACCTTCTCTTCATCAACGGTCTCCCGATGTTCTTGAAGCTCTTGTTCCCATTTAGCTTTCGCGGCCTCCAGTTGCAATAAATACTGACGCTCCTTATCGCGGAAACTTGCGGCTAACTCAAAGTTCTGAGATTTCACGGCCGCTAATTTCTCATTCTTCGTATCCTCGATCTTTGCCTCAAGCTCTTCGATACTTTTCGGAACAATGATATTAGATATATGTACACGGGAACCGGCCTCGTCTAAAGCATCGATCGCCTTATCCGGGAAATTACGGTCACTGATATATCTTTCTGTCAATTTTACACACGCTTGTAAAGCATCTTCAGTATAGATCACATTATGGTGCTCCTCATAACGAGGTTTGATATTACGCAAGATCTGCAAAGTTTCTTCCGCCGTAGTCGGATCAACGATCACTTTCTGGAAACGACGTTCCAACGCACCGTCTTTCTCGATATTCTTACGATATTCATCCAAAGTAGTAGCGCCAATGCATTGAATCTCACCACGAGCCAACGCAGGTTTCAGCATATTCGCCGCATCCATAGATCCGGAAGCGGAACCAGCGCCAACAATCGTATGAATCTCATCGATAAAGAGGATGATATTCGGGTTCTTCGATAACTCATTCAAGATAGCCTTAATACGTTCCTCGAATTGTCCGCGGTATTTCGTACCGGCGACAATAGAAGCCATATCCAAGCTAATCACACGCTTATCGAATAACACCCGGGAAACCTTACGCTGAATAATGCGTAAAGCCAATCCCTCTACGATAGCCGACTTACCCACACCCGGCTCACCAATCAATACCGGATTATTTTTCTTCCTACGGCTTAATATCTGGGCCAAACGCTCGATCTCCTTCTCACGTCCCACAATCGGGTCTAGACGGTTTTCTGCGGCGGCACGTGTCATATCCGTTCCGAAGTTATCCAGAACAGGTGTATCATTAGGGGATTTCGGTTGAGCGGCTCCCGCTCCAGTACCGGAAGAGGGGCGAGATGCCTCACGACGAGAGGAGAAACCTTCGTCCTCGTCATCTTCGTCATCATCCGTATATCCGTCGCTGATCTCGTCGAATTCCTCCATATTATTCAAACCGGTTCCGCTTACTAATATATTATATGCGGAACGATAAGTAATACCCGCATCGTTCAACACCTTGGCGGCTACGTTAAACTCCTCTTTCAATATCGCCAATAGGAGATGTTCCGTATCGGTCTCATCTTCCTTGAATAAACGAGATTCCAGCATACTCATACGCAAGACACGTTCTGTAGTCTTACTTATAGCGATCTCATGCTGGACAGAATCCTCAGAATCGAATGTGTTCTTTATTTCTTGCTCAATCTTGCGTTTAATATCCATCGGATCGGTATGTAGCTCTCGCAAGACACGCATTGCCTCGCCTTCGCCTTCCCGGATGATGCCTAGCATCAAATGTTCCGGCCCGATATAGCTATTCTGGAGTCTAGCCGCTTCTTCACGGCTATACTCAATCACGTCAATCAATCTTTTCGAATAATTTTTCATACTATATTATATATGTACTGATTACGCAAAGTTACATAATCTATTCCAACTATCATCAAATTTCGTGCCATTATTCCTTAATAAGCCTTGAAAAGCCCGGAGGCGCAAAATTTCAAGACAAATTCTTTCGTAGTATACGGAAAAACCTTACCTTAGTGCAATTTTTCAGAGGTGAGATATTGAGTGTAATTAATATAAAACTAAATGGTTGATCAAGACAGAATTATTAAGATTAACATCGAAGAGGAAATGAAATCGGCATACATTGATTATTCAATGTCTGTCATTGTTTCACGTGCTCTTCCTGATGTTAGGGATGGCTTTAAGCCGGTTCACCGCCGTATTTTATTTGGAATGAATGAACTGGGTAACACATCCGACAAACCTTATAAAAAATCTGCGAGAATAGTTGGTGAAGTTTTAGGTAAATATCATCCACATGGCGACTCGTCTGTATATTTCGCCATGGTTCGTATGGCCCAGACATGGTCTATGCGTTATCCGTTAGTAGACGGACAAGGTAACTTCGGTTCAGTGGACGGTGATAGTCCTGCCGCTATGCGTTATACAGAGGCACGGCTGAGTAAACTCGCCGAAGAAATGCTCCGGGATATCGATAAGGACACGGTAGATTTCCAGCTTAACTTCGATGATACGTTGAAGGAGCCGACCGTATTGCCGACTCGTGTTCCTAACTTACTTGTAAATGGTGGATCGGGTATCGCCGTTGGTATGGCTACGAATATGCCGACTCATAACTTGAGCGAGGTATTAGATGGTTGTATCGCTTATATCGATGCCAAGGGAGATATCGAGGTAGAGGGCTTAATGCAATATATCAAGGCTCCGGACTTCCCTACAGGCGCTACAATTTATGGCTACGCAGGCGTGAAAGACGCTTTCGAGACGGGTAGGGGACGTATCATCCTTCGCGGTAAAGCCGAGATTGAGGTGGAGAATAATCATGAGAAGATTATTATTACCGAGATTCCTTATTTGGTAAATAAGGCTGAGTTGATCAAGTATATCGCTGACCTAGTAAACGAGAAGCGTATCGATGGCATTTCCAATGTCAATGACGAGTCCGACCGTAGCGGTATGCGTATCGTAGTTGACGTGAAACGTGACGCGAACTCGAGTGTCGTACTGAATAAATTGTATAAGCTTACGGCTCTGCAATCCTCATTCAGCGTTAATAATATCGCTTTGGTGAACGGCCGTCCGAGGTTGCTTAACTTAAAAGACTTAATCAAGGCGTTTGTTGAGCACCGTCATGAGGTCGTTATCCGGCGTACAAAATATGAATTGAGGAAAGCGGAAGAGAGAGCCCATATATTGGAAGGCTTGATCATCGCTTCCGATAATATAGACGAGGTAATCGCGATTATCAAGTCTTCCAAGAGCCCGCAAGAGGCTATCGAGCGTTTGATCGAACGTTTCTCTTTATCTGAGCTTCAAGCACGTGCGATTGTCGAGATGAGACTTCGTCAGTTGACAGGTCTGGAACAAGACAAATTGCGTGCGGAATATGAGGAGATCGAGAAGTTGATCGCTTATTTGAATGAGATTCTGGAGAATGAGGACCTTTGTATGAAGGTTATCAAAGATGAATTATTGGAAATCAAGGATAAATTTGGCGACGAACGTAAGACGGATATCGTTTACGCCTCTGAGGAATTAAATCCGGAGGATTTCTATGCGGATGATGAGATGATCATTACCGTATCTCATATGGGATATATCAAACGTACCCCGTTAAGTGAGTTCCGTGCGCAAGGCCGTGGTGGTGTAGGAGCGAAGGGTTCCGAGACTAGAGACGAGGATTTCGTTGAGTATATCTATCCGGCATCCATGCACGCAACCTTATTATTCTTCACGGCAAAAGGTAAATGTTATTGGTTGAAGGTATTCGAGATTCCGGAAGGAGCTAAGAACGCTAAAGGACGTGCGATCCAGAATCTTCTGAATATCGAGCCGGATGATAAGGTACAAGCTTTTATACGTGTTAAGAAATTAACCACCGATACGGAATTCATTAATTCTCATTACCTATTATTCTGTACGAAGAAAGGTGTGATCAAAAAGACCTTGTTGGAGGCCTATTCCCGTCCTCGTCAAAACGGTGTGAACGCTATTACATTGCGTGAAGACGATGGCTTGATCCAAGTATGTATGACGAATGGCAACAACGAGGTGATCATAGCGAACCGTAACGGCCGGGCGATCCGTTTCCATGAAAGCGCGGTACGTGTAATGGGCCGTACGGCTTCCGGAGTGAAAGGTATGACTTTGGACGAGGATAATACCGATGAAGTCGTAGGTATGATCTGTATCAAGGACAAGGAAAAAGAGACCGTACTCGTCGTATCTGAGCAGGGATATGGAAAACGTTCCTCTATCGAGGATTATCGTATAACGAATCGTGGCGGTAAAGGCGTAAAAACCATTAATATCACGGAGAAGACCGGCAAATTAGTTGCCATCAAGAATGTTACGGACGAGAACGATTTAATGATTATCAATAAGTCGGGTATCGCTATCCGTATGAAAGTGGCCGATTTAAACGTAATAGGACGTGCTACTCAAGGTGTTCGTTTGATTAATCTGGAAAAGCGTAACGACGAAATCGCTTCTGTATGTAAAGTATTGTCTGAGAGCGAGGAGGAGATAGCCGAGCAAAAAGCGGAACAAGAAGCCAGACAAGAGAATGAGGGAAGAGAGTTCAGTGAGAATCAAGCTAGTCTAGGTACCGATGTTGATCTGCCGGAATCAGAGGAGGATAACGAACAAAATGATAACGAAGAAATAACTGAATAATTTTAAACAAATAGAAATATTAATCTCAAAATTACTATCGCAATGAAACGAGTATTATTAACAGTGGCACTATGTGTCGCAGCATCGGTCTCTTTTGCACAGAAAAAAGCTGTAAATGAGGCTCAAAGTATAGCTAAGGGTTCAACTCCTGATTTCTCGGAAGCCAGAACTCTTATTAAAGGAGCTTTGGAAAATCCAGAAACAAAGGATGACGCTAAAACTTGGTATGTTGCCGGTTTTATCGAGGATCAACAGTTCAGCAACGAAAGAACTAAACAAGTCTTGGGCCAACAACCGGACGAGCCTGTTATGTACGAGGCATTGGGTAGTATTTTGCCATACTTTGAGAAAGCATATGAGTTAGATCAACTTCCTAATGAAAAAGGAAAAGTTAAACCTAAGTTCACGAAAGATATCAAAGGTATCCTAGGAGCAAACCACGTATATTACATCAATGGTGGTGCTTACTATTTCGATCAGAAAGATTATAACAAAGCTTACGATTTCTTCGAGCAATACCTGAAAATATCTGATATGCCGATGTTTAAAGGTGAGGCTGTCGCTGAAAGAGATTCAAACTTCATGACAGTTCAGTTCTATGCCGCTGTAGCAGCGACCCAACTTGGCGATTCTCAAAAAGCTATCGCAGCGTTAGAGCGTGCTAAAAATACGGATTATAGAGCAAGCGAGGTATATCAATACTTATGCTATGAGTATGAGCAAGCTAAAGATACCGTGAATTTAGAGAAGACTTTGGAAGAAGGTTTGAATAAATTCCCTGAGGAACAGTATTTCTTAATGAGCCTTATAAACAATTACATCTATTCTAATAGAAATGAGAAAGCTATTGAATATTTGAACACAGCTATCGCTAAGGATTCCAACAATCCACAGCTTTACGATGTAATGGGCCGTGTTTATGAGACTGGTTTGAAAGATTACGCTAAAGCTGAAGAGTATTTCAAGAAAGCATTGGCGATCAATCCGGACTATATCGAATCTCTCTCTAACTTAGGTCGTGTATATTACAACCAAGGTGTAAACAAGCAAGGTGAGGCTAATATGATCAACGACGCAAAACAATATCAAGAGGAATTAGGCAAAGCTAAGGAATTCTTTAAGCTAGCTCTTCCTTACTTTGAGAAAGCTCACCAAATGAAACCAGAAGAAAGAGAATATATGACTGCTTTAAGAGGTATTTACTACAACTTGAATATGGGTGATAAATTCGATGCTATTGAAGCAGAGATGAATAAGTAATTTCTTCTTTCAGAATAAATTGGAACCGTCTAGTAATATAAGGTTACTAGGCGGTTTTTTATTTGTGTATCATGTATTGGAGTAGTCATTTTTTGATCGCTTATAATACTATTAAACATAATGGGAATTATAAAATTAATAGCAAGATAAGGATAAATTAGTGCATTCAAGCAAAGCTTGTAGCTGCTTTGAGTAAAGACACAGATCTTTTCACGGCTGTGAAACGTTTGTTTCATGGATGTGAAAAGATCGTATCACAGCTGTGAAAAGATCAGATCACCTATATGAAAAGATTAATTCAGCTTGACGCAACTATTTGATTCGCTATTAACTCCTTCAAATAAAGCATGACTTTCGGATGACTTAATGGCATGTCCTCTAGGATTTCTTTAAGCTCTCGCGTACTGATATCAAATGAAACCAGATCTGAATGATATGAGAAATGAATGTTTATGTCTGGATTACTGCCTATAAGCATAGCCATTGTACCCGCCAAATCTCCCCAAGGCGGACAATCAATATGAGATGAGACAAAACAAGCAACAACTACCGTACCTTTTCCCTGTATGGAAGATATTTCCACATTCCCGCCTGTTTGCTCCGCGTTTTGTATCAAGAAAGGTAAGCCTAGACCCACTTTTCGTGTCGTGCGAGTCGTATAAAACGGATTACGGATCAGAGAGACTGTTTCCGGATCCATACCACAGCCATTATCCGCGATACGAATACATATGGATGTGTCCTTTATCTGTATATCTATCTCTATGTCAGAAGCTTTTGCTCTGATACTATTAGCGGTTATATCCGTGATATGAAACGAGAGATTATCCATGAGAGGCGAAAATTAAGTGATTGTCTTTTTGATCAAAAGCCTTTCGTAAGCCATCGAAGGTTAATTCCTCCGTTTGCCAAATGGAGGGCTGAGTACCTATTTGTTCGGGGCAATGAGCATCCGAGGCTGAGTATTGAGTCTGCTCTTTCAAATACCCGTGAATAGACAATAACTTACTGTATCTTTGCTGATTATTATATTCAATAGCATCTAAAGATAAGCAGGGGTCTATAAAACCTAATTGACTGATCAAGCTGAATGACGGACGTTCTACATGGGCGGCTACAAATAGAGCATCCACCTTACGTGCTTGAGCGGCTATTTGGTTTACGCTTTGATCCAAGGCGGAGAGCAAAAGATAGGGTACTTCTCCTAGAATCTCATTCTCCGCATTCACCCAAACTTGATCGCCAAAACGTTCCGGATCATTTGGAATTGGAGGGAGATGCTCTTCTAAATATCGTTGGAATCGCTTACGGGATTCATCGGTCGGGAAATAAACCAGACAATGCGCTTCCTCACGGGTCGTAACTTCTACGCCCGCAAAGACCCTTAGTCCGAATCTCTCGCCAAGGGATTGAATCTCCGGGCATTGTAAGGTCGTATTATGGTCCGTAATGGCAATAGCATCCAAACCTTTCGCTAAGGAACGACGCACGATCTCCGATGGACTCATTTCCAGACTGCCGCATGGCGACAGGCAAGTATGGATATGTAAATCAGCTAAATACTGTTTCATCCATTCTCATTCTGTAATAAGCGGTAAATCATACCGGAAGCCTCGAACGCGGAGCGTGTAGTTCCTAAAAGAGGGACAGCCTCTTCCCTACCTTTTTGTAAGGTCTCATCATCCGGAGAGGTTCCGTTCACGATCAATACCGCGGAGACGTCTTTTAAAGTAGCCACGGCCAGTATATTCTGATGCGTTTGCATGGTAATCCATAGCATACCCTCCTCGATATGTCCCATGACATCACTTAGTAAATCGCTCGTATAGCCCCCGGTTATCTCTGTATCAAGGCCCTCTTCTCCACAAAATACAGTAAGATTCAACATCTTCACTAAATCACAAACCTTCATATTTAGCTCCTTTCTTATAACAATCCTTATTTAAACGATCTTTCCCCCATGTCTTCTCAACGATACGGAAGGCATGCTCTTGGTCTAGTTTACCGTGCTTCTCCATATTACGTTGCATAAATACGCAATCACTGAATTGAGCCTCGTGGCGTACGATATCCTCGGCCAAGCTTTGACAGTTCGGGCTGCCGCAAGCGCCACAATCGATTCCCGGTAGGTAGCACATCAATTTCCGCACTTGCTCCATTTTCTTCAGCATCTCATCGATCGTTCCTTCGTACAACCGTTTGGGATTCGGTTGCACCGGACGGATCGTAATATGCTGCCTCAAATAGGATAAAGCCTCGAAATTATCGGCGGCGTATATCATCGGTACTTTATCCCGGTTCATGGATCGCTTCATGATACGCTCGGCCGTGAGGAAACGGTTCGCTACGGCTAATACACCTCCGGCACAGCTACGGTCGCAAGCCCTCAGTTCCAGAAAGTCTACGTTACGTACCTCGCTGGTCGTTTCCATTCGTTCCAAGAAATCGATCACATTATGGATCTCATCGATCGCGAGGCAACGACCGGAGAAATGTTTGGCCTCCCCTCCTGTCTGGCTCCATCGCATCTCTTTTTTCGTTAATGGCGGAGGAAGCTCACATTCCGGCTCATATCCTCTCGGGCGATTCTTAAGAATATGGTATACCTTATTATATAGGGTATCCATATTTATCACGCCTTTGATCGTAGATGAGTAACCTTCCGCTCCCTTCAACGCCGCGATTTTCGCCGCGCAAGGCGTAACATAAAAGATACCGATCTCTTCCGAGGGAACACCTTGCCCTTCCAATATCTTATGATAATAAGTGGCCGAGGCGTTTACCGGCGCTTTCACCAATAAGATATTCTCCACCAGCGCAGGGAAACGGACTTGTATCAACCGGACGATAGCGGGGCAAAAAGAACTGATCACCGGTTTTTCCTCGGCGTTTTCCATCTGCCGTACCATTTCCTTATGGATCATATCGGCGGTAAACTCTACTTGGAAAACATGGGTAAAGCCCAGTTCCATAACGGCGCTGATAATTTCCTTCTCGGTCGTGTACTTTGAGAACTGCCCGATAAATACCGTGGGCATCAACGCTACCCTGCATTTATAATCAAATATACGCTGGAAGTCATCCTGCTCCACATAGATAGCCTCTGTCGGGCACGATTTCAAGCACTCGCCGCAATCCACGCACCAATCCTTATGGATCAAAGCCTTACCATCCCGGATACGGATCGCTCCCGTAGGGCACTCTTTCATGCAATGCGTACAGCCTATACAGCGGTCATTGTCAATCTTCAAGGCATGATAAAAATTAGCTTCCTCCATGGTCTACGCTCCTTCTTTATTAAACCATGTGACCATACGTACCGTGGTACCTACGTCTACTTGGCTCTCGATCGTTAATTCATCTACGTTCTTCTTCATATTTGGAAGTCCCATTCCGGCACCAAATCCCATCTCACGCACGGCCTCGGATGCCGTCGAATACCCTTCACGCATAGCTAGCGATATATCCGGGATTCCGGGCCCTTCATCCTTCAGTTCCAAAGATATTTTATCAGCGTCCAATTCAGCGACAACCGTTCCTCTCCAAGCGTGAGCCACGATATTCACCTCCGCCTCATAAAGCGCCACGACCACCCGCTTAATGATCCGGGGATCGATAGCCAATTGCTTCAAGACCTTCTTTATCTGGCTAGACGCATAACCCGCCTTCGAGAAATTACCGCCCTCTAACTCAAACTTAAATAGCATATCTCACGACCTCCTTTCTCAATATATAGGAAGGAGCCCCGCGCTATAAAGCTCTCCGACCGTATGATACATAGAATGATCCGTCTCCAGAAGAACCATATTGTTCTCACGAGCCAGCTCCAGCATATCCGGGGTTACTTTCTTCCCCCGCACGAAAAGTATATAAGAAACTTCCGCCATCTCCGCGGTACGGATCGTTTGCAAATTACAAAGTCCTGTCACCAACAGCACATCGCCACAATCCAGCGTAAGCACGTCACTCATCAGATCGCTGGCAAAAGCGCACTGCACATCATTCTCCCGTTTCTCTGAGCCACAGACGATGGAGGCATCGGTAAGTTCTTGAATTCTTTGAATCTTCATAAGGTACCAGAGGTTACATTTTACATGGGCTAATGTAAGAAATAATTTCGAATGTCGGCCTAGTATATTACATTAATTACTATCTTTGGTACACTAACAAAAAATAATCCTTATGTTCAGTAAAGAAACTTATATGGCCCGCCGGGCTAAGCTGAAACAAACCATAGGTTCCGGTTTGTTGCTATTCCTTGGAAACGACGAGAGTGGGATGAACTACGCCGATAATACGTATCACTTCCGTCAAGACTCTACCTTCTTGTATTTCTTCGGATTGCCATACGCCGGGTTATCCGCTATCATCGATATCGATAACGATAAGGAGATCATCTTTGGCGATGAGTTGACTATAGACGCGATTGTATGGATGGGTACGCAGCCCACCCTAAAAGAGAAGAGCGAGGCCGCAGGTATCAAGGAAGTCCGTCCTTTCAAGGAGATCGAGACATACTTGAAGAATGCCCAGCAAAAAGGCCAGCCAATCCATTATCTGCCGACGTATCGTGCGGAACACCAGATCAAGTTATTCCAATGGTTGGGTATCGTACCCGGCGCGGAGAAACCTTCCGTGCCTTTTATCATGGGTGTCGTAAACCAACGGAATTACAAGAGCGAGGAAGAAATCGCCGAGATCGAGAAAGCCTGTATCGTAACCGCCGATATGCACCTGACTGCCATGCGTACCGTACGTCCGGGAATCCGGGAGTCGGATGTAGCGGCTGCCGTTGCGGAAGTCGCTTTCGCCAACAATTACCAGCTCTCCTTCCCTATCATCGCCACGATCAATGGGCAGACTTTGCACAACCATGATCATAGCCATATGATTAAGAGCGGCGATATGCTGTTATTGGACGCCGGCGCCGAGACTGAGATGGGATATGCCGGAGATATGTCCTCCACCATCCCGGCCGACTCCAAGTTCACGACCCGTCAAAAAGACATCTATGACATTCAAGTAGCCGCCCATGAGGCTGCCGTAGCGGCTTTGCGCCCGGGTATTCCTTTCGTGGATGTATATGAGTTGTCTTGTAAAGTGATCATGGAGGGTTTAAAGGACCTTGGTTTCGTGAAAGGAGATCCGATGGAAGCCGTAAAAGCCGGTGCTCACGCCATGTTTATGCCTTGTGGCTTAGGCCATATGATGGGATTGGATGTACATGATATGGAGAATCTGGGAGAGGTATACGTTGGTTATGACGGACAGCCGAAGAGTACGGAATTCGGACGTAAGTCATTGCGCTTGGGACGTAAGCTGGAACCGGGTTTTGTCTTGACCATCGAGCCGGGTGTATACTTCATCCCTGAATTAATGGATTTATGGAGAGGCCAGAACAAGTTCACCGAATTCATCAATTACGAGAAGTTGTTTACATATAAAGATTTCAGTGGCATACGTAACGAGGAAGACTATCTGATTACCGAGAACGGCGCTCGTCTATTAGGAAAGAAGATCCCTTTGCGTACGGAAGAAGTGGAAGCCATTCGATAAATCCTATACATTATTATATATAAGCTTATGCAAAAGGGGGAGCCTTAAAACAGCTCTCCCTTTTTGGGCTAAACGAGAAAGACAATGTATGAAACGATTTAAAAGCGGTATCCGATACTTAGAAAGAACGAATGCATAAAACGAATCCGAGGCATACTAAGCCTTTTCCCCTCTACAACGAAGTTTCGCCCTCCACTATATAAATCAAAATTCGAGAATATATACCCCAAAGAGAATATATACCGCTGGTCTATATCGAGGCTCAACATACTTTTAATATGATAAAATAACGATTTACCTCCCTTGTTCTTTATATGATCGAATTTTTGAGGTATCCATACCCCGGGAGTGTTTGGAACATAGCTTATATTAAACTCTTGATTGACAGGCAAAGGAATGGTTAATCCGGGTGAAACGACCAAAGAGAGTCCCGTATCCTTGTCTTTCCCGAATTTAAAAGCGGGAGTTACTAACTGGATGGCCGGACGTAACGCAAAGAAATGACAGCCCGGATTACTCTCATCTGAATCCCAGAACCACTGATTATCTCTTGAAAACCCCGTATAACTATCTTTCTCAATCGTATTACAGAAAAGCAACCCCATAGTAATTCCCACATAAGGAATCGGTAGATAAGTAACAGATGGCTCTACCTCCCATGCTGAATTATTATTCAAGGCACCGGAGAGTTCTACTTTCCACATATGGGATTTTTCTTCCTCTTGCGCCTGTCCCCCAAAGGTAAAGATCAAACAAATAAAGAAAAGTATAGATCTCATTATTTATAGGATGTTAGTTGTTCATTTACAGTAAAGACAGAGGACCTTCTCAATCACCCTATCCATTAGGGTTAATAAATCAAAAAGAGTTAATAATAAACACGGACTTAAAAAGAAAGCGTACATTTCCTTCTCAGACTATACATGATATTTCATCATCTCGAAACGAAAACTCGTGAATCGATAAAAAAAAGGCTGTCCCATCTTGAAGTGGAACAGCCCTCTTTGCTAAATAATACTGATTAAATTGCTTTCAGAATCTCGGTCAGTTTTTCCGGGGTGACGTTGGCGGCGATTATCACTCCTTCGTCGTTAATCAAGAAGTTCTTGAAACCTTTTCTTAAATCATACTTCTTGTACAACTCTGACTCTTTACCCAGTCCTTCGTGAAATTGCGTTGACAGATCCAACTTGTCAATCTTTACCGTCTCGGTAAAAATAGATTCTTTCTCATCCATAGAGATCGAACACATCGCGATTTTGTCCGGACCAAACTTGTTAACCTCATTCGCCAATTGCACGTTACGAGCCCGCGATTCCGCATCGTAAGCCGCCCAAAAGTTGAGCAATGTATAACGTCCTAATTGGTTGTGGAAACTGGCTTTAGCGTCGTTTCCCAAAAACTCTATTCTCGGAGCTAGATCACCGGGGTTCACACCCTCGGTAAGTTTCGCCTTTTTCGAACCGGCAGACATCCCTAATAACGCTACCGATGCGATGAGAACATAAGCTCTTACCTTCATATTTTCAATTTTACGTTAAACTTAATCGGGGGAATCTCCCGGGGGACAAACTCCCGACTCCTGATTTTCAGGATCGTAAACAAGCATGTTTCTTTCGCTAAAGAGACACTTACTTGTCTTTAACGGGTGCAAATATAAAACCAAATACTTCTTTCCACCAAATTATATAGCGATTTTCTGCAAATTAGCAAGCTTTTTTATATGTTTTAGCGCACACATCGATAAAAAATTAACTGTTTTGCAACATAAATTTAGAAGTAGAGTACCTTTTTCTCCCCGAGAGAACCGCAAAATCATCAAGAATCATTAGCTTCCCGCTCCCCTACCTTTAGACCGATAACAGGGAATCCTTAGCGATTTCATCTTTAAGTATAGATTATCCAACGGCTGTTGCATAATCATCTAACAGTTGGTGCATGATCTTCCAACAGCCGTTAGAAGATCATGCACCAACTGAAAAATTAGCAATGCTTCAAGAACAAACCGCTAATCCTTCTTGGAAAAGAGGCTAATAGCATTAAGAGATTCCCTTTAATCACCTTGTACTGCCATCTTGAAAAATAAAAGGAAAAAAATACCCTTCCCTCTTGTTTATTCAAAAACTTCCACTACATTTGCAGTGTACTATTAAACTAATACACTAAAGCAGCAAAACATATGATTACATTAAAAGAACTCTCATTCAGCTATAGCCGCAAAAAAGAGGTACTTGATCGTATCAATCTTGAGGTTGGATCGGGACACATCTGTGGCTTATTGGGAAAGAACGGCGAAGGAAAGACTACGCTTCTAAACCTTCTAAGCGGACAGATCTTTCCGGATCAAGGTTCTTGCCTCGTATTGGAGGAAACTCCTTCAGAGAGAAACGCTCGTTTCTTGCAGCAGATCTTCTTATTGCCTGAGGAAATCTCCATGCCTGAGGTCACCGCCATAGAATATATAAAGATGTACGCGCCTTTTTATCCGACATTTAGGGACGATATCTGCAAGGCTTGCGTAGAATCGTTTGAGATCAATCTATCCGATCGCCTGTCGAAAATGTCTCAAGGACAACGGAAAAAGGTGGCGATAACCTTGGCGCTGGCCGCTCATACGCCCCTGCTTCTAATGGATGAGCCTACAAATGGGCTGGACATTCCCTCGAAAGCGACATTCCGCAGACTGGTAGCCTCTTTGATAGATGACAATCAGACGGTTATTATCTCCACGCATCAGGTCAGGGATCTGGAAAGCTTGATCGACACGGTATTGATCTTAGACCAAAGGCAAATCCTATTGAATAAGACGTTGAACGAGATCGGCGAGAAACTTTATTTCGGACCACTCCTGCCGGAAGAGAAAGCTCTTTATTCCGAGCCTACCCCGCAAGGGACAATAGGCGTCACCGCAAGGGATGGCAAGGAAGAGACGGCCGTATCCTTAGAGTTGCTCTTTAACGCGGCGATAACGTATCCCAAAGAGATCCAAAGAATCATGAACTCCTAAATACACATAGATATGAAAACAGATTTTAGTATACAACGCATCAATCTTTTACTTCGCAAAGATTGGATAGAGAATAAGAAGAAATTAGCTTATGGGGTGTTGGTCATCCTCGGAGTCCTCTTCTTTTTCCTATTATCCTCCATTTTATGGGCTACGAGATTCCGTACCTTTACATTATATGTATTGGGATCATTAGGAACTTTTATCGCTTTCTGTAGCTACGTAAACTTAATGATACACCGCCCTAGAGGATTGTTCTTGACGCTTCCCGCGAGCAACCAAGAGAAATTTGCCGCTATCTTGATCGAAGGCATCGTGGTATTCTTAACATACCAAGTCACGTTCTGGACTGGGACGGGAATAGCCTCAATGCTCATTCATATACAGCCTGTAGCATTCAAGGACATTATCATGACCTTGCAAGATTTCACCATGCTGGCGTTTGCCGGCTCCTTGATGTTTCTCTCTTATGTCACATTCAAGAAGTATGCTTTAGGAATCGCTTGTGGTGGATATATATTGATAATCGCTTCTATCATAGGGATTGTTTATCTATGCATAAACATCTTGAATATCCAGCCGGGTATGAATAGTTTTTGTTATGAATCTTCCCCGCTTTATACCGCCGTGTATTGGCTGAGCTTTGCCTTTACACCCGCATTTCTCATCGCGACCCTCGTGGTCTTATACGTCGCTTATCTAAAACTTAAAGAAAAGGAACTAAGATGAACTACAATACGAATCAATCCATATTTATCCAGATAGCCGAGCGGATTTGCGACCGGGTATTGAGTGGTAATTACAAAGCCGATAGCCGTATCCCGTCCGTACGGGAACTGGCGGTAGAGATGGAGGTAAATCCAAATACGGTCATGCGTTCCTTCGAGCGCCTGCAAGCCAACGATATTATTTACAACAAGCGTGGGATCGGCTACTTCGTCGCTTCCGACGCCGAGCAAAAAATCCGTGAGATGCGCCATAACCAGTTCGTGGAAGAGGTACTTCCCGCCGTCTTCAAGGAGATGCACCTGCTAGATGTAGGTATCGACGAGCTTACGAAAGCCTATACATTATATATATCTACCATTAAATAAAGACAATCATGAAAAAAAGTAATCGCGTATTTATCGCCTTGATAGCGACATTATATATCGTTCCAGCCCTCACTTTCGGCGTTGCCCAGTTTACGTCGGAAAAATGCCTTACAGGTTTCACGCAAAAGTTTCAGATTATCCAGATAGATAATCCGGAGTTGAAAGCGGAAAACATAAAAGTCGATACGAGAACCGCCTCCGAATTTCCCCGGGGGCAAATACTGGAAGCAAAGGACCGGTCGCTGCTCTATTACGAGGGAATGAAACGGTATTTGCCGGAAGTCAGCCGCCACGATTCTCTATTATTGGTTAGCGGGGCGAGGGACGCCGGGCAAGATAAAAATCTCACGTTGCATATCCGTATCAACAATATCCAGAAGATCCGTCTGAACGGAGAAGAGATTTGGACTAAGTAACAAGCACATACACACATTATTTCTTAATCATTAAATCGTACTATAATGAAACAAATCATTATGGCAGCTCTTCTTATATCCTTTTCTTGGGGTATTCGGGCACAACAATTACAGATCCGGGGGAAAGTCATTGATCTATCCGACAAGTCTCCTCTTGAGTTTGCGAATATCACGCTTCAAACAGCCGATTCCGCATTCATCACAGGGACGACGACGGATAGTAAAGGACTTTTCCGGATCGAGAAAGTCAAGGCCGGAGATTATCAAGTATCTGTTTCCTCCATAGGTTACAAGACCTCGGTAGTCTCCGTGCTGGGACTTTCCCAGAATATAGATCTCGGTACGATCTCATTGGCATCCTCCTCTATATCCTTAGATGAAGTCACGGTCAACGCTTCCGCTATCCGTAATACGGCGGACCGTAAGATCGCGTTCCCTACCTCCGAGCAAAAAGCGGCCTCCAGCAATGGCATCAATCTATTGAACGCCTTGATGCTTCCTCGTTTGGAAGTAGACCCGATCCGGAATAGCGTATCGCTACCGAATGAAGGGACGATTCAATTCTGCATCAACGGTATCAAGGTGGAGCTATCCGATATCCGGGGCTTATCGCCACAGGAGGTAATCCGGGTAGAATATCATGATAATCCGGGCTTACGTTACGGTAACGCCTCTGTCGTACTCGACTACATTGTCCGGAGGGAAACTAGCGGCGGTTCTGTCAATCTGGATCTTAGTAATTCACCGACCACCTCTTTTGGAGACGATCAGGTATCGACGAAGTTCAATCATAAGAAATCGGAGTTCGGATTGCAATACGCCGTCCGTTACCGGAATCCGTATCATATCTGGACGGAAGGAGTCGAGACCTTCCGCTTTGAGAGTGGCGAGACGATGGAACGTACCTCGGAAGGTCTGCCAAGAGGAATGTCCGAGACCGCTCATAACCTCTCTCTTAATTATAATCTGGTAGATAACGACCATTATTATTTCAATGCCACGCTACGCTATTTCTTATCAGACGAGGATAAAGGTGGCGGCAAGAACCTGTATACCAACAATAATCCCGAAGATAAGACATACGCTTGGAATCCAAATAGCAACTCTACCAAACGTCCTTCCCTCGACCTTTATTACCAACGCTCCTTACCACATAAGCAGACATTGATACTTAATATGGTAGGTACGTACATACATACGAACGCAAACCAAATGTATCAAGAATGGAAAAACGATATCCTCTTATCGGATATCTTGTCGAACGTGGACGGAGACAAATATTCCATCATCGGCGAGGGAATCTACGAACGGCAATTCGAGGCCGGTCGATTGGGAGGAGGATTGAAACACACCCAATCGTGGACGGATAACACCTACAGCGGAACGGTTGGAGGACGAACCAAGATGAAACAGTCGGAGACGTATCTCTATACGGAATTCAGCGGACGTGTCAAGAAGTTGAATTATACCGCCGGAATAGGTGTCTCCCGCTCATGGCTCAAGCAAGAAGGTGAGGAAGATTATCAATATTATACGTTCCGCCCAAAGGTATCCTTACAATATAACTTTACGGATAATATGTATTTCCGGGTGAACGGTAGCGTAAATAATGTCTCACCTAGCCTATCGGAGCTAAGCGCCATCGAGCAATACATCGATACGCTCCAGATACGCCGGGGAAATCCTTATCTGAAACCCTATAAGAGTTATGACATGCAAGCCAATTATCTATATAAAAAAGGAATATTCACCGGAGACTTAAACTTTTATTACAGCAATAGCCCGAACCGGATCATGGAGGAAGTGATACGGGAAAACAATAAGTTCATTCGCATTACCGATAACCAAAAAGGATGGCAGAAACTAAGCGGTGACTTGACATTACGTGTCGGCCCTATCATCAAGCGGATCATAAGCCTATCCGTGACAGGTGGAGTCAATCGTTATATCAGCGAAGGAAATAGTTACTCGCATACCTATAACAATTGGTATTACCGGGCTTCCGTCATGGCTATGTACAAGAAATTCATGGCTATGTTCCAGATACAAAGTAGCTATAATACGTTTGTCGGCGAATTATTGCATGGCGGCGAGAATATCCATATGTTTATGTTCCGGTACAATCAAGGTAAATTCGCCGTTGGAGCCGGATTGATGATGCCTTTCTCCAGCCAGTACAAACGGGTAGAGGAAAATCGGAACGCTTACGCTCCCAGCCGTACGAACATGTACGCGAACGACTTCAGCCGAATGTTGATGCTAACCTTCTCTTGGAATTTTGACTTCGGCCGCAAGTTCAAGGAGACCAACAAGAAACTTTGGAATAGTGACGAGGATTCGGGTATCATGCGATGATCCTCAAATAAAAAAAGTCCGGTATTAATTACCGGACTTTTCTTTTCTATCTTCAGGAGGGGGAATTGGAACCCCTTCTTTAATAAACTCATCATATACGATCTTAGGATGGTCTTGCGGAGAAGCCAGTTGATATTCCGCGGCGAAATTATCCCGCCTAAAATTCTTCAGCTTAAGGTTTTCCGCGCTGTAATTTCTCAAGGTCTCCTTTCTGTCACCAAACAAAGAACTGTTCAATACTTCCGAATCCAGAATGTTTTCTTTCAGAGTCATTGTCGGCAAAAGGTTTTGTTCCAACAATCCTCTATAAGCGCCAATGTATTCGCACCAAACAGAATTACCTTTTTGATAGATTCGATAGGTGTAGTTAGACCAAGCTGTCGTTACATGAATCTCATGCTCCCAGATATCGACGCATGCCTCTGAATCAAAGTAGGGATCTTTAATCGTCACACGTCGCAATCCATGATTCTCATCTCTCACTAAAGTCAGCCACTTATCTGAATGAAGTATTTCAGAAATAATGTCGGGCAACTTTTCCTTGATTTCAAATTGGATTCTCATACATTTCGCCTGCCGGTCAGGACTTTTTAAGGTTGCCAGGTTCTCATTAAACATTTTGTCGTTAATACGATAAAACAAATATAAGCAAAAATGTTCAATATAATGTACTCTTTTTCGATAATTCTTACGTACTTTTGCCTAATAGAATGACAAATATGGCACAAAACGACGAAATAATACTGATAAATATCAATGGAGCGGATCGTCCGGGTGTAACGGCAGCTCTTACGGAGATTCTAGCCAAGAACAACGCTGTTATCCTCGATATCGGTCAAGCGGATATCCATAACCATTTATCATTGGGTATCTTGTTTCAAAGCACGGAAGGAAATTCCGGCGATATATTAAAAGAACTACTGTTCAAGAGTTACGAATTAGACGTCAATATCCGTTTCAATCCCATTACAGAGCAAGAATATAGTAAATGGGTAGGTATGCAGGGCAAGAACCGGTATATCATCACGATATTAAGCCGTAAGCTTACGGCCAAGCAAATCGCAGGTGTTTCCCGGATCGTAGCGGAGCAAGATATGAATATTGATGATATCAAGCGGCTCACGGGACGTATCCCGTTGGACGAGAATGCCCGTACTCCTAAGGCGAGCGTGGAGTTTTCCGTACGTGGCACCCCGAAAAACAAGGAGTGCATGAAAGCGGAGTTCATGAAACTTTCCACGGAGCTTGAGATGGATATCTCTTTCCAAGAGGATAGCATGTATCGCCGTATGCGCCGTCTGATTTGTTTCGATATGGACTCTACCTTGATAGAGACGGAGGTTATCGACGAGTTGGCGATACGTGCCGGAGTTGGCGATCAAGTAAAAGCGATTACAGAGGCAGCCATGCGTGGAGAGATCGATTTCTGCGAGAGCTTCCGCCAGCGTTGTGCCTTATTAAAGGGGTTGGACGTATCCGTGATGCAGGAGATCGCCGAGAATCTACCGATCACAGAAGGTGTAGACCGCTTGATGCGTATCTTGAAAAAGGTGGGCTTCAAGATCGCTATCCTTTCCGGAGGTTTCACTTATTTCGGTAATTTCCTTAAACAAAAATATAATATCGACTATGTATACGCCAACGAGCTTGAGATCGAGAATGGCAAGCTAACGGGTAATCATGTGGGTGATATCGTAGATGGAAAGCGTAAAGCGGAGTTATTACGCCTGATCGCGCAAGTGGAGAACGTAGATATTCGCCAGACCGTAGCGGTTGGCGACGGGGCGAACGACTTGCCGATGATTAGTATCGCCGGTCTAGGTATCGCCTTCCATGCCAAACCGAAGGTTAAGGCGACCGCCAAGCAATCTATCTCTACGATTGGCCTCGATGGTATCTTATATTTCCTTGGATACAAGGATTCGTATTTGGATGAACAGATGTAATATATATAATTAACGTATAGCGATTATGATCAGACATATTGTAATGTTTAAGTTGAGGGAGTTTCAAACTCCGGCTGAGAAGCAAGCCAAAATGCAAGAAATTAAGGATAAGCTGGAAGCCTTAATCAATAAGATAGACGTATTGAAAATGATCCGTGTAGATTTTAATTGTAATCAGGCGGAGACTTGGGATATTATTTTAACTACTGAATTACCTACCTTGGAAGATGTAAATACGTACGCTAATCATCCGGAACATGTAGCGGTCGCTAAAGGAATTATTGGCCCGGTAAAGGCGGACAGAGCTTGTGTTGACTATGAAATCCTTTGATATAGAGGAGCGTGTGAACCAAGCGGTCCACAACTTCGAGTCCGGATATAATTGCGCTCAATCAGTATTCCTCGCTTATTCGGATGTCTTCGAGTTGGATTTAGAGCTGGCGAAAAAGATGTCTGTATCTTTTGGAGGAGGTGTCGGACGCATGCGTGAGGTTTGTGGTACCGTAAACGCAATGGCGATGTTAGCCGGATTTAAGTATCCGGTATTTGATCCGCTAGATCAAGAGGCGCGTGCCCGCAACTATGGCATGGTACAAAAAATGGCGGCTTTATTCAAGGAGAAACATGGGACGATCATTTGCCGTAGCCTTCTTCCTCCGGAAGAGACATCGACGAATCCCGCTCCTTCCGCACGCACACAACAGTATTATGCCAAACGTCCTTGCGGTAAATACGTTGAGGAAGCGGCTCGTATCGCCGGGCATATGCTAAAGGGTGAACTTGAATAAACGGGATTGTCAAGCTAGAAGACGTATTTGTGAAATGTAACCAAGTTTTCGAATCTCAGTGAATAACTCACTGTAAGAGGACTTGGATTTCACATTGACTTTATAGGTAATTGTCGATGTATTCTTGTCGTAATTATGCTCATAAGAAAGACTTACGATAAATATGCTCCTATTTTCCAAGATTTTCCGGATACCTTTAAGATCGGGAGTCGAGGTTGAGCAAATTATCGTAAGTATTTTATTAACACCATCCAAATACATACGTCGCTCCAACCTTTCTAAAGAAACCAATACGAACAAGGTAAATGCCGTAGTGATAGAAGCGGCCAAGAACATACCGGCACCAGCGGCCAAACCTACTACAGCCATTACCCAAATACAAGCCGCCGTAGTGAGTCCATGCACGCTTCCATGACTTTGAATAATAGCTCCTGCTCCCAAGAAACCAATACCTGTAAGGACTTGGGCGGCGATACGCCCCGGATCTCCATTCAAGAAATTCGGATAGGTTTGTGGTATCCAGATAGATATCAACATGGCGGCGGCAGATCCCATACAGATCAAGGTAAAGGTTCGCATACCAGCGTCCCTGCGGCGAAATTGTCTTTCTACACCGATAATAGCGCCAAGCACGAAACTGATAGCTAATCGTACGGCGGCGGTCGAGGCCGTTATCTGAGTATTCTCTAAAATATCGTTCAAATGTTCCAGCATAGTCTGTCATTCATTCTAAGTTATACAAATATAGAAAATTTCTATGTACCGATTATGGAATGAAAACAATGTAAAATCGTCAAAAGTTGTATCTTTGAGACAGAATAAAAGTCATTCACCTCTAAACTTAGAAAAATTGAAAATAATAACGTACAATACAAATGGATTAAGGGCTGCCGTAGGTAAAGGCTTGCCCGAATGGTTGGCTCAAGAACAGCCAGACGTGTTATGTATCCAAGAGACAAAGTTACAACCAGACCAGTTTCCGTCGGAAACATTCGAGACTTTAGGATATAAGTCTTATTTGTTTAGTGCCCAAAAGAAGGGATATAGTGGCGTGGCCATTCTTACGAAACAGGAACCGGATCATATCGAGTATGGAATGGGGATCGAGAAGTATGATAATGAGGGACGTTTCCTCCGTGCTGATTTCGGGGATGTATCGATCGTAAGTGTCTATCATCCTTCCGGGACTAGTGGGGATGAACGGCAGGATTTTAAGATGATATGGTTGGAAGATTTCCAGAAATATGTCGTTGAGTTACAGAAATCCCGTCCGAACTTAATTCTCTGTGGCGATTACAACATTTGCCACGAGCCGATAGATATTCATGATCCGATCAGGAACGCAAAGAACAGTGGTTTCCTTCCGGAAGAACGGGAATGGATGACTCGCTTCTTATCCGCAGGTTTTACGGATACATTTCGCTTCTTGAACCCGGATAAGCAAGAATATACATGGTGGAGTTATCGCTTCAATTCCAGATCTAAAAATAAAGGATGGCGTATTGATTATTGTATGGTTAGCGACAATATGAAGCCGAAAGTTAAAGCCGCTTATATATTAAATGATGCCGTACATTCTGATCATTGTCCGGCCGTATTAGAGATCGAATAATCTTTCATAATAAAAAGAAAGGATGTGTTCTTTTTGCGTAAGCGAACACATCCTTTTTTATTATTGAAAAAATGGAAATAAAGTCTATAAATGAACTTAGATTATCTCTGAATATCCAATGCTCCGATCAACTCTTTTACTGATTTAAAACCATGTCGGTCACAATAGTCATTCAATCCATCAATAACCTTGATAGAAACAGTTGGATCTACAAAGTTATAAGTTCCGATCTGGATAGCACTAGCCCCAGCTAACATGAACTCCACGGCATCTTTCCAATTTGAAATACCTCCCAAACCTATAATTGGAATCTTTACCGCATGATACGTTTGCCATACCATACGTAGAGCTACAGGTTTTACGCAAGGCCCGGAAAGACCTCCAGTTATTGTAGATAATATAGGTTTACGTTTCTCTGCGTCGATGGCCATTCCAAGCATCGTATTAATTAACGAAACAGAATCCGCACCCTCCGCTTCAACAGCTTTAGCGATCTCCGTAATATCAGTTACATTAGGAGAAAGTTTTACAATAAGTGTCTTTGGATAAACCCTACGAACAGCCTTAACAACCTCCCCCGCACCACACGTAGTAACGCCGAAAGCCATACCACCTTGCTTTACGTTCGGACAAGAAATGTTCAGTTCGATAGCGGGAATCCTATCCAACTCTGCGATCTTTTCCGCACACTCGACATACGTTTCAACCGAAGATCCACTCACGTTTACGATCATATTCGTATCGATGTCCTTGATCTCCGGATAAATATGCTCAGCGAAATAATCGGCGCCCTTATTCTGAAGCCCCACGGCATTCAACATTCCGGAAGGAGTCTCCGCCATTCTTGGATAATCATTACCTTCACGAGGTTGGATAGTGGTACCTTTCACGAAAATACCCCCCAAACGTGAAATATCCATGAAATCAGCATATTCTATACCATATCCGAACGTGCCGGATGCTGTCATTACCGGATTTTTCAACGGTAAATTCCCAATGTTTACATTTAATTCAGCCATGACAATTTCTCAATATTAAATACGGGACCTTCTGTACATACACACACATTATGACCTTCCTTGTTTTTCTCTACGCAGCACAAACAAGCACCTATGCCACAAGCCATCGTGTTCTCAAGAGAAACCTCGCAAGAAATAGCTTCCGCACCTGCGTATCTCGCTACCGCCACCATCATTGGTTTAGGACCACAAGTATAAATCTGGTCAAATCGAACCTCTTTAAGGATCGTATGGTTAGTCACATACCCTTTCTCGCCTAGCGAACCATCTTCGGTTGTGATATAAACCTTACCAAATCTCTGGAATTCATCTAATTGCAATACATCATCCTTAGAACGAGCCCCAAGTAGAAAAGTAGGCTCAAAACCGGCTTCTTTTAAACAAGCTCCTAGATATAACATCGGAGCGGTTCCAACACCACCACCAATCAGCAAAAGTCTTTTGTTCTCCTGTTCCTTGGAAGGAATTGTAAAACTATTACCCAGTGGTAGCATTATGTTTACAATATCACCGGGACGGAATTCTGCCATTTTTCTCGTGCCATCACCAACAAGTTGAATCAATAACCACAACTCATTTTTAGACTTATCTACATAGTTGACGGAAATCGGACGACGTAAGAATGTTGTAGGAGAGTTTTCTACATGAACCTCTACAAATTGTCCGGGAAGCATCTCTGGAAGATTCCCATCCGAGGTTAACTTTAGCAGGCAATAATTTTTATGAAGGTGACAGTTTTCAGTCACCTTCATGTCTAAGATGTACTTCTTCATATACACGATTACTCAATTTATCCGCAAAGATACATGAATATAACGTATATACCGAACAGTTTACCTTAGTCTTTCTTGTTTTTTTCAGGGACGAAAGTATCAAACGTATTGTCGGAGTAAAATATCATTATTTTACTAACATTTTTAGAAGGCTTTTCTTGGCATATAACTTGCTCTACAACAGGTTGTTTATGGATGTTTACAGGTGTCTCAACCCCAATTTCCTTGCGATTTTCGGCAACAACTTGTACATTGGGACGATTTTCAAGCATATTTGTAAACAAATTAGGTTCAGTTAACACATGTTCTCGGATCATTTCGCCTTTGCCAAACAATAGCCAGTCAGAATCAACATAAGTGAACCGTTCCAGTATTTTTAGCAGAACATCCAAACTCGGATTATTTCTCCCAGATATAATATGTGACATTGCCGAACGCTGTATACCGATCGATTCGGCAAATTTAGAAGGGGTAAGTCCTTCACGTTCCATTATTTTTAAAATACGATCTCTCATATTCATATATATCTTAAATTCTTACTAGAATACTGCCATTATGACCGTTTACTAAGATAAATCTCCATAAAGTAAACTAGATACAAAGATAAATCAATATTTCCATTTGTGCAATTTATTTTTATAAAACTAAATTAATACATATGTGTCACGCCGATACATATGTGATGGGTAGAACTGTAAACCGTGTTCAAGAAGGAGGTATAGAGTATTTAGAAAAACTTTAGAAAAATAGCATATATATCTGATCTATATGTAAATATAATAATACATATGATGTATAGTTAGGGGGTTTTTATACGTTTGTAGACGAAAAAACATGTTTAGTTAATGTAAACAATCAATATTTCTATATAAAAAACTGGTTATTTATAATTTATAGCAAATCTTACGTGGATAAAGAAATATATAGTAATCCATGATTTATATTAGTAATGTAAATATGATACATTTGTAACGCCTATATAATGATTACAAAAACCACCAACATTTGTAATCTACTCAAATACTTTTATTGTATATATGATTGTAAACATCTATTTCTCGGTTATATTTGTATACAATATAATTTTACTCTATTTATTTTACTGCCAACTTGTCTATTTTTCCTTTAACGGATAATGAAGGCAATCTATGGCTATACCGATTATAGCTTTAAGTATGGATTTCTTGGAATTTTTGAGGAAGAAGATACGTGATTGAATAAATTTTAAAATCTCAGAGAGATAAAATATGCGTAATTAATTGATAAATAAACAAAAAGGCCTCTTTTTCCAGTTTGACTTTTTCATCATTCTAGGAAAAAAGGCCCTTTTGCCTGCACTAAGTCTATGATTTCTGTTTAATGTAAAATTTTGTAAAGTAATTCTTTTAGTAAATCTGCATCTGTCGCTGAAGAGTTTTCCACTCCCTTAGATCTTGCGTCAGTCGTTCGGATATCGCTGATCAAATTAAAAACTTTCATCGCTGGATAATTTTTCATCCCCAAAAGATAGTCCTTTACTTGATAAGTTCCCCGTAAACCAAGTGCGGTCATCAATCCTGATTCCGATCGATCCTTTGAATAATAACAAATCAGCAAGTTTGAGAAATAGTTAAATAATACAGGAAGTGTCATCTGTATCGGATTACTTTTAGGGTTTTTCTCAAAATACTGAGCGATCCGGTTAGCCTTTAATATATCCTTCATGGCAAGTGCCTTTATCAGCTCAAAGTTATTGTATTCTTTACTAATCCCTATATTTTGCTCGATCAATTCCGGTGTGATGCGTTTTGAGGCCTTTTCAGCCAAGATAATTGCCAGCTTATCTAATTCCTTATTAAGACGGTTTAAATCGTTTCCAAGGAAATCTGAGAGCATTTGAGCGGCTTTTGGATCGATACCGATAGAACGCTGTTGCATCAAAGAGGTGATAAAACTCGGCATTTTATAATCCGGGATCTTTTTTGACTCATATAAAATACCGTTTTTATCGGTTGCGGCCGCTAACGCACGACGGCGATCTAAAGTCTTATATTTGTAATTTATGACCAAAATAGTTGATGACAAAGGATTCTTCACATAACTGCTCAGCAACTCTATATCTCTCACTAATTGAGCCTCTCGAACAACGATCAATTGATATTCGGACATCATCGGAAAACGACGTGCCGCATTGATAATAGAAATAGCATCTGTATCTGCGCCGTATAGAATAATCTGATTGAAATCTCTCTCAGATTCCTCTAATACGCTTTTTAATAACAAATCTGTTATTTGATCGATGAAGAAAGGCTCTTCGCCCATTAACACATAAACAGGCTGAAACTTCCTTGCTGTTATATCTCTACAAATCTCCTCGAAAGTAATTTCTTTTTTTGCCATAAATTATGAGGTTTCGCTATTACCAACTAAAACGGATATGACGGATGGTTTTCTTACCATCCAAAATCTGTTGAAGAGCTTCAACTCCCAACATTACCTGTTCTCCTACAAATTGTTGAGTTACCTTCCGGTCACTCGCTTCTGTTTTTACACCATCTTCTTCCATCGGTTTATCCGATATCATCAACAATGCACCCGTAGGTATTTGGTTAGCGAAACCGGCAGTAAGCAAGGTTGCGGTTTCCATATCGATACCAGTGGCATGCGTACTACGAAGATATTCCTTGAAAGCATTATCGTATTCCCAAACCCTGCGATTTGTCGTGTAAATCGTACCTGTCCAATAATCTTTTCCATGATCACGTATGGCGGAAGAAATGGCACGAAGCATTGAAAAAGCGGGCAATGAAGGTACCTCAGGTGGTAAATACTCATTCGACGTTCCCTCACCTCGGATCGCCGCTATTGGCAATACATAATCCCCTAATACATTCGCTCTTTTTAATCCTCCACATTTACCGAGGAAAAGCACCGCTTTGGGCATGACTGCTGATAATAAATCCATGATTGTAGCAGCGTTCGCACTTCCCATCCCAAAATTGATAATGGTAATCCCTTCTGCCGAGGCATTGGGCATCGAACTTTTCAATCCCAAAATCGGGACATTAAAATGATCCGCAAATATCTCGACATATTTAGTAAAGTTAGTGAGTAATATGTGCTTAGTGAAGTCTTCTAGCTTTCGCTCGGTATAACGAGGCAGCCAATTTTCTACGATTTCTTGTTTTGTTCTCATAAATAACTACCTTTGAGGTGCATTTTAGTTAGAATATAAATAGCAAATATAGCAAATGCTCCCATTAAATCTACCAAAATTCTCAGTCAAAGTTACGGAGAAAGCAGGAAAGCCTTCTATTTGGGATCCTGTACGCCGAAAATTTGTCGCATTAACGCCAGAGGAATGGGTACGACAACATTTCGTGAACTATTTGGTCACGGAAAAAAACTATCCTCAAGAACTTTTAGCGAATGAAGTAGCGGTAAAACTAAACGGAACATCCAAGCGATGCGATACCGTTGCATACAATCGGTTTCTAGCACCTCTAATGATTATTGAATATAAAGCTCCACATATCGAGATAACAAGCGCTGTATTCGATCAAATCGTACGTTATAACATGGTCTTACACGTAAAATACTTAACCGTAAGCAACGGCATCCGTCATTTTTGTTGCAAAATTGACTATGAGAAACAGACGTATGCTTTCCTCGAAGATATACCGGAATACAATCTATTGGAGAAAATCGTTTAATTATCTAAAATAAGTCCCCCTTATCCTTCTATGCACTCACACGGATCAGATAAGGGCTTACTCAGCCCAACCAGTGAGTAGTTCTATCGATTAGGAATTTACAGTTTGCAGATAAGTCATCTTGTTCTATATACTCGACATCACCGGAAGTCTTAGAAGGTAGCACCATATCTGATACTTCTACCTCCTCATTTTCAAGGCTGGCAAACTTAAACAGATTATATATGCTTGATAGAAAGAGAAGAAAAAGAAACAGGAATGCCTTTGCGACACTTCCTGTTTTTTCTATATATTGAGTAGATTTCAAATCCATATCCCACGCATTAAAAGTTACATGGGCACAAACATAGCAATATTCGTCAAATAAACAAATATTTTAACACGAAAATTTTATTTCGTAAAGAGATAATCCTCCGGTTTTGCGATTCGTAAAATATATTCCGGAGTATTAGGGAGCCTTTTCGCATACAAAGTGACAGAATCACCCCTCTCAGGCATCGTAGAATTAGATTCCAACGATATCTGGTCAACATTACGCAATTTTATTTCATCATCTTTATCGAAAAAGAATGAGTATCCTAATAAAACCGCAAAAAAAGATAAAATCAATGGCTTCATGTCTAACTTGTTTTTATGACTATATAAGCTTAGATGCTTATAAAACGATAAACGCTGCATATTATTTCAAAATAATTACATTTTTAATGTGCCGACATAGAATGACATGATACAGATTTACTTCACACGTAATTAACAATTAAAAGAACGTGTG